>CASGEQ010000001.1 GCA_949300535.1 uncultured Bacillota bacterium
GCGAAGGCGCTTGCGGGTAAGGTTGCCGAGGCTTTCCCCGACTGCGACGTAGACTATCATTACGGCGGTCAGCCCATTTATTATTATCTGTTATCACTCGAATAAACGGCAGGGCGGACGCGGTTCCGCCCTTTTCTTATCGGAAGGCGCCGCCTTCCGATTCTTATCATATTGAACAAAGTATTTTGAAATATTAGGATAGAACGATGAGGCTGACATCTTTGAGATTTATCTCCGAAAAGCGGGAAAAAGAGTTTTTCAAACTGAATATCACCGATACCGAATCTCTCGTCAAGTACTATCCGAGGGCGTATCTCGACATGACCAACCGCGTGTCCGTGCGGGACGTGTTTCACAACGATATGGCGCTCATCGCGTGCCGTCTCGTGCGCGCGGAACCGCTGCGCCGCACCGGGCGGGTGAATTATATCCGCGCGTTTTTGGAGCAGGACGGCTATCCGTTTACGGCGATCTGGTTCAATATGCCCTACATTGCCCCCAAACTCAAAGCGGGGGAATATCTCTTTTACGGGCGTGTAAGGAATGAGTACGGGCAGATCTCGATCGTCAACCCGACGTTCGAACCTCTCGATAAAAACGTGCGCCTCAAAGGGCTGGTGCCCGTGTATTCCCTGCGCGGAACGCTCACGCAGAAGATGGTGCGGGACGCCGTGCGCCAGGCGCTTGCCGTCGAACCGCTTTTGTCGATCATACCGCAGGAATTGCAGAAAAAGTACCGTTTATCGCCTTTAAAAGAGGCTTATTACGCCATTCATGCGCCGAAAACGGCTCAGGAAATGCAAAATGCAGCGGAAAGAATTGCTTTGGAAGAGTATTTCACGCTGATTTCTGCCTTTCGGCTTATCAAAGGAGATAAAAACGAGGCGCGCCTGCGCCGATATACCGTCACCGAGCGCGACGTCGCGAACTTTGAAAAGCGATTTCCTTTCACGTTCACGCAGGGTCAGCAGGCCGCCGTTCGGGCGATCTACGATAACCTCATGTCCCCCGTGCATATGAACCGATTGCTGCAAGGCGATGTCGGAAGCGGCAAGACGGCGGTCGCGCTCACGGGGATTTTCATGGCGGTGAAGAGCGGGTTCCAGGCAGTGTATCTTTCCCCGACGGAAGTGCTCGCGGCGCAGAATTTCGCGCTGCTCAAAAAGACTTTTCCCGAGTACCGCGTCGGGTATCTCGCGGGCGGCAGCACGGCAAAAGAAAAGCGCGAGATAAAGGCGGCGCTTGCGGCGGGGGAGATCGACATCCTCTGCGGCACGCACGCCGTGTTGCAGGGCGACGTTCACTTTTCCGCTCTCGCCTTCTGCGTGTGCGACGAGCAGCACCGCTTCGGCGTTGCACAGAGAAATATATTGAGCGAAAAAGGAGATAATCCCGATATTCTCGTTATGTCGGCAACGCCCATTCCGCGGACGCTTTCCCTCATCTTTTACGGCGATCTCGACGTGACCGTCATTTCGGACAAACCCAAAGAACGGCAGGAGATCTCGACTTCCGTCATTCCCGCCTATAAGTATGACGATATGCTCGAATATATCCGCGAGCAGACCAAGCTGGGGCGGCAGGCATATTTCGTCTGCGCGAAGATCGACGACGAGGAGGGACAGGTCACGTCGGTTACCGAACTGTTCGATAAGCTGCGCGGCAGGCTTCCCGACGTGCGTTTTGCGCTCCTGCACGGCAGGATGAAGGACAAGGAAAAGACGGAGATCATGCGCGCGTTCAAAAACAAGGAATACGATTGCCTCGTCTCGACGACGGTCATCGAAGTGGGGGTCGACGTGCCCGACGCGAACATCATGGTCATCTATAATGCCGAGCGGTTCGGGCTTTCGCAGCTGCATCAGCTGCGCGGGCGCGTGGGCAGAGGGAGTGAAAAGAGTTACTGTTTCCTGCTCGTCGGCACGGAGAGCGAGACGGCGCTCGAACGGCTGAATATTCTCAAAACGACGACGGACGGATTCCGTCTGGCGGAAAAAGACCTCGAACTGCGCGGGAGCGGCGATTTCTTCGGAACGCGCCAGAGCGGTAAATTTCTCAACGAGATCAGAAATCTGCGCTATCCGACGGAGGTCATTTTCACGGCGAAAAAACTCTCGGACGAGGCGGCGGAGGGAAGGTATAACGAAGCGGAGATCCGCCGAGCGGCGATGGCAAAATACGAAAGCCTGAAAGACGTGGTACTCAACTGATTGACAAAATCCGCTTTCGGGTATAATATATATAGTAAGGCGATCTTCGCAAGCGGGCCTGTTTCGGATTCGATTGCAAGCGGATGTCGTCGGACGCACGTCGGAGGCTCGGCTCCGTAAAAACGGACAAATTTTAAATGCTGATAATAAAAGCAGAAGATCCGGCGTTGCGCGCCGTCAGCGCGTAGCGCTTGCAGCTTAACTGATTTAAGCTCCGTCCCGCCCCGATTGCCTACGGTCGGGGGGCGGGGCGTCAATCAAGTAGGGAACGTCCCGTAAGCGTTGGTTTCCCCGCCTGCGGGAGGCTTTTCGGAAACATGTCCGCGGAGAGTTTGTCTATGGACTTGCCGCGGGCGAGATCGACCACAGACTAAGCGTGTAGTGTCCGCGTCAGAACCTTGTAAGACCGCAGTTCAATTCTGCGCAGGTCCACCAGTGACGACAAAGTTTTAACACCACAAAGGCGGAATATATTTTCGTGGGTGGTGTTGCGGGCTTTGCGGCATACAAGTAAAGAAAGAGAGCAACGAGAAATCGTTGCTCTCTTTCTTTTTTCTTCCCACCCATTCCTACCGAATAAGGGGATAAAGAGATTAGAATGGTATATCGCCGTCCTCATAAAAACTTAGTGGTTTTGTTCCTTTGTCTTCAAATAATGATAGCATGAGAATGATTTTTGCGAGTAGTTCATCAAAACATATTATTTCAATGGAGCGAAGTTCATTCCTGAAAAGTTCAAAACAAGATTTTGCTTTTCCCGGTATTTCTGAATAATTGCCGACAAGCAAAACGCCGCGAATATTTAACGCTTCAAAACTGATTTTTGTATTCATTCTCAATGTAGCATAATCTTTATATAATTTGTCTTTTTGGGTTAATAATTGCGTAATTCCGCCATTTAAGTCATTACTGACTGAAAATACATCAGCGCGATAAGAAGAATTTTGCACCAATTTAACAGTTGGCGTCTTGATTTCTATTAGGGGATATGTTTTTAGTAACTTTATTTTGATGGATAAAATCTGTAAACTTACTATTTCGGTTGCTTAAACTTTTCCCGCCCACATAGCTGCAATCTTTCATAATCATAAACGGAGTATTAAAAATTTGAGAAAGTATCCACGCGTTTTTCTTAAAAAACGGTTGCCAATATTTGATTTCATCATCGTTTTCTAAATTCTGTTCAATCCCTTTTTTGACACGTTTCAGATTTTCTACGTTCAAAGCAAAGTTTATATTGCTAAAATCCGCACTCGCTAACAATTCTGCCGGTTCATATTTGTTTTTCGATATAGAGCTCATAACGTTCGGTCAGATGTTGCCAAAGTTGATATGTTTCTTTACAAGATGAAGCGAGTTCAAAACTTTTCCCGCTTTTATAGAATTTTAATCATTCGAATTGTATTATCAAAGTTACCCGTTTGTTTATTTGCAACAGTGTAGATGAGCTTTCATTTTAACTAATTTCGGGGTCTTTTTCATTGTCGATTTGCTGTAATTCAAAGCGGACTTGCGTCTTCGTAGTTTATCTAAAATTATAATAGGGGGTTATATCCGCCGTTATCCGTCGGCAGAACGGCGCCCACGTTTTCGGCTCTGTTTGCTTTATATTTGTGCATTGTTCTTTCAATGAGAGACTAAAAACGATATACAAAGGATAAATTATTTTTTCAATCCTCTTTTGTAACGATAGGGCGTTGTGCCGTAAATGTTACAGAATTCCCTGTAAAAGTGCGTCTGGTTTTCGTAGCCGACGCTGCGTATGATTTCTTCCACGCTCAGATCGGTCTTGCGCAGCATTTCTTCGGCTGCGGTCATCCGTCTCTCCCTCAAAAGCGTGCGGAACGTTTTGCCGAACAGTTCGCGTATGCGGCGGGATAGATACGCGGGCGCATAACCGAGTTTCGCCGCGAGCTGAAAAAGCGACGCGGCGGCATATTTCCGATCCACATAATGGAGAATTTCGCGTTTGAGGCGGGCGTCCGCGGAGGGTAGCCTCAGGGCGTTTACCAGCGTGTCGCGGTAGTAGGCCAGATAAGAAAAGAGCATCGTCACGAGTTCGGCATACAGCTCTTCCGTGCGGTTGACGATGGCGTAAATGAGATTTTCCATGAGATTGCAGGCAGGGAAATTGTCCTTGGTGCGGAAAAACAGATATTCCGCTTCGCCCGCGTCGTCGAAGTTGTTTTTCAGAAAATCGCTCATGACGGCATTGTTCTGAATGCGCGGATAAAGATTGCGCAGGAATTTTTCGGAAAGAATAAAGTTGACCCCGATGTCGTCTTTTTCGGCACGGAGAATGGAATGTTTGGCGTGTCGGTTGATAAAGAGAATGTCGCCCTTTTCGAGGACGACTTTTTCCTCATTTACGACGTGCGAAATTCTTCCCGAATAAACGTACATGAGCTCCATGTAATCGTGACCGTGTTCCGGGAAATCGATGAAACGCGTATGGATTCTGAGGGCAAATTCCTGATCGTTCAGGATTTTTTTGCTGTTGACGATAAATCGTTCGGAAACGGTGTAATCGTCTTTTTTCAGTCCCTGCCCGCTCAGGATTGCGCGCTCTTCGTCAGTCAGGCGCGTGAGTTTCTCGTGAATGCTTTCGTTCATATATAAAATTTTATCATAAGAAAATAAAAAAGTCAAATAGCGATAGTTTTTTGCTTAAATAATGTCCTTGTTTTATTTTAATCGGGCTATATAATAACTGTAAAAAGGGGACGCAAATGGAATATTATCTGGCGATAGACATCGGGGCTTCCAGCGGGCGGCATATTGCAGGCTGGAAAGACAAAGACGGAATTCATACGGAAGAAGTATATCGGTTCCCGAACGGCGCGCGGGAGGCGGACGGACATCTTGTCTGGGACATTGCGGCGATGTTTGCGCACGTCAAAGAGGGCATCAGGGCGGCGTTTGCGAAATACGGTCAGATCAGCAGTCTCGCGATCGACACATGGGCGGTTGATTATGTGCTCATGCAAGGAGATAAGGAAGTTTTACCCTGTTTTTCTTATCGCGACGGTCGGACGGCCGACGCAATCCGCGCGGTTCATGACAGAATTCCGTTTGAAAAACTTTATGCCGCTACGGGAATTCAGTTTCAGCCGTTCAATACCGTATATCAGCTTACGGACGACAGAGTCCGGGGCAGATTGGAAAAGGTGACCGAATTTCTGATGATTCCCGAATATCTTACTTATAAGCTGACGGGCGTAAAGTCGCATGAATACACCAATGCAACGACCACGGGGCTTGTAAATGCGGTTACGGGAAAATACGACGAAGCATTGATTTCCGCGCTCGGATTGCCGTCCCGACTGTTCGGAACGCTTTCCGCGCCGGGGAGCAGGGTCGGGATGTTAAAACCTGAGATCGCGCGGGAAGTCGGCGGCAATACGCAGGTCGTTTTATGCGCTTCTCACGATACGGCTTCTGCCGTGGAAGGGATTCCTATGACCGAGGGTGCCTATCTTTCAAGCGGGACGTGGTCGCTTCTCGGCGTTAAAATCCCGCACGCCGTCTGTTCGGAGAGGGCGCGAAAGTATAACTTTACAAATGAAGGCGGGGTCGGTTATTTCCGCTTCCTGAAAAATATTATGGGCATGTGGATCGTCAATCGGCTGAAATCCGAACTCGCGCCGGACATTTCCTTTGACGAAATGATCGCGTTAGGGAAAAACAGCGCCTTTGAGGGGCTGATCGATGTGAACGACCCGCGTTTTCTCGCTCCGCCGAGTATGTCGGCCGCCGTTTCCGAGGGATTCGGCATAGGGAAGGGACCGCAAAGCCCGGGGGATTATTTCCGCTGCGCACACAGAAGCCTTGCGCTCGGGTATCGGCGCGCGCTCGCGGAGCTGGAAGAGTGCACGGGCAAATCGTGCGACAGCCTTTATATCGTAGGCGGCGGCGCGCGTAACGGATGGCTCAACGAGCTGACGCGCGAAGCGACGGGGAAAAACGTCGTGGCGCTTCCCATCGAAGCGACCGCGCTGGGGAATCTGAAAATACAAATGCAAAGAGGTGAATCGACATGAGTTATGCACAGGCAAAAAAGAAGTATGCGGAGTTCGGGGCGGATACGGATGCGGCGATCGCGGCGCTGAAGCAAATTCCCGTTTCCGTACATTGCTGGCAGGGCGACGATGTCCTCGGGTTTGAGGGCGCAAAAGGCTTATCCGGCGGGATTCAGACGACGGGGAATTATCCCGGACGGGCGCGGACGTCCGAAGAACTGATGCAGGATTATGCGTTTGCGCTCGGTCTCATGCCGGGGAAGAAAAGAATCAATCTTCATGCGAGTTACGCGTTTCTCGGCGGGGAAAAGGGAAAGATCGATCGGGACGCGTATCGGCCGGAGCATTTTGTTCCGTGGGTCGATTTTGCCAAAAAACAGAATGCGGACGGAATCGACTTCAATCCTACTTTCTTTGCGCATCCCGCGATGAAGGACGGGCTCACGCTTTCTTCGCCCGATGAAAAAACGCGCAGGTTCTGGATCGAACACGGAAAAAGGTGTATGGAAATCGCGGCGTATCTCGGAAGAGCGATGGGGAGCCCGTGCCTTGTCAATTTCTGGATCCCGGACGGATATAAAGACATTCCCGCCGATCGTCTGACGCCCCGTCTGCGGTATGCGGAAGCGCTCGACGAAATCCTTTCCGATTATGATAAAGAATGGGTGCTCCCCGCGTTGGAAAGCAAGGTGTTCGGGATCGGGGTTGAGAGTTATACGGTCGGCAGCAGCGAATTCTGTCAGAACTATGCGGCAACGCGCGGGATCTGCCCCCTTCTCGATAACGGGCATTATCATCCGACGGAGGTGGTTTCCGATAAAATTCCCGCCATGCTGGCGTTTCACAAAAAAGTGGCGCTTCATGTCTCCCGTCCCGTGCGCTGGGACAGCGATCACGTCGTCATTTTTGAGGACGAGCTCAAAGAGATCATGAAAGAGGTCGTCCGAAACGGCGCGACGGCGCGCGTAAAAATCGCACTCGATTATTTTGACGCTTCCATCAACCGCATTTTTGCTTGGGTAACGGGGCAACGCTCTGTGGAAAAGGCGCTATTGTATGCGCTGCTGATGCCTGACGGAAAAATGAAAGACGCACAGGAGAAAGGGGAGTTCACGCGCCTGATGTATTTGCAGGAGCGGGTCAAAACGCTCCCGTTCGGAGAGGTCTGGGAGGAATATCTCGCATCCGAAGGGCAGAGCGACGACTATCTGGAAGCCGTCGCGGCATACGAGAAGGACGTCCTTTCTCTGCGCAGATAAGCGGCGCATACTGCCGCCTCGTCGGTTCCGACAAACTGAATTGATAAAAGAAAGGAGGATGTAATTATGGCACACCGCTTTGTACTCAATGAGACCGCCTATCACGGCAAGGGCGCGATTTCGGAAATCGCGGGAGAAGTGAAAAGAAGGGGATTCCGGAAATGTTTTGTGTGTTCCGACCCCGATCTCGTCAAATTCGGCGTGACGAGCAAAGTGACGGACGTTCTCTCCGCAGCGCAAATCGATTATGAAATCTATTCTGAGATCAAGCCCAATCCGACGATCGGAAATGTCATTTCCGGCGTCGAAGCTTACAGAAAAAGCGGTTCGGACTGTATTATCGCGATCGGCGGCGGTTCGTCCATCGATACGGCAAAGGCAATCGGGATCGTCATTGCCAATCCCGAATTTGCAGACGTGCGGTCGCTGGAAGGGGTTGCGCCGACAAAGAATAAGAGCGTGCCCGTTATAGCCGTCCCGACCACGGCAGGAACGGCAGCGGAAGTGACGATCAACTATGTCATAACGGACAGCGAAAAAAACCGAAAAATGGTCTGCGTCGACGTGCATGACATTCCCGTGGTCGCCGTTGTGGATCCCGACATGATGAGCAGTATGCCGAAAGGACTGACTGCCGCGACGGGGATGGACGCCCTTACGCACGCCATAGAAGGGTATATCACCAAGGGCGCATGGGAAATGAGCGACATGCTGCACTTAAAGGCGATCGAGATGATTTCCCGCTCGTTGCGCGGCGCGGTTGCTGGCACGCCCGAAGGACGCGAGGGCATGGCGCTCGGTCAGTACATTGCGGGCATGGGGTTTTCCAACGTGGGGCTGGGCATCGTTCATTCCATGGCGCATCCGCTCGGCGCGCTCTATGATACGCCGCACGGCGTCGCAAACGCCATTCTGCTCCCCGTCGTCATGGAGTATAATGCCGAAGCGACGGGAGAAAAATACCGCGATATCGCCAAAGCTATGGGCGTGAAAGACGTGGATAAAATGACGCTGAAACAGGCAAGAAAAGCCGCCGTCGACGCGGTGAGGAAGCTCTCCGAAGACGTCGGAATTCCCAAAGATCTCAAATCGGTCGTGAAGGAGGAAGACCTCGATTTTCTTGCGCAGTCGGCTATGGACGACGCCTGCCGCCCCGGGAATCCCAGGGAGCCGGTCAAAGAAGACATCATAGCTCTGTATCGGTCGTTGTTATAAATCGGACGCGTTTTTTCAGTCGGTTCGTCGAAAAAGCGCCCGCCCGCGCACTGAAAAGTGCGCGGGCGGGCGCTTTTATTTTATCCGCAGAATTTCGGGATGGCAATCCATGTTGTTCCGATCATCGCTCTCGGGTCAGATCGGGCGAGAGCGCAAACGTATGCGGCTGAGATTCTTCACGGCGGATTGCGCTCTGCAGCATGGCAACCGCGCGTGCCGCCTTATCCTGCAGCGGAAGACGGAGAACCGCGGGTCCGCTTATATCGGGATCGGGAGGGTCGTTTTCGCAGATAACCGCTGTTTTATCCCTGTCGATCACATCGGAGCAAATCGATGCGGAGAGTCCGTCCGCAAAAAGGACGGGGCTTCCGCGGCGGGACAGCGCAAAGCGCCTGAGCGACGCAACGTCGTCCGCGAAATAAAGCTCATCGTTTCCGAATGCTTCTTTGAGAGCGCTGCGGTACGGTTCGTTCCGAGGAGGCCGTGCAATGCAGACGAGTCTGTCCGTGCCGAGCATGCGCCTCGCGGCGGCCGCAACGGCGGTGTAATCCGTATAGGCTTTGAAAAACAGCGGGTCGGATACGATCATGTCGACTGCCACGATAGGGACAAAATAGCTTTCTTTCAGATGATAAAACTCGGATTCGGTAAGGTCTGCGCAGATAATCCCGTCGATATTGTTCTGAGTTCTCGCTTCCGCGATTTGCGCGGGGGGCAGCAGCAGGGTCGCGTAACCGCACGCCTGCAATTCGGATTGAAGGGAGCGGATCAGTGCGAGATATTCCGTATCGCGGAAACGGGAAGCGCCGACGGGGAAACACAATCCGACCTGATCGTTTTTCCTCGCGGCGAGCGAACGCGCGATGAAAGAGGGTGCGTATTGCCTCAGATTGCAGATCTGAAGCACTTTGCGGCGCGTTTCCTCGCTGATCTTGATGTCTTTCCGATCGTTGATGACATAGGACACCGTTGCCGTGGATACGCCCGCTTCCCGCGCGATATCGTCGATGGTGACCTGTTTTTGTCGTTGCGGGCGTCCGCGCCCCGCGCCTTTTTCGTAATGCATTTCTTCGCAAATCGCCAGGATTTTCCGCCGCGTCGCTTCCGAAACTTTCACGTCCGTCCGATGATTGAGAACATAGGAAACCGTTGCAGAGGAAACCCCTGCAAGTGCGGCGATCTTTGCAATTGTCACAACGCCGTTTTCTTCACTCATATCCGCCATTATAGTACTCCAAATGCGCGAAAAAGTCAAGATAAAAGCGCTTTTTTATTTTTTCAAACATTTTTTGAAAAAAATTGTCAGAACCTATTGACAACAAAAAAATTTGTGATATAATTTACTTAACCGATTAAATAAAACATTCGGGACGAGGAGGGAAAATTATGGCAAAGTCAATCCGGACGAAACTCATTCGTGCGGCGCTGTTTGCGGCGGCGTTGGCGCTCATGCTCGGCTTAGCCGCGGCGTGCAAGGGAACGGGAGAGCAGAAGTATAAGGTAACGTTTTACGATGCGACGACCGTGATCACGACCGAGGAAGTGGAAGCAGGGGGCAAGGTTGCGGAATTCGAACCTCAGGATAAGGATTACGACAAAGCGGGATATGAGTTCCGCGGCTGGTATGCAACGTCGGATTTTACGCACGAGTGGAGTTTTGATACGGCGATCGAAAAGGACACCAACGTGTATTCCATGTGGAGTTCTTCCGAGGAAGATACCCGTCTTTGGACGATTGCGGGCAGTTCGTCGGCAGGAGGCCCTTTGGCGGAAATCGGATGGAACGGAGGCCCGATCGAGGGGGAGAACGGCAACATTCTCACCAAAACGGAAGGGAAAAACGAGTTTAAAATCACGATCAACCTGTATGCGGGGGATCAATGGCAGTTCTGCATCCAGAACGACGAGGGCGATTGGCTTTTGGACGACAGTAACGGCGGCGGGGCGCGCGGAGGACAATATCTCGTCGAGAACGAATACATGGACGCGCCCGGTACGGGTCTCGGAGACGGGCAGGTGAACATTACGGTCAATGTAAGCGGAAATTATACGCTTACGCTGACGACGGATGCGGTAGACAAGAACATCGGGTCGATCACCGTAGTCCGCAACGGGGACGCGCCTGCGGTGACGGTTGACCGTTCCGCGTATACGTGGTATATTTACGGGAACTCTGCGGCGGAAACGACCGCGGAATCGGTGCTTGCGGGCACATCCTGGGGCGCGAACGTGCAGTCTCTTCAGTATTCCGCATATGAAATGTATAAAATTTCCGATAACGAAGCGGACGGCACGGGAACGTGGACGCAGACGTGGACTCTTGCGGAGGGAGATGAATTCCTGCTGGCGTATTGCACGCTCAAAGAAGGCGGCGGCATTTCCGCACAGGACGGCACAATGTTCTATTATACGGATATCGTCGAGTTTAACGGGGAAGACGCCGCGTTCCGTAAAGCGGACGGCATGGGCAGCAATATCGTCACCGTTACGGGCGGGACATATACGTTCACTCTGACGGTTACGCTCGACGCTCAGACGAACACGCTGGAAGGCGCGATAGAGGTGGATAAGACGTCGGACATCGTCATGTCCGATCAGACGTGGAAAGTGCTCGGCGGAAGGCTCAGTTTCGCTCAGGCGACCGATCCCGCAACGGGAAATCTTTCGGTCACGGAAGAGGAATACAACGCAAAGACTTCCGTATTTGCGGATAATAAATTCGGCGAAGGCGGCACGGTACAGCAGCTGACCCCCGTTTCCGAACCTGCGGAGGGAATGGCCAGAGAATACGAGATCACTCTCGACCTCGTGGAAGGGGATTATTTTTATCTGTGCATTCCCGTTGCGGTTTATGCGCCCTATCGTGATAACGTATATTATACGACCGCGTATAACAGCAAACTCGCTGCGGCGGAAAATCTGCCCGAGGGAATTACGGACGTCTGGGCATGGGGGAACGGGTCCAACTTCCTTTGCACCCGCGCGGGAAGTTATTCGTTCCGTGTATCGGTATCGGAAAGCGGCGTGATCTCGCTTGCGGTAACATCGGCAGAGTAAAACGACAAGGTGCGGCGGGGCGGACAGCCCCGCCTGTATCGCATGGAGAAAGAGATGAACAAGGCGGCAGTTTTACATATTCAGAAATCGCAATACGCCTTTGCGTACGACGAACAGACGCTGCGGATACGGCTCAGGTGCGCTGCGGGAGACCTGCAGCGGGCGGAAATAATTTATGCCGTCAAATATGACTGGCTGACGCGCCGCAGCCGCCGCCGTATGAAAAAATTGCGTTCCGACGGACTGTTCGATTACTATGAAATATCGCTGCATGTCCCCGATTCCAGGATCGGCTATCTGTTTTATCTGACGGACGGAACGGAAAGCTATTACTATTCGGAAGAAGGTCTGACAAAATCGTACGATTTTTCCAAGGGCTATTATAATTTTTTTCAGTATCCTTATATCAACGATGCCGATCTTCACCGTCGGGTCCGTTGGTGTGAAAACGCCGTGTTCTATCAGATTTTTGTCGATCGTTTTTGCCGCGGAGATCGGAATAAAGACGCGTCATATATCGACCGTCAATGGAACGAGCCTCCCGCTCAGAAAGGGTTCTACGGCGGAGATTTGAAGGGGATTATACAAAAACTCGGATATCTCAGAAAGCTCGGCGTGAACGCGCTCTATCTTTCGCCCGTATTCCTTTCGCCGAGCAATCACAAATACGATACGGTGGATTACGGAAGGGTGGACCCGATGTTCGGGGATAAGCAGACCCTGCGCTCGCTTGTTGCGGAGGCGCATCGGAGGAAGATGCGCGTTGTGTTGGATGCGGTATTCAACCATTGCAGCATGCTGTGCGCGCAATTTCAGGACGTGATGGCAAAAGGCAAAGAATCGCCGTTTTACGATTGGTTCATCATACGCGGAGAAAAGCCGGATCCCGAGCGCGTGAATTATGAATGTTTCGCGGCGTGCAATTATATGCCGAAATGGAACACGAACAATGAGGAAGTGCAGGACTTTCTGGTGAATGCGGCGCTCGGCTGGATGCGGGATACGGGGATCGACGGCTGGCGTCTGGACGTGGCGGACGAAGTTTCTCATGCATTCTGGCGGAAATTCCGCCGCGAGGTCAAGCGGGAAAACCCGCAAGCCGTTCTCATCGGAGAAAGCTGGCACGATGCCTTTGCCTGGCTTCAGGGAGATCAGTTCGACGGGATCATGAATTATTCGTTCACGAAGGCGTGTCAGGATTATTTTGCCTTTTCTAAAATGAGCGCGCAGCAGTTCTGCAACAGGCTCAACGAACTTCTGATGCGGAATACGGATCAGGTCAACGAGATGATGCTCAATCTCCTCGACAGTCACGATACGGAGCGCTTTCTCACCAATGCGGGCGGAGATGTCCGCCGTCTGAAAAACGCGCTTGCCGTGATGTTTTTCTATACGGGAATGCCGTGTATTTACTACGGAACCGAAATCGGGACGGAGGGAGGCTATGACCCCGATTCGCGGCGGACGTTCGATTGGGATAAGGCGCGCCGGGAAACAGATCTTTCGCAAACGGTGCGATCTCTTTCGTCGCTGAAAAGGAAAAAATTGCGCGGACCGCTCGGGATTGCCGCGCAGGGCGATTTGCTCATTATGCAACGGGGCGGCGTTACGCTCGTCGTCAACAATACTTCGGAAGCATTGACATATCATGCGGACGGCACCGAGTCGCGGGTTGCCGCGCAGTCCTTCCGCATTCTGGAAAGGAGGAACCGGCAATGAAAATCATCCGCAAATCTTGTATCTGCCTTGCGGCCGTTCTGGCGGCGGTCAGTCTTTCCGCCTGCGGCGAACGCACGGGCGGAAATACGTTCACTTACGAACAGGTGATGGCAAAATTCGAAGGGGAGATCGAACGCAATGCGACCATCCGCGTGCTTGACAATCAGATGGCAGTCGAAACGGGGCATTTACAGGAAGTTCTCGACGCGTTCAACGCGCGCTATGCGGAATACAATATAAACGCCGTCGACGCCAACATGGATCAATACGTCGATCTCGAACAGAACGGACCGGACGGATACGGCCCCGACGTTCTGTATCAGGCAAACGATATGCTCATGCGCTATGCGGAAGGCGGGCATATCCTGCCTCTGCCGACGGAAAAGCTCGATATCGAAAAGATCCCCGAAACGGTGATGGAGGTGTACGAGCTTGAAACTTACGGATTGAATCTGTATTACGGAATGCCCGTTGCGCAGCAATCGACCGTACTTACTTACAGGAAAGATCTGCTTCCCGAAAACTGGGAAACGGAATGGGACGATAACGCAAACGGCGTTCCCGATATGACGGAAAACATGAACGATTTATACGCTTACAGCATGCAGGTCAGAGAGCAATCGGACGGCAGCCGTTACGGGCTGTATATGTCGCTCGTCGATCAGTATTTCAATACGGGATACCTTCTTTCGTTCGGCGCGTATATTTTCGGGGATACGAACGAGGATATCGGATTGAACGCCGAAGGGGCGGAAACGGGGCTCGGATTGTTCCGCGATCTCGCCGGGGCGCTCGGTTCCAACTGTATTTCTCAGAATGCAACGACGCAGGTTGCGACTTATCTGACAAATGCGGCGGGGACGGCGTTCTGTACCATCGGTACGCCCGACTGGCTGACGACGTTTCAGGAAAATCTCGCGCAAACGTATGTGCGCGAGGGAAAGACGCAAGCGGAAGCGGAGGCTGCGGCGCGGGAAAATCTCGTCGTGGTCGATCCTCCGAGGCTCCCCGAAGACGGCGATATCCTGAAAGATCTGTCGGATATGGAAAGCGAAACGTTCGAGCCGACGACGATGGGAGGAGTGAATGCGTTTGCGGTCAGTTCGTATACGAAATATCCCAAAGCATGCCTTGCGTTTGTGCAATTCGTATCCGAATATGAAAATCTGAAATGGCGCAGCGAAGCGCTCGGCGCCGTTCCTGCCCGCACCGATCTTGCGGAAGAGCTGGGCGGAGTATCCGCGATTTTAAGCGAGCGCGTATCTTCCGATCTCGTTTATATGATGCCGTCCACACGCGATACGCAGTATATCTGGGATCCGTTATCTTCACTTTTCAATGACGTCGCGACGGATAACACCACGCGTCCCGTTCCCGTTTATACGACGGAGCAGTCGCTTACGGGCGCGTTGGATAAACTCGTCGAGGACATCCGTTCTGCGATGGCGATAGGGGATATTTCATGACAGGAGGTGCCGGCGTGAACGGAATCATGGCGCGCGAGCGCAGGCGGCTGCCGTTACAGGCAAAATTAAGCTGCGCCTTTATGGGGCTCGGGCAGATGTTCTGCCGTCAGTATGTAAAAGGGGCGCTTCTCATGCTGGCCGAAATCGGCTTTATCCTCTTTCTCGCTTTCAAAGGGGTCGGAGATCTGATCGGGCTCGTCACGCTCGGCACGGTGGAAGGGGTGCCCATCATGGGCATCGAAGGGGATAACTCGGTCGAGATGCTTGCATGGGGGATCACGACGATCTTTTTCTGCGTCATTTTCGGCGCGGCGTATTATGCCAACGTCAGGGACGCCGCATTTACGGCGCGCGAGATCGGAAAGGGCAATCCCGTGCGCAGTTTCCGCGAAAGCTGCCGTTCGCTGATTTACGGAAAATTCTTTTACCTTACGCTGACCGTCCCCATTCTGTTCGTATGCGTTTTCAACATCATGCCCATCGTGTTTACCGCACTCGTGGCGTTTACCGATTACGGCGGGGAAATCGTTCCGCCCAAGCTCGTCAGCTGGACGGGATTTCAGAGCTTCAAGGTGATCTTTACCATGAGCGAGTATGTCGGAACGATGGGAAAGATCCTCCTTTGGAATATCCTGTGGGCGGTCGGTTCAACGTTTCTCGTCTATTTCGGAGGGTTGGAGCTTGCATTGCTTTATAACGCCAAATGCCTGAAATGGAAGCGGTTCTGGCGCGTGTTCCCGATGTTTGCCTATGCCATTCCGAGCTTTATTTCGCTGACGGGTTTTTATTTCATGTTCTGCGACAGCGGTCCGATTGTCGGGCTGCTGAAAGACTGGGGATGGGTTTCGGAACGGTTCACGATCATATCTTATGATTCCAAATGGTCGCTGCGCATTCTGGGCCTGCTCTGCTGCGCATGGGTAGGAGTCCCGTCCGTCATGTTTTTGGCGACGGGGATTTTATCCAACGTCAACAAGGATATGTATGAAGCGGCAAGACTGGACGGCGCCAACGCGTTCCAGCAGTTCTGGTATCTTACGCTGCCTTTCGTGCTTTTTGCGACGACGCCCATCATCATCAGCACATTCATCAGTCAGTTCAACAATTTCAGCATATTTTACTTTTTACGCCCCGAAGCCGCATATTCGCCCGGTTATTTCAATGCAAACAGTTCGGATCTTCTGATCAACTGGATGTACAATCTCACGGTGGAAAAGCGGTTGTATTCGCTCGGGTCGGCGCTCAGTCTTATCCTGTTCGCGTTTATGGCTCTGTTTGCGCTCGGCGCATATATTGCATCGCCTGCATACAAGAAGGAGGATACATACAGATGATCCGAACGGAAAAGTTTCATATCAGCTCCGGACGGGTGGCAAAGGCGGTGCTCGTATATCTGCTCGTCATCCTCGTCAGCGCGGTGTTTGCCTTTCCGTGCGTATGGCTGATTCTGTCCGCATTCAATGCGGAAGGGGACCTTCTTACCCTGGAAGGCTTTTTCCCGAAGTCATACAGCCTGGATACGTTTCGCCGCCTGTTTACGGAAGTCAACAAGTATGATTACAAGCGCTGGTTCGGCAACACGCTGTTTGTGGCGGCCGTCAGCTGTGCCATTTCGACGGCGCTCGTCCTTGCGGTATCTTATACCATTTCCCGTTATCGCTTCAAGGGACGTAAATCGATCATGAAAGCGACGCTGCTTCTGGGGATTTTCCCCAATTTTATGAACATGACGGCATTGTTCGTGCTCATGACGCAGCTGCACCTTATCAACAACCTCTGGGGACTGATCCTGCTTTACAGCAGCGGAGCGGCGATGGGTTTTCTCGTACAGAAGGGATTTTTCGATACGATCCCATCGTCTATCTATGACGCCGCCGTTTTGGACGGCGCGTCCGATCTGCGCGTGTTTGTATCAATAACCCTGCCGCTTTCCAAACCGATGATCGTTTATACCGCGCTTACTTCCTTTGTCTGGCCGTGGGCGGACTTTATGCTTCCGAGCATGCTGCTCGTGGACAAATCGACCTGGACGGTTGCGGTGGGGCTTAATTTCCTCGACGACAGCGAATTTTCCATTTTTGCGGCGGGTGCGCTGTTTGTGGCGGTTCCCATCGTCGCGCTTTATATTGCGCTTTCCAGATATCTGATTCAGGGCGGCTCGGCGGGAGCGGTCAAAGAGTAATTTCCTCCCTGCACCCGGCGGAAACAAACATTCCCCCGTTTCCGCCGGATGCTTTGCGCCTTTGCCGCGCAGGCTAAAAGGAATATTCGGAAAAAACGGGCGTTGCGCCCGTTTTTTTTTGCGTTTCGGATAGGGCAACAAATGTCAGGGCATACTAATGCGGAGATATTCGTCGGATAGCAGAAAGTTCCTGCATGCAGAAATTGACAAATCGATTATCTTTGATATAATATTATGTCGGTTAAAAATAGGGAAAATCCGAAACGGAGAAACGATATGACAAAACGCAGAAAAAAGATTGCGATCGGGATACTCTCGGCCGCATTTATTATGTGTACGGGAATGTATCTGACGGGAATTACGGCGTCCGCGCTGGGGCGCGGTACGGTATTCCGCACGGATAAGATCACGCGCACGAACGAGCTCCTGTCCGAGGAGTATAAGCAAAATTATGCGATCGGGACGGATGCGTCCGCCGATCTCTATATCCGCTCCTATTCCAACAACGGCGGAAATTATCCGAACAACGTGCTGTCCAGGGCGTTCGACGGGAATTTCGATACCTTCTGGGAGACGAACACGGTCAACAGCGATACCTTCAAAAATACCGTCACCGTCGAGTTCAGCAATACGGCGGAAGTGGACCGCCTCATCTTTGCGACCCGCCGCGACGATTGGGCAAAAGGGTTTCCGAAAACCGCTACTTTTTCCGTTTCCGATGACGGGGCGGACTATACGGTGATCGGCACGGGCGTTTCGGAAGTGTGCGACAACGTACTGCTCTATACGTTCGATCGGGCATACAGCTTCCGCTATTTCCGCTTTGAATATACGCAGGTAAACACCTCGAAAACGCAGCATTGCAGTGCGTCCGAATTTGTGTTTTACCGCCCCGAGGAGGCGTGCGTACAGACTTTGCAGAACGGGCTGTTTACCGATTACAATTATCTGACGACGGACGCTTCTTACAGTAAATCGGAAACGGAAGATCTCCTGGCGCAGGTGCGGGAGACGGCGGCGTACCGCCTGCGGGATACCGTCCGGTTCCTCGCCGACAGGGCGGAGAGCGTCCTCAGCGGAGAGATCTCTTATGACGGCAAGCGCGAACTGAGCACGGCGAAGGACGAAAACGGGAACGCGACGCTGGCTCGGCACGGCGACGTTGCGGGCTATGCGCGCAATACGCTGAAAATGGTCTGGATGGGCACGAACAGGCAGGTGACGGGCATCTGTGCGGCGCCCGGCGAAACGATTACAGTATTTGTGGACTGCGCGGACGGCGACCCGCTTCCGACGCTCAATTTTACGCAGCAAATCGGGCATTGGAATAAGTGGTACAGCGGTGCGACCGTACTCAACCGCGGCATCAACAGGATTCCCGTTCCCGATCTGTACGATTCTTCCTGGAGCGTTGCGACCGTTCCGGGCGGCCCGATCTATCTGCGCAATCCGTACACGGAAGCGGAGCAGAGCGATAGAGTGCGCATTTATATCGAAGGGGGATATGAGATTCCGACCTATCGGGAAGGGGACGACGAGGCGGCATACAAAAGGGAGCTGACCGAATATCTCGAACGCTGCGAGTCGCAACCCGATACCCTTTGCGACGTCACCGAATTGCAGGGGAAGAATATCATCCTGACGGTCACGGCAACCGTCGCGAAACAGGTCTATATCGATTCGTCCGTTTCTCCCGCAAAGGCTTGCGCGGGCTGGGATGAGTATCTTCTGGGGCTGTATGCGTTTGCAGGGGTCAGTTTTGATCCGAAGGACGAACATTACGATGCGCGCGGGGAATACCTGAACGTCAACGTCCGCGTGATGCAGCCTCATGCGGCGGCGTACGCATATACCGAACACGTCGGAATCCAGAAAGGGTCGGGCTGGGAAACGACGTCCTGTCAGGGAAGCGATTTCGGCTGGGGAATGTCTCACGAACTCGGTCACATGATGGACATTTCGGAGCGCACCCGCACGGAAGTCACCAACAACATGTGGTCTCAGTACAACAAGACCGCGCAGAGCGGGGAATCCGCAAGGGGGGATTTTACGTCCTATCTTGCGGCGACGGCGCCCGACGACAATGCGGGGAACGCATATACGCAAAAGGCCTCGGACGCGCTGCCCTGGTGGTGTATCGAAAGCCGATATCCGGGATATTGGGGGAATCTCGAAAACTGTTACCGCTTTGAAAACAGGGCGGGAATTTCCGCGGCGAGCGAACTGCATGTCTATTTCAGCTCGCTGGCGGCGGGAACAGATCTCAGCTATTATTTTGCGCGGATCGGCTTTACATGGGGCGGCAAGGCGTTCACGGGATACGATTCGGCTTCGGAACAGTTCAAAGCGGCGATGGACGCAGCGAAAAAGTCGGGTCGGATAAAAGACAATCCGCTGAAATTGTGGTATGCGGACGCCGCATTTTACAATTACTACACCCGATACGGCGACGAGCTGGCAATCTATGACGGGAGCGATCGTACGGAGATCCTGCACGTCGTGCGTTCCGCAGGCGGGAATACGCTCATTCTTCCCGAGGCGGACGATTTCGCGCATCTCGGCTATGAAGTCCTGCGCGGAGACGATCAGAGCGGTTATCAGGTCATCGGATTCACATACGGCAGAACGTATACGGACGCGGCGGGACCCGAAAGCGGGGCTTATTATAAAGTCCGCGCATACGACAGGGCGCTGGGGGCGGGCGCGGAAAGCGCCGCGGTCGGATTGGACGAGGAAAAGACGGTCGCGCGCTTAAACGGAAGCAATTTCACCACTCTTGCGGCGGCGTTGGCGCAGGCGACGGCAGGGGATACCGTTTATATCGTGGAAGACGTCTATGAAACGGGGCTTACCGTATCCGTCAACGGTCTTACCATCCTGCCCGAAGGAAAGGATGTCTCTGTTTTCCGCACGGGCTCCACGGCGCTTTTCACCGTCGCCTCGGGCGCGTCGCTCAGCATAGCGGGCGCGCAGGGGCACACGGTTACGCTGGACGGGCTGGGCGTATCGTCGGGCGAACCGATGATCGCGAGCGCGGGAACGCTGACGATCGGGGAAGGCGCCGTACTGCAAAACGGCAGAACGACGGGCAACGGCGGCGCGGTCCGCGTTACGGGCGGGAAACTCATCGTCAGCGGCGCGGTGTTCCGCGAAAATGCGGCAAACAACGGCGGGGCGATCGCCTGCGAAACGGCTTCTTCGCAAGCGACGCTCACGGGCGCGCAGTTTACGGGGAATACTTCTTCCAAAAACGGCGGCGCGATCGTGGGGACGTGCACAATCAATCTCAACGATTGCCTGTTCCGCTCGAATGCGGCGCAGCAGGACGGCGGAGCCGTCTGTCTCTGGGGTGGCGGCATTCTCAACGTGAACGGCGGGATTTACGGCGAAAACGAGGCGGCGGGCAGCGGCGGCGCGTTCTGGCTGGACGGAAAGACGCAGTTCGCGCGCTATGACGGGGCGGGAAACTCCGCGGTACCGACTTTGACGGGCAACCGCGCGAAGACGGGCGGCGGAGTGTATACGCAGGGTACAAACGCGCGTGTCGTCACCTTGCTTTGCGTGAATATTTCGGATAATACGGCGTCTGGCGGCGCGGCGGTGTGCTTTAACGGAACGGTCCACGTCGGCGGAAGCGGCGGGGACGTGACGATCAGGGGGGATCTGAACGCGGATACCGTCTGCTACGGACAGAACGCCGAAGTCAAGTATGAAGGCGGAGGCCTGACCCTGATCGGCGGGGTATCGCTGGCAGAGGGGAAACGCCTTACCTTTACGGCGATGCCGCAGGCGGATGCGGGAAAGGTCGAGATAGTTTTCCTGCTCGCGGAAGACTGGGGGCGCGCGCAGCCGATCATCCTGTTTCCCGACCGCGCTTCCGCGCTGGAAAATCCCTTTTCCGTGCAGGTATATCTCGGAGGGGAAGCCTTCGGATTCATCGTGGATGAGCAGACTTCCGCATATATCGTCGGATATTTGTGGAAGGTGACCGACGGGGAAGAAACCCGCTTCATGTCGGTCGGCGCAGGAACGCAGATGCAGCTTCCCGAATGCGCGGGCATGGAGGGATACCGATTCATGGGCTGGCGCGTCGGAGATAAGCTATATCAGCCCAAAGACGTCATCACCGTGACGGACGACGTGATCGCGGCGGTGGAATACAAGAAGATATACCTGTTGTCTTTCGAGGGGACGGCCGTCCTCCAAGCGGTGGAAGGCGAACGGGTGCAGCTTCCCGACGGAGAAGACAAAGACGGGGAGACTTTCCTCGGCTGGGTCGCGGGCGGGAACCGTTACAGCGGCGCGATCATTCTGAACGAGGAACTTATCGCTCTGGCAGAGGAGGGAACGATATCTTTCGAAGCGGACTATTTCACCGCGGACGGCTCCGTCGTTGCGGATGAGGACGGGGATTATCTGACTTATATCGGAATCGGGGTCGGCGCTGCGCTCGTCTGTGCCGCCACCGTCATGGCAATCGTCCTTCTTCGCAAAAAGAAAAAATAATCGTCCTCTGCGGATAATAGATCGGGAGCGGAACTGTTTGCTTCCGATTTTTTCAAATGCGGCAATGAGAGAAAAAATGTTCAGAATTTTTCCGCAACGGTTGAACTTTGCGCTTTAATCATGTATAATGGCTTTGGGTTCTTTATAATCCCCGATAAAAAATTGTTCGAGGTGAGAAAAATGGAAAAGAAGATTTATCTCGGTGCGGCGTATTATCCCGAAATGTGGGAAGAAAGCGAGGTGGATGCGGATATCGCGCGCTGTCGGGAGACGGGTGTAAACACCCTCCGAGTGGGGGAATTTGCGTGGGGGAAAATGGAACCGAAGGAGGGCGAGTTCGATTTCGGCTGGCTGGAAAGGACGGTTGACAAACTGCACGCGGCGGGAATCTCCGTGGTGATGTGCACGCCCACCTGCACGCCGCCCCGCTGGATGATGAACAAGTATGAAGAAATGCGCCGCGTGGACAGTACGGGAATCCGCACGGAGGTGTCTTCGCGCTGTCATCCTTGTAAAACTTCGCCTAAAATGCGGGAAAAGAATGCGGTCATCGTAACGGAGATGGCGAAGCGTTTTGCGCACCGTCCGGGAATCATCGGCTGGCAGATCGACAACGAGATCTTCCCGTACGGCGGCGGGTGTTACTGCCCGCTGTGCATGAATGCGTTCCGCGCGTATCTCAAAGACAAATACAAGACGGCGGAAGCGCTGAACAAAAAATGGGGAATGCAGCGCTGGTCGCTCGAATATCAGTCGTTCGACGACGTTCAGCCGCCGCGTGACGGACAGTGGCGGCATCCGTCGCTGCGCGTGGAATGGGAGCGGTTCCAGTGCGCGCAGATCGTTTCGTATGTGAACGAGCAGGCGGATATTTTGCATGAATACGGATGCGAAAACGTCGGCACGGACATGATGGGCACAAACGAACTGAGCTATTACGACCTGAACGCAAAGCTGGACGTCGTTCAGTTCAATCATTATAATCCCGCTGCAGATCTCCCGCGCACGGCGTTTTCCTATGATTTTTTGCGGTGCGTGAAGGACAAGCCCTTCTGGGTAACGGAGACGCAGGCGGGCTGGAACGGGAGCGAATTTGCTGAATTCGGATACCGCCCCGTGGGGAACTGCTATGCGAATACCTGGCTTCCCGTGGCGAAGGGCGCGGAGATGAACCTTTACTGGCTGTTCCGCACGCATCCGAACGGACACGAACTTGCGCACGGCGCATTGTTTTCGACGGCGGGCAGGGCGTACCGCGTATCGCAGGAAGTTGCGCGCGCGGCGGAGGATTTTGAAAAGTGCGGAGATTTCCTCTTAAAAAGCAAAGTGCGTTCGAAACTCGCCATCCATTATTCCTCGTCCGCGGTCAAGACGTTTGAGGCGGCGCCGCTTATCAAGAATTTCAATTACCGCGAAACGGTGATGGATAAGTTCTATGAAGCATTCCGCCACTGCAACGTGGATGTGATCGATACGGCGCACGCGCTGGACGGATACGAAGTCGTGGTTTCGCCCTTCCTCGCGACGGTGGACGAAAACGGACTCAAAGAGCGGATCGTGGAATGGGTAAAGGCAGGCGGGACGTGGATCGTCGGACCGATGAGCGATATCATGACCGAATACGCGAGCAAATACACGGCTGCGCCCTATTCATTTTTGGAAGAGCTGGTCGGGGTATATACGAAATATCAGATTCCCGTTTCAAACGACGTATTCTGCGCAAAGGACAAATCGGGGAAAGATTTCCCCGTTTCCATGTGTTATGACGCATACGAACTGCGTGGCGCGCGCAGTCTTGCGGACTATACGGAAGGGGAATTCGGCGGTCTGTGCGCGGCGGCGGAGCGTAAGGTCGGCAAGGGCAAGGTCATTCTTCTCGGAAGCGTGCCTTCGCGGGAAGCGTTGCGCGCCCTGTCGGGAATCGCTCCTTTCGCGGAGGCAAGCGCAAACGTACTTGTGATCGAGCGTACGGGCGAAGAGAACGGACTCATCGCCGTGGAGACGGAGAATGCGGAGGGCTGGATTTTCCTGGACGGAAGCTATGTCGATCTTCTGACGGATAAAACGCAGGAAGGGCGCGTGAGTCTGTCGCCGTATCAGGTCATGGTATTGAAAAAATACTGATCGGCGGTAATGCAATCGGGACAAATAATTGTGAGGTCAATCATGAAAATAAAATTTTTGGGAACCGCGGCATATGAAGGCGTTCCTGCACTCTATTGCCGCTGCAGAGTTTGCAGGGAATCCCGCCGCGTGGGCGGAAGGGCGTTGCGTACCCGCTCTCAGGCATTGGTGGACGACGAACTTCTGATCGATTTCAATGCGGATACGGTCTGCCATTCGATGATCTATGCGATCGACTGGGACAAAATCGGCGATTGCCTCATTACGCACAGTCACAGCGATCATCTGTATCCGGATGATATTCTGATGCTGTCCGATCCGTTCAGCCATGAACACAGGCCGTTGCAGTTCTATGCGGCGCAGGACGGATACGACAAGATATCGGAGCAGATTGCACTGCATGACATGAGCAACCGCGCGGGCGTGACGCTTGTGAAGCCGGGTGACATCTTTTATACGTCCGAAAAGAAGTATAAAGTGCTCGCACTGCGCGCCAATCATTCCGAACATACGAGCCCCGTTTTCTATGCTATCGAGCGGGACGGAAAGAGATTGCTGTACGCGCATGATACGGGCGTGTTCTTTGAAGAGGTATACGGGCAACTGAAAGCATTCGGCAGGTTTGATCTGATCTCGCTGGACTGCACGGGCTGTCTGGGGTTAGACGGGGGCTGGCGCGACGGTCACATGAGCATAAAGACCAATCTGGAAGTGATTGGATGGCTGAAAGGAGAGGGGATTGCGGACGAAAAGACGATCTTTGTATCCAATCATTTTTCGCACAACGGCGGACAGACGTATGATGAAATGGTGTCGGAAATGGCAAAGCACGGAATCATTGAATCGTATGACGGACTGGAAATCGAATTCTGAAAAAAACCGCGGACGGGAAATTTCCCGTCCTCATTTTTTGTCCGAATGCTATGGGGAACGGCGCATGAAACAGCGTGAAGCGGCATCATGCAGAAAAGGGCTCGATGAAAATAAAAATCCTTTGATCGGGACAAAAAAACGATTGACAGACGCAAAGAAAAGGAGTAAAATAACACATACAACGGACGGGGGCATAGCTCAGCTGGTTAGAGCGCATGCTTCACATGCATGAGGTCACAGGTTCGAGTCCTGTTGTCCCCACCAGTCCAAACCTAAAACGAACTCCTTTTGGAAGAACCGTTTTAGGTTTTTTCTTTTGTTTACCGTTACAGCGAAATATGATATAATTAAATTGTTAAAACAAGAACATTTGGGGGCAGGAGTAGGCAATGTTATAT
>CASGEQ010000002.1 GCA_949300535.1 uncultured Bacillota bacterium
ATCGGCGCGGTCTCCCTCATCGGCGACGGCACGACGGGCGTCATGTTCAACGTCGCGGGGATGCAGCCTCTCATGCCCTATCTTCTGGGCAAGAAGCACCCCGCGGGCACCCGCCTTTGCAACGTGCAGGGCTGCGTGAGAACGGTGGACATCGAATCGGTGGGCGACGCGTCCCACTTCACCTTCTTCGAGATGATGGGCAACTGGTCGCTGGGCGACTACTTCAAGAAGGAAAAGACGGCGTGGACGTTCGAACTGCTTACAAAGGTATTCGGGCTGGACAAGGATCTCATCTGCTCCACGGTGTTCGAGGGCAACGAGAGCGTTCCGCGCGACGAGGAGACGGCGGAACTTCTCAAAGGGCTGGGAATCAGACCCGAACACATCCACTATCTCCCCAAGTCGGATAACTGGTGGGAGCTGGAAGGCACCGTCGGCACGCCCTGCGGGCCGGATAACGAGTGGTTCTATCCCATCGACTTCAAAGAGGGGCATTTCCCCGAGGATTACGTCGAGATCGGAAACGACGTGTACATGCAGTATAAGAAGCTGGAAGGGAACAAGTACGTTCCCCTCGAGAACAAGAATGTGGATACGGGCTTCGGGCTCGACCGCATGTTGCTCTTCCTCAACGGGCTGGACGACGGATACAAGACCGACCTGTTCAGCGGCGTCATCGCCTATCTGGAAGGGGAATCGGGCAAAAAGTACGACGAGGACGAAGAGGCGCGCAAGGCGATGCGCATCATCGCCGATCATACGCGCACCACGGTCATGCTCATCGGCGACGTGAACGGGATCCTGCCCTCCAACACGGGCGCGGGATATATCCTGCGCAGGCTCATGCGCCGCGCCATCCGCTATTGCAGAAAGCTGGGCGTTCCCTCCGAAGTCATGTGCGGGGCGGCGAAGATCTTCATTGGCGAAGTGTACGACGAGGCATACCCTCTTCTCAAAGAGAAACAGGAGTATATCCTCGACGAGATCAGAAAGGAAGCGTCCCGTTTCGAGGCGACGCTCGCGCAGGGTATGAAGGAATTCGACAAATGCGTGAACGGCATTGCGAGAAAGAACGCGTTCATGGCGCAGAGCAATCCCGATTACGTGCCCGAGACGGTCATCGGCGGCAAGCAGGCGTTCCGTCTGTACGATACCTACGGATTCCCGCTCGAGCTGACCGAAGAGCTGGCGGCGGAACAGGGATACGGCGTGGACAAAGAGGGCTTTGACGCGGCGTTCAAGGAGCATCAGGAAAAGAGCAAGGCGACCGTGCACGCAGGCGAGTTCAAGGGCGGACTGGAAAGCCATTCGGACATGGCGGTCAAGTACCACACGGCGACCCACCTTCTCAATGCGGCGCTCAAGGCGGTCTGCTCGCCCGATATCAATCAGAAGGGCTCCAACATCACGGACGAGAGAATGCGGTTCGACTTCAACTTCCCCCGTCCCCTGACGGAAGAGGAGATCCGCGCGGTGGAAGCGCTCGTGAACGAGAAGATCGCGGAGGATATCCCCGTCGTCTATCGCGAGATGAGCTTGCAGGAAGCGCGCGACGAGCATTTCGTGGGCGTATTCGACAGCAAATACGGCGACGTGGTCAAGACGTACACCATCGGGGATTTCTCCAAGGAGATGTGCGGCGGGCCTCACGTGGAGCACACGGGCGTTCTGGGACACTTCCGCATCGTCAAGGAGCAGAGTTCCTCGGCGGGTGTGAGAAGAATCAAGGCGGTTCTCGAATAAGGAAGAAAGATGCGGCGCCGCGGACAAGCGGCGCCGTTTGCGATATTTCGGTGAGGTGACGATCATGACGGAAAAAGAAAAGATGATTTCGGGCGAGCTGTACGACAGTTCGGATCCGAGGCTGGCGGCGGAACGGGAAGCGGCGAAAGAACTGTGCGAGAAGTATAACGCGACGCCGCGCGCCGATTGCGCAGCGCGGGAAAAACTGCTGCGCGAACTGTTCGATTCTCTCGGCGAAAATCCGTTTGTGGAGAAGAATATCTGGGTGGATTACGGGTACAATATCCGCGCGGGGAAGAATTTTTACGTCAATCACGACAGCGTGTTTCTCGACAGCGCGCGCATCACGTTCGGGGATAACGTCTTCATCGCGCCGCAGTGCGGTTTTTATACGGCGGGGCATCCGCTGGAACGGGAAATCCGCAGCGCGGGGCTGGAGTTTGCCAAGCCCATCACGGTGGGAAACGACGTGTGGATCGGCGGCGGCGTGAAGGTGATGCCGGGCGTGACGATCGGGGACAACGTCGTCATCGGCGGCGGGAGCGTCGTGGTGAAGGATATCCCGTCCGATTGCGTGGCGGTGGGCAATCCCGCCCGCGTGATAAAAAGGCTGCGCGGCGCGCTGAGCGAGGCGAAGGGAAAAGCAAAAGACGGCGACAAGGCGGAAATCTGACCTTTTTAACGCGTCCGCGGCGCAGAAAGGGATGCGGGAAGGCGCGGGGGGTATGCGAAAAAATTTTTATTTTTTCCGAAAAAATCTTAAAAACGCAACGCAAAACAGCTTGACGGAAGTTTTTAGATAGCCTATAATGAAGAAGCATTCAAAAAAAAGAGCCCTTTTTGAGGCAAAAAACGGAAAAATACAG
>CASGEQ010000003.1 GCA_949300535.1 uncultured Bacillota bacterium
TACGGTGCTTGCCGAAGCTCTTGAGACATGGGCGGAGGACCTGGTCGCGCGCAGGCTGCCCCGCATCCACAACATTTTAAAGGAGATCAACCGCCGCTTCTGCGAGGACCTTTGGGCGCGCTATCCGGGCGACTGGAACAAAATTTCCAGAATGTCTATCCTTGCCAACAATACCGTCCGAATGGCAAATCTCTGCGTCATGGGTTCGCACAGCGTCAACGGCGTTTCGGGTCTGCACAGCGAGATCATTAAGGAGAGCATCTTCCGCGATTACTATGAGTACACGCCGGAGAAGTTCACAAACGTTACCAACGGCATTGCCCACAGACGCTGGCTCAACCAGTCCAATCCCGAACTCTGTGAACTCATCACCGATTGTATCGGAAAGGGGTACGACAAGGATGCGGCAAAGCTGGAGGGGCTGAAAAAATTTGCCGACGACGAGAGCGTCTTAAAGCGTCTCGGCGAGATCAAGGCGATCAAAAAGCGCCAGTTCGCGCAATTCGCCAAAAAACAGCAGGGCGTCGTGATCGATCCCGATACGCTCTTTGATGTACAGGCAAAGCGGATGCACGAATACAAGCGTCAGCTTCTCAACGCGCTCCATATCATTGCGGAGTACAACGCCCTCAAGGAAAATCCCGATCTCGACGTCCAGCCAAAGACGTACATCTTCGGCGCAAAGGCTGCGGCGGGCTACGAAATGGCAAAGCAGATCATCAAGCTCATCTGTTTCCTTGCGGAGGATATCAAAAAGAATCCCAAGATCAACGAAAAGCTCAACGTCGTGTACATGGAGAACTACAACGTCACGATGTCCGAAGCGCTCATGCCTGCCAGCGAGATCTCCGAACAGATCTCTCTTGCGGGAAAAGAAGCGTCCGGTACGGGCAACATGAAGTTCATGATCAACGGTGCGCTTACGGTCGGTACGCTGGACGGCGCCAATGTTGAAATGGCGCAGCGCGTCGGGGACGACAATATCTTTATTTTTGGTCTTACGGCAGAAGAAGTCAACGAGATCTGGGCGAGCGGTTATAATTCAAGCGTCTATTACAACCGTGATATGCACCTGAGGAAGATCATCGAATCGCTTATCGTCGGTTTCAACGGAACGTCTTTTGCGGAGATCGCGAACTATCTGCTGCGCAACGCGCCCGTCGCCGATCCCTATATGTGTCTTGCCGATTTTGAATCGTACTGCAAGATCCAGGAAAAGGCGACCGACCTGTACCGCAACGACAAGCTCGCATGGAACAGAAAGTCGCTCATGAACATAGCGGCGGCGGGATACTTCTCCGCAGACAGAAGCATCCGCGAATATGCAGGCAACATCTGGAATCTGAAACCACTCAACAAGTAATGCGGCTTCGTTCGCACCGAGAGAACTTATATGCAATTTTACTATGACCCGCTCGATCCGCGCTGCAAGAGCATTACGGGTGCGCTTCCGACTGACGCATCCGTAACGTTCCGCATCTTTTGGAGCGGAGAAGGCGCCATGCCCGACCATATCGACGCAAGATTTGTCCTCAGCCGTGACGGCGAAGACCGTCAGCCCATTTCCATGGACAGGTGTTCCGACGGTTATTCCGTCACACTCTGTTTTCATTCGACGGGGCTTTACTTCTACTATTTCCGTATCGGAGATGAATTCTTCGGATGCGGCGTGATGCGGCACGGCTGCTTTATGCCGCAGGGAAGCCTCGAAAGCTGGCAGATCACTGTCTTCGACCAACGCTATACGACGCCCGAATGGATGAAGGGCGGCGTTATGTATCAGATCTTCCCAGACAGATTTTACAAATCGGGCGAACTGCCCATCGGCGAAGGAAAGGTCTTGCGCAGCGATTGGGGCGGACTGCCTTCTTATCGGCCCAACGAATACGGAAAAGTCCTTAACAATGACTTTTTCGGCGGCAATCTCGCGGGCGTCTCGGAAAAGCTCGACTATCTGCAAAGTCTCGGGGTCACCGTCATCTATTTCAATCCCATTTTCGAGGCGTATTCCAATCACCGCTATGATACGGGCGATTACATGAAGATCGACCCGCTCCTCGGCGACGAGCACGATCTCGACGATCTGATCGAAAAGGCAAAACAACGCGGGATACGCGTCATTCTGGACGGCGTTTTCAACCATACGGGCAGCGACAGCCGCTATTTCAACCGCTACGGGCATTACGACAGTCTCGGCGCCTATCAATCTCCGTTTTCGCCGTACTACGACTGGTATACCTTCCATGACTCTCACGATAACTATGACAGTTGGTGGGGGATCGAGACGCTTCCTGCCGTCAATGAGACATCGCCTACCTATCAGGAGTTTATCTTCGGTCAGGACGGCGTCCTGAAAAAATGGCTCTCGCACGGCATCGGCGGATATCGGCTGGACGTCGCAGACGAACTCCCCGACTTCTTTTTGGAGAAACTGCGTACTGCCGTCAAGGAAGCCGATCCCGACGCCGTCATCATCGGCGAGGTCTGGGAGGATGCATCCAACAAGATCGCTGACAGCGAACGCAGAACATATCTGCAGGGCCATGAGCTGGACAGCGTCCTGAACTAGCCGCTCAAGGACGCGATCATCAGCTATGTGACGCTCGGCAATACCACGCAGCTCCGCGAGACCATCGATCAGCTCATCGACAACTACCCGAAGCAGACGCTCGATGTCCTGATGAACATTCTCGGCACCCATGACACGTCGCGCATCCTGACCGTTCTCGGCGGAAAAACGTGCAGCAATAAAGATGAGATGGCTGTGACCTTCCTTTCGGAGCGTGAAAAAGCAGCGGCGAAGCAAAAGCTGATGATGGCTGCCGTGCTGCAATTTACCCTTCCCGGCGTACCCTGCATTTTTTACGGGGATGAAAATGCGATGGAAGGATACCGCGATCCGTTCTGCAGAAGGTGCTTCGACTGGGACAATACAGATGAAGAACTGCTTGCATTCTATCGGAAACTCGGCGAGATCAGAAAAAAATATCCCGTGTTTGCAGACGGTACCTACCGCGAAGTGTTTGCCGACAGCAACTGTATCGTCTATGAGCGAAGAAATCACAAGGATCAGACTGTCTACATCTATGTGAATAATTCTTTCGGCACCTACAATATGCGATTTGACGGGGAGTTTACCGAACTTCTGACGGATAAAGTTCTCTCCAAAACAATGACGTGCGGCGCCAATTCCTATGGAATTTTGGTCAAAAACAAATAGTATGTCTGACATAGTATTTATAGTATTTGCTGTATTGAAAACAATCAAAAACGGCTTCCGTTTACGGGAGCCGTTTTTATCACAAAGGATGCGGACCGCTCAGGCGATCTGAGCGCCGAAGAACATTTTTTTTGTGATCAAAAGCATATGATCGCCGCTGAGATCGCCTGAGATCGATCATCACGGATATCTTATTTTGAATGACGAACCAAACGCATATGTTTAACTTGTTTTGCAGTAAGTCGCGTACAAGTATCCGAATCAATCCGAATATCGCGTCAACTTGCGAAATTTCACTTATTTTGCCTATATTTATTCGTAAAAGCTGTGTTTTGCGAATAATTATCTCAATTCCCCTCGCATGGGAAGTGGATGGTATTCTCA
>CASGEQ010000004.1 GCA_949300535.1 uncultured Bacillota bacterium
TTTTACGGTACAACAAAAAACGGACAGATCATCTGTCCGTTTTTTACGTCAGAACGCCGCGATGTCGTTTTGTCAAAGTCTGGGATCGACGGGCTCGCTTTCGGACGCGAGCACCCCGAACACGCATTCATGAACCCTGTAAAGAGGCTGTCTCTGCACGAATCGTTTCAAAGATTCCATCCCGAGCGCAAACTCCTTTAAGGCAAGCGCGCGCTTTCGGCTGAGAGAACGTACTTTCAGGCGCGTCAGGTGATCGGGTTCGAGATATTCCGCGCCGTAAATGATACGCAGATATTCCCGTCCCCTGCACTTGACGGCGGGTTGAAGCAGTCTTTCGCCCTGCTTTGCCGTGAATGTCTCGGGCTTTACCACCATGCCTTCGCCGCCGCTTTCCGTCAGCCGAAGCCACCAGTCCACCCCGCGCGCCACACTGTCCGCATCTTCCGTATCCAAAAAGATATACGGCGTTTCCATGAACACGGGATCGACGCCCGTCATATATTTTCTGATCGTCTCCATGTGCCAGACGTGTTTTTCTTCCGAAAAAACGCGCCCTTCGCAGGCGAGGAGATGAAACGGCGCAATGCGGAAATCATCCGCGCTCTTTACCGTCCAGCAATATTCGCGGTATGCTCTGATATACCGCTCCATGTCCTCGCGTTTTGCCTGATACCGCGCAAGAATGCTCTGCGGGTCGACGTTCTGACCCGAGGTGATCTCGCTCACGTCAAAGGCGATGTTCTTTCTTTCGCACGCTCTTTTGAGCGTTTCGACGGCTTCCGTCAGGGAATTCATTCCCGCGTTTCCCGTCGGCGCATACTGAGAGCGGATAAGCCCCTGCGCCTTTTCCGACCAGGGCATGAGTTCCGCGTCGATACAGACCCAGTCGGTCTCGAAATCCTCCCAGAAACGCGTTTTTGTGAGAACGGCGTCGAGGCGGTCGAGCAGAATCCGCTCCGTTTGCAGATCTTCAAAAAAACGCCTGCCCGTCCGCGTATAAATTATTCCCCGCGTGCCGTCGTCAATCCCGAACCGCGCCTTTGCCGCATCGGGCGTCCTGCACAGCACGATGACCGCACGCGATCCCATGTGCTTTTTCTCGCAAACCACATGGCGGATCCCGTTGTTTTTATAATAATCGAACGCCTGCAAGGGATGTTCGAGATACCCGTCCAGCCCGCTCGTCTCGCAGGGAGACATGGTCGGCGGCAGGTAGATGAGCCAGTGCGGATCGGCGGCATAGCGGGACATGATCTCCAGCGCCGCCGCTGCATTGTTTTCGTGGATATCAATGGCGGGCATTAACTCTGTGGTGATATGCAGTTTGCGATTGAAATCGCCCACGGTGAGCATATCCCCTATATCTTTATCGGACTCTTCGTCGAGCGGCTTTATCGGTTCATAGTACCGCACCTTTGCGTCTACGCTGACCAATTCCCGTTCGGGATAGCGGTATGCGGTCAGCTTTCCGCCGAATACGCAGCCCGTATCGATACAGCAGGTGTTGTTCAGCATCCGTGCTTTCCTGCCCGCAACGTGCCCGTAAACGACCGTCGCGCGGCCCCGATAATCGGACGTCCAGTCCAGACGGACGGGCAGCCCGTAAGAGTCGGTTTCACCCGTCGTTTCCCCGTAAAGGCAGAATTCGCGCACACGCGCGGACCCGCGGCCGATATATTCCTCTTTGAGCCCCGCATGCACGATGACGAGTTTACCGTCATCCAACACATAATGGCTGATCAATCCGTCGATAAAATCCGCAACTTCCGCCTTGAACGAATCCCCTTTTTTCTCCAGCTCAGCAATCGTCCTGTCGATACCGTGCGTCAATGCGACGTTCTTGCCTCGAAGATATTTCAGAAGTCTGACGTCGTGATTCCCGGGTACGGCGATCGCATTCCCCGCCTTTACCATATCCATGACAAGGCGCAAAGCGTCCGCATTTCTCGGCCCTCGGTCGCAAAAATCGCCCAAAAATGCGGCTTTTCTGCCGTCGGGATGCGAATATACGCCGTCCTGCTTTTTATATCCGAGGCGTTCGAGGAGAAGCCCGAGCTCGTCGCAGCAGCCGTGGATATCGCCGATAATGTCGAACGGACCGTGGTCGTCCTTTTTGTCGTTCCAGAGTTTTGTACGGATAATCTCGGCATTATCCGCCTTTTCAGGCGAGTTGATCACATACACAAAACGGAACCCCTCGCGTTTGAGATCTCTGATACAGCGCTGTACCTCGCGGCAATGCTGTCGGATGACGCGCTCGGGAAAATTCCGGTCGGGACGCGCTTTGTTGCGCTCCTGCAACAGCGATTCGGGCAGATTGAGAACGATCGCCGCCGCATGGACGTTCTGCTCTTTTGCAAGCTCCAGAATGCGCTTTCTTGCGCTCTGCTGAATGTTGGTCGCGTCGATGACGGTCAGCTTCATATTTGACAGGCGCTTATTCGCCGCATAATACAGCAGGTCGAAGGCGTCGCCCGAAACGCTCTGATCGTTCTCGTCGTCGCTGACCATACCCCTGAAAAAATCGGAAGATAAAACCTCCGTCGGCTTAAAGTACTTTTTGGCAAAACTGCTCTTCCCCGATGAGGTTGCGCCGACCATCGCGACAAGGCAGAATTCGGGGATTTCTATCGTAAATTTATTCATTTTTCGTAAACACCCCCATCTGGGTCGGCGCGCCGAAACGCTCGTCCTCCTCGCCGATGCCGCTGATCACGCAGCAATATCCGAACGTCCTGCACACATGTTCCGTCCATGTCCTGAACTGCTCCCTCGTCCATTCGAAACGGTGGTCTCCGTGCCGCAGTGAATTATCCTGCATGTGCTCGTAATTGGCGTTATACTCCCTGTTCGGGGTGGTGAGAATTACCGTCTTCGGCGCGGCAAACTCAAACACAGAACGCTCAAAGGCGGGAATACGCGTCGGCTCGATGTGCTCGATGACTTCCGCAACGCAAGCGCAGTCATACCCTTCAAAACGCTTGTCCTTATAAGTCAGCGACGCCTGCATTAAAGTAAGTTTGTTTTTCTTATACGGCTGCATTCTGTCGAGATGAAGCCGCTGCGCCGCCTTTGCCAGAACATTTACCGATACATCGCAGGCGGTGACCTTTTTGATCTGCGGCTCGGAAAGGAGCAAAGCGGTAAGGCGGCATTCGCCGCAGCCCATATCGATGACGCTCGCCGCGCCGCTTGCAAGGACTGCGTTTCTGATTGCTTCCATTCGCTGTGCGTTGAGCGGTGCGCGAACTTCTTTTTCCTCTGTGTTCTCCCCGCTCTCCGTCTCCTCGGGGTCTTCTTCATCGGAGAGTAAAATATCCAGCGCCTTTCGCGCATAATTCCGCCTGACGGCAAAATAGCGGTATGCGATCTTCTCTCTGTACGGATGTTCTGCAAGCCATCCTTCCCCGTGATCGAGCAATTTTCTGATCTCATCCTCGGCAATATAATAGTGCTTCTGCCTGTCGAATACGGGGATGAGGACATAGAGATGGTTGAGAAGTTCGGAAAGTTTTACCGTTCCGCTGATCGTCAGGTCGATATACGGCGATTTGCCCCAATCGGGAAATGCGCCGTCAAGGACGGACCGCTTCGTCTGCACACGATAGCCGAGCGGTTCAAAAAGCTGTGCGGCGAGCTCCTCCTCTCCGCCGTCTTTCAAAGAAGTCAGGTGCGCCGTCAAAGGAATGACAGTATCCGCCAGTTCCTGTCTTTGAGCGCACCTGCCGTTGAGCGCGGTACCGAACACACGCGCGATCGCGGCGCTCATAAAAGACGTCGAAGCGTACGGCCTGTCGTTGACATAATCAAACAATCCGCCCTCGCCTGAGCCCGTTTTCCCTCTCGCGAGATCGATGGGATCGATGTCGAGAAGCAGCGCCGCGGTAGTCCGCTCGTCGCTCACTTCGGGGTAAAAGACATACGCTTTTCCGTAACTCAGCTCAAACTGCTGAGCCCGAGCGGGGTTTTTATGGAGTAAATAACCGAGTTCCTGCGTATTATGTCCTTCATAAGTAATGGTAAGCAGCAACGTTTATTCCTCCTTTTGCCGAAAAATACACTACCATTGACACCGTCTCATTCTTACCGAGTTTGGCAAGCGTCGTCGTCCCTTGTCGATGAGCAATTTCCATAACTTGTTATAGTTGACTGCCATATGGGTCACGCTCCGTCCAAATTATTGCTTAAAATAATTATAGCATATGCTCACTTTAATTTCAACAATTTATCAGCGAGTTCGAATATAATATACGCCCCGTTTTCATGCGTTTTCTATCTAACTTTTAGTTGCTTATATTGCTTTTGCAACCGTGGCGTGTGCTTGTTTTTATACGAGAGCGACGGCGCTGATGCGCCGCCGCGACAAGCACACGCCACGAAAA
>CASGEQ010000005.1 GCA_949300535.1 uncultured Bacillota bacterium
ACCCTGCGCACGGGCGACAACATCATTTCGGGTACCACGATGGGGCGCGTCCGCGCGATGATCGACGACAAGGGCAGAACGGTCAAAGAGGCGGGCCCGTCCATGGCGGTCTCCGTGCTCGGTCTCGAAGACGTCCCCAACGCGGGCGACGCGATCTTCGCCGTCGATCAGGCGCTCATGAAGCAGGTGCAGGAAGAGCGCAGGAACAAAGAGCGCGAATCCATGATCAAGGAGCAGACCAAAGTCACGCTGGACGACGTGTTCGCGCAGGTCGCGGAAGGCAAGATGAAGGAACTCAACGTCATCGTCAAGGGCGACGTGCAGGGTTCCGTCGAGGCGGTGAAGCAGTCGCTCGAAAAGCTCTCCAACGAGGAAGTCAAAGTCAAGGTCATCCATGCGGCGGCAGGCGCGATCAACGAGAGCGACGTTATGCTCGCGGATTCTTCCAATGCGATCATCGTCGGCTTCAACGTGCGTCCCGACACTAAGGCAAAGACGCTCGCCGAGCGCGGCAAAGTGGACGTGCGCAGCTATCGCATCATCTACGAATTGCTCGACGATATGGAAGCGGCGCTCAAAGGAATGCTTTCTCCCAAATATCACGAGATCTATATGGGCAAATGCGAAGTGCGCCAGACGTTCAACATCACGGGCGTCGGAACGGTCGCGGGCTGCTATGTTACGGACGGCAAGCTCGTCCGCGGCGGCAAGCTGAGAATTTACCGCGACGACGTGCTCATCATCGAAGGCAACGTCAAACAGCTCAAACGCTTCAAGGACGACGTGAAGGAAGTCGCGGCGGGCTTCGAATGCGGCTGCGCAATCGAGAACTTCAACGACATCAAGATCGGCGACTTCATCGAATGCTATATCATTGAGGAGATCAAACAGGCATGAAACCCACCCGCACACAGCGGTTAGACAGCGAATATCAAAGAGAGATCGCGGCGATCCTCTCGGGCGCGCTCAAAGACAAATGTCCTGATATGAAGGGGCTGGTCAGCGTCACGAAAGCGGACGTCGCTTCCGACTTAAAGACCGCGAAAATTTACGTCAGCATCTTTGCAAAGACGGAAGAGGACAAGGAATTTACCTTTTCCGTCATCCGCGAGAATGCGGGCTTTATCCGACATGAGCTCGCGCAGGTCATGCGCATGCGTACCGTTCCGTTTCTGCAATTCGTGCTGGACGGGAGCATGGAGTACGGCTCGCATATGGATGAGCTTTTTGCAAAACTGCACAAGGACGAAGACAAGTGAATACGATTGAAGAAATTGCAAACATTCTGAAATCTGTCAAGAGCGCGGTGATTTTTACGCACATGCGGCCGGACGGCGATACGCTGGGCAGCGGCATGGCGCTTTCCCGCGCTCTTTCCATGCTCGGAATCGAAAACGAGGTCGTAAACGCCGACCCCATACCCGAAAAATTCTTCTTCCTGCCCGGGATGAAGGACATCCGCACCGCGCCCACCCTGGACGCGGATGCGTATATCTGCGTAGATTCGAGCGAAACGGGAAGGCTTGGCGAATTGCAGGAAGTCTTTCTTGCGGGCGCGAAGAAAAAGAAGATCACGCTCAACGTCGATCATCACATTTCCAACACGCGCTATGCAAAGTATAATTGCGTCAACATCTGTTCGGCAAACTGCGAGAATATTTCCGAACTCATAGACGCGCTCGGTGTGAAAAAGGATAAGGCGATCGCCGATTATCTGATGACGGGACTCATTACCGATTCGGGCAATTTCACGCACAGCGACGTGAACGGCAGGACGTTCCGCATTGCGGCTGCGGCGGCGGACGCGGGCGCCGACAACAATACCATCAACTATGAGCTGTTCCGCAAGCAGAAGCGCGCCCGCGCGGAGGCGTATGCGGAAGTGATTTCCCATCTGCGCTATCTTCTCGACGACCGCCTTGCGATCGCGCTCATCCCGCTCGAACTGCTCGCGCGCCACGGCGCGACGGCGGATATGACGGAGGGATTCGTGGATTTCGCTCTCACGGTGGATACCGTCGAGGTGAGCGTTTCCCTCATGGAAGTCAAAAAGGGGCAGTATAAGGCTTCCCTGCGCTCTAAGGGCAAGACCAACGTCAACGCGATCGCCGCCGTTTACGGGGGCGGCGGGCATATCCTCGCTTCGGGATGCATGCTCTTCGGGGAGATCGAGGAAGTCATCGACAAGCTGCGCTATACCGTTTCGCAGCATCTTGCGGAATGAAGACGGGATTTCTGAATATCGACAAGGACGAGGGCGTTTCCTCGGCATACGTCGTCAACCGCGTCAAACGGCTCACGCGCACGGCGTGCGGGCATCTTGGTACGCTCGATCCGCTCGCCTGCGGCGTTCTGCCCGTCGGCGTGGGAAACGCAACCCGTCTTTTCGATTATTTTCTCGATAAAACCAAACGCTATTCCGCGCGTTTCCGCTTCGGCGTGACGACGGATACGCTCGATCGGGAAGGTCAGCCGCACGGGGAAGGCCGTATTCCGTCCGGGCAGGAGATCGCGGCGGCGCTTCCGCGCTTTCAGGGGGAGATCGATCAGATTCCGCCTCTGTACAGCGCGAAGAGCGTGAACGGGAGAAGGGGATATGAGCTCGCCCGCGCGGGGGAGACGTTCACCCTGCCGCCCAAACGGGTGCGCGTGGACGAATTCCGACTTCTGGGACAGACGGGCGAAGACGAGTTTGCCTTCGAGATCGTCTGCGGCGGCGGGACGTATATCCGTTCTCTCGCGCGCGATCTGGCGGAGGCGTGCGGGACGGTGGGATACATGAGCTATCTCTGCCGCACCCAAAGCGGCGCGTTTACCTTGCAAAACGCGGTGAAACTGAGCGAACTGACGGAGAAAAATTGGGAAAGCTATCTCATTCCCACGCCGTCCGTTCTGCCCTTTCCCGTGCTGGAATCGCCCGATCCGCGCATTTTTCACGGCGTGCGCTGTCCGACCGACGCCGCGGACGGGGAATATCTGGTTTATTGCGACGGAGAATTTTACGGCACCGCCTGCGTGAGTGCGGGCACGGTGAAAATCGGAAAAAAGTTATGCTGAAAGATTTATCGCGCGAAGGCGCACATTGTTCCCCCTGCGTTTTGCTGCTGGGGGGATTCGACGGATTGCACGTCGGGCATCAGACGCTCGTGGACGCCGCGCTCCGCTTTTCCCTGCCCGTGGGGATCACCTCCATATCGGGCGGAAAACCGGGCGGGGACGTGTTCACGTTTCCCGAACGGGAATTTATTTATCTCAGTTCGGGGATCTCGTTCGTCTGGGAGATGACCTTTTCGGACGAGCTGAAAAATACGGCTCCCGAGGAGTTCGCGCGGCGGCTGTTTTCCGCTCTCGACATCAAAGCGGTCGTCTGCGGGGATGATTTCCGCTTCGGCAAAGGCGCGTCAGGTTCGCCCGAAATGCTCAGAAAGATCGCGCCCTGCCCCGTGGAAGTACACGAACTCAAACGCATCAACGGGGAAAAGATCGCCACGAGCATGGTCAAAAAACTGCTTTCCGAAGGGAGCATGTCCGAAGTAAACGCGCTTTTGCCCTGCGGCTATTTCGTGCAGGGCACGGTGGAGCATGGCAGAAGGGTCGGACATACCCTAGGCTTTCCGACGCTCAATCTGACTTTCCCGCCCGAAAAGTTCCCCGTCATGGACGGGGTGTACGGGGGAAAGGCGGAGACGTCGGAAGGGACATTCCCTGCGATCGTCAATTTCGGCGCACGTCCGACGTTCGGCGTGACCGAACGCAAGGTGGAGGCGTATCTGGACGGATTTGACGGCGATCTGTACGGGCAGTCCGTGCGGGTCTATCCCGAAAAGTTTTACCGTCCCGTGATGAAGTTTGCGGACGCAGACGCGCTCCGCGATCAGCTCAAATCGGATATAGAGAGGTTGAGACATGATTAAATTCGGGCCGAGCGGCAACAGCGAAAGTTTTTACGCGGAAGGCTATTCCCATACCGAACAGTCGGCGGCGTTCGTCAAAGCACGCGGTTTGGACTGTTTCGAATATTCGTTCGGGCGCGGCGTGCGCATGACGGAAGCGAAGGCGGTCTCCATCGGGGACGCATTCCGCGAAGCGGGCGTCGAGATCTCCGTTCACGCGCCCTATTATATCAACTTTGCCAATCCCGACGACGAAGCGGCGCAAAAGTCGTACGGGTATGTGCTCGACAGCGGAAAGATGCTGAAACTGATGGGCGGGAAACGGTGCGTGTTCCATCCCGCCGCGCAGGGCAAGGACGAGCGCTTTGCGGCGGTTTCCCGCACGGAAGACAGATTGAAAATCCTGCGCGATTATATCTATCTCAACGATATGCAGGATCTCATGTTCTGCCCCGAGACGATGGGCAAGCTCGCTCAGATCGGCACGGTGGAGGAGATCACCGCGTTCTGCGAGATCGATCCCGTGTTCACGCCCTGTCTGGATTTCGGGCACATCAACGCGCGCGAACAGGGCTCTTTGAAGACGACGCTCGACTATCGTTCCCGCCTCGAATACATGATCGGGCGGCTGGGCTATGAGCGCATGAAGCACTTCCACATGCACTTTTCCAAGATCATGTACTCCGCAAAGGGAGAGGTGCGGCACCTCACGTTTGCGGACGAGGTTTACGGCCCCGAATTCGAGCCGCTCGCCGTCGCGCTGTGCGATCTCGGCCTCGAACCGTATATCGTGAGCGAATCGGACGGCACGCAGGCGGAAGACGCCCTTGCGATGAAACAAATGTATGCGCGCATACGGGACAAGTTTTGCAAAAATCATTGACTTGACGCCGCATATTTGGTATAATAATCGTATGTTAACCGAAAAATTACAAAAGATTTACCGTGAAACGTGCGCGGACGCGCTGTACACGACGACGGATTATCTCCGCCGCTACCTCACGGGTTTTTACTCGACGGACGGCTTTGTGATTTCGGATGACAAAGGCAGTACGTTCGTGGCCGATCTCCGCTATGCGGAAGCCGCCGAAAAGGCGCTCGAAGGGACGGGGATCAAAATCGAAGTCGGCGCTTACGACCGCGCGCAGGAACTGCTCGAGCCGTATATGAAGCTGGGCGTTCCGTTTGATCTTATCAGCTATCAGGAAGCGAAAAAGCTGACCGACGGAGGGCATGAACTTTTTGACAGCCTGCCCGCTTTCCGCGAGGCGATGATCGTCAAGGATGAAAAGGAGATTTCCCTCATCCGCAAGGCATGCGAGATCGCGGAGGACGCATTCAACGCGCTTCTGCCCGAGATCAAAGAGGGGATGACGGAGACGGAAGTCGCCGCGCTTCTCGAATACAATATGCGCCGTCTGGGCGCTTCGGGGACGTCGTTCGACACCATCTGCGCGTTCGGAGAAAACGGGAGCGTGCCGCATCACGAAACGGGAACGCGGAAACTGCGCTTCGGGGATATCATCCTCATTGATTTCGGCTGTAAAGTGGATGGATACTGTTCGGATATCACCCGCACCTTCCTCTTCGGCGACGACGGCAAGCACGATACGTTCAAGAAAGCGTATGCGGAAGTGCTCAAAGCGCATAACCTCGTCAAAGAAAAGGTGGTATCGGGCATGACGGGCCGCGAGGCGGACGCCGTTGCGCGCGACAGCCTGAAAGAAGCGGGACTGGACAAGTATTTCACCCATTCGCTGGGACACGGGATCGGACTGAATATCCACGAGAATCCCTATCTTTCCCCGCGCGGCGAGGAAGTGCTCCGCGACGGAATGGTCTTTTCGGACGAGCCCGGGGTGTATTTTGCGGGTGAATTCGGCATCCGCATCGAGGACAGCGTATATCTGGAAAACGGCAGGGTCGTTTCCTTTATGAACAGAACCAAAAAGGATCTCATCATCCTTTGAGAGAATAAAAATCGAATTTCATGCAAGGAGAATTTCAATATGGCACAGATTTTGGCAGGAGATATCAGAAAGGGCGTAACCTTTGAGTACAAGAGCGGCGTTTATACCGTGACCGAGTTCCAGCACGTCAAACCCGGCAAGGGCGCGGCATTCGTTCGCTGCACGCTGAAAAACGTCGTGACGGGTCAGGTCCTTTCCGATGAGACCTTCAACCCGACGACCAAGCTCGAAACGGCGCAGGTCGAAACCAAGAAGATGACCTATTCCTATACGGACGGCGAGTTCTATTACTTCATGGACGAGGAATTCAACCTCACGCCGCTCAATTACAGCCAGGTCGAAGACGCGCTCAGATATATCCGCGAGAACGATACGGTCACCGTGAAATTCCTGTACGGAAACGCATTCTCCGTCGATCCCGAGAACTTCGTCGAGCTGAAAGTCATCGAAGCGGAACCCGGCGTAAAGGGCAACACCGCGACCAACGCGACCAAAGCTGCGAAAGTGGAAACGGGCGCGACCTTCCAGGTTCCCATGTTCGTGGAAGAGGGCGACACCATCCGCATCGATACCCGTACCGGCGAATACATGAGCCGCGTATAACAATGAAATTCGTTGCACAGAGAGTTCGGTGCGCGACTTTGAAAGTAAACGGTCAGCTCGTTTCCGAAATCGGATGCGGGCTTGTCGTTTTTTTCGGGGTGAAAACGGGCGACACCGAAGATAAGGCAAAAGCGTGCGCCGCGAAGATCGCCAACCTGCGCGTCTTTGAGGACGATGCGGGTAAAATGAACTTATCCGTCCGCGACGTGGGCGGCGAAGTGCTGTTCGTTTCGCAATTTACCCTGTACGGGGACGCGTCGCGGGGGAACCGCCCGAGCTTCATTCAGGCGGAACGCCCCGAGCGCGCCGATCGGCTTTACGAATATGCGGCGGAATGCCTCAAAGAGACGGGCGTGCCCGTACGCATGGGCGTTTTCGGCGCAGACATGAAAATTACGCAGGAAAACGACGGTCCCGTGACCATCATTTACGAAATCTGATATGAAACTCACTTATCTCGGCACAGGCGCGGCGGAAGGGATTCCGTCGCTGTTCTGTCAATGCGATTATTGCAGGCGCGTCCGCGCCCGCGGTGGACGGCAGATCCGCTCGCGCTCGCAGCTGCTCGTCGACGGAGAACTTTCCGTTGATTTTCCGCCCGACGCCTTTTATCATGCGGCGCGCTTAAAAGCCGATCTTTCGGCAATCAGATACCTCCTCGTTACCCATTCGCACATGGATCATTTTTACGCGCACGATTTTATCCTGCGCGGATATAAATATGCGCACGGGATGACCTCCCCCACGCTCGATATCTTCGGGAATGCGGAAGTATGCGAGGTGTTCCGCGAATGCACGCGCAGGGAACTGCGGGAGGAAATCGCGGCGGGAATCCGTCTGCACGAAATCAGGGCATTCGAGCCGTTCACTTTCGGGGAATACCGTGCGACCGCGCTCGCCGCAAGCCATACTTCCCGCGAACCCTTTGTATATCTCATTGAAAAATCGGGAAAAAAATATCTGCACCTGACGGATACGGGCGTTCTTCCCGAGGAGACGTTCGATTATTTGTCCCGCGTTTCGGGGAAGGCGGGCGCGGTCACGATCGACTGCACCTTCCTCTTTGACCGCGCGGATGTTGTCCGCCGCCACATGGGGCTGGAAGACAATGCCCGCGTTTTGTCCCGTCTGAAAGATTTCGGGCTTGTCGACGGGGAAACGAAGGTGATCATCACGCATTTTTCCCACAATTCCGCGCCCTCGCCCGAGCGGCTGAAACGTGCGGAGCGGGAATACGGCGTGATCGCGGCCTACGACGGCATGACGCTGGAATTTTAACAAAAATGAGGAGGGGAGTATGAAAAAAACGCTGTATCTGAGCGATCTGGACGGCACTCTCCTGCGCTCGGACGCGCGGACGAGCGAATATACCAACCGCACCGTGAATCGCCTCGTGGACGAAGGGATGCTCTTTTCCTATGCGACTGCGCGCTCGTTTGAAACGGCGAGCAAGGTGACCGAAGGGCTGGAAGCGGAAATGCCCGTCATCGTGCATAACGGCGCGTTCGTGCTGGACAGCGCGACCCGCCGCCCGCTCTGGTCGGCGCGCTTTTCTCCTTCGGAAGAGGCGGAAATTTACGGCGCGTTCACCCGAAGGGGGCTGTATCCGCTTACCTATGCCGTTATCGACGGCAAAAGCCGATTTTCCTATCTGTGGGATAAGAGCGGAAGAGGACAGAGGGATTTTATCAATTCGCGGCAGGGCGACGGACGCGCTCGCATGATCGATTCCGAGGACCGCGCCCTTGACGGAGCTGTGTTTTACTTCACCTGTATTGACGACGAGGAGCGGCTGCGCCCCGTATACGAACAGATGAAAGACAAGTACCGCTGTTTCTTTTCGCGCGATATCTATACCGACGAACCGTGGCTGGAAATTTTGCCTGCAAACGCGAGCAAGGCGAGCGCCGCGCTGCACGTCAAGGAACTGTACGGCTGCGACAGGATCGTGTGTTTCGGGGACGAGATCAACGATATCCCGATGTTCGAGATCGCAGACGAGAGTTATGCCGTGGAGAACGCGGCGCCCGAACTCAAAGAGATTGCGACGGGGATCATCCCCTGCAACGACGAGGACGGTGTGGCGCACTGGCTGGAAGCGCACGCGGAATTTACCCCGACGGGAAAGGGAAAAGAAGAGAACACCGCGGAAAGCGATTTTCCCGCCCCGAGCGATTTAAAAAGGACAGTTACCGAAAAGCAATGAGATATAGTACGGGGCGCGCGGCTTGTAAGCCGCGCGCAACTTGCGGAGAAATTGGGAGTTTCTGTCCGCACGGTTTCCTATTGGGAAAACGGCGAAAGGGAATGTTCGTTCGATATGCTCATCGCGCTTGCAGATCTTCTGCAGACGAGCGCGGATTACCTTCTCGGCAGGCGGGAATACTGAGCGCGTTTTTGCGCTTTGAATCGGAAAGAAGCATAAGGGCGATCAAGTCCTCACGATTGCAAAAGAAGAAAGTATGTTTTGAATCTGACGGAATGAAAAGAAGCGCCCGCGCGTTGAAACAACGCGCGGGCGCTTTTCAAAAAATATTTAATTATTTGTCTTTTGACGTTTTTTATTCGGTATGCTGACGGATTGTTTTCGTCGGCGCACTCAAAGAGCGGAATACGCAAAATTTGCGGAATGCGGCATTTTGCCGATCAGGATTCTGAAGAATCGGAGGATTCGGAGCGGGAGGAACGGGCGGAAGAGTTTTCGCGCGCAGAGCTTTCTTTGCCATCGGAGACAGCGGAAGCGGCGCAATCGGAAGCCGCGTTTTTGTCTGCCGTTTCTTTTCTGCGGGGGATGCGTTCGAGTGCGAACTGTTCGAGCGCGGCGGGCTTTTTCAGGAATACGAAGAGGGCGGGCACGAGAAAGACAACGGTTCCGATTAAATTGACGATCATGTCTCCCATCGTGTCGAGGATCGCGCTGCCGCGGCGGTCGTCCACGAGATAGGTCCCGTCGGGGAGCGCTTCGATAAGTCCGCTTTCCCATCTCTGACAGTTGGAAGAGGGATCGATGCTGTCCACGGTAAATTCATACACTTCCCAAAGGTATCCGACGGCGAGAGAAAAGAGCGCGGCGACGATCACGCAGACGGCGATCTTCCGCGCGCCCGTGATCTGTTTTCCGAGCAGGGGAAGCGCAAAGCAGAGTCCTGCGGCGGAGAAGAGTACGCCGCTCAGCGTGTGCAGGATTTTGTCCCAGACGGGCATGATGTTGTATAAATCGAAGACCGTCCCGCCCGCAAGACAGGCAAAGGCGAACACGGTGAGCGAAATTTCGAGAAAGAGGGGAAAGCGGAAACGCAGGAGAAATTCCGCAAGATAGATTGCGGCGCAGATCAAAAAGCAGAGCCCTGCAAACATCATGCGGCGGCTGAAATTTTCCGCAGGGATACTTCCGTTGCGATAAAGCACGACGGAAAGGACGACGCCGGCGATCAACGCCGCAAGGAGAACGGCGCAGATTGTGAACGCGGCGATGTTGCGTTTTTTTGTGAAGAACGATTGCATGTTCCGATTTCCTCCGATTTCAATGTGCGCCTGTGCGCCGTAATTTATGCCGAAACGCTCTTTTGCGCGCGGCGCGGGGGGAGTTCCCGTTTATAATATCTTCTTTTGACCGTTTCGTCAATCAAAATTTTGTGAAATCCTTCCGCTGCGGCGGAAAAATGCTTAAAGCAGTTTACTTTTTGCGAAAAAAAGTGTAAAATGGAAGAGTATTATTTCATGGGGAGGGCGTATGAGCATTTTCACGCGGTTCCGCCGATTGATCAAGCGCAAACGGAAAAGTACTCTGCGCCTCGGATTGGCGCTCGGCAGCGGCGGGGCAAAGGGGATGGCGCATCTCGGTGCGCTCAAAGCGTTCGAGGAAGAGGGCATCCGTTTCGACGTCGTGACAGGCACTTCCATCGGCTCTATCGTGGGCGCGCTGTATGCAAAGGGATACTCTTCTTCCGATATGACGGAGATCGTGCAGTCGCTCAGCGTGAAGGAGTTTTCCAAAAATCTGCGCCCGCGCGCGGATATGGGCTTTGCGGAAGAACTTTTGAGCGGTTATGTCGAAGGCGATATTTCCGATCTTCCCATTCCGTTTGCCGCCTGGGCGACGGACGAGGAAACCAACGAGGGCGTACTGCTCGATCACGGAAACGTTGCGCGCGCGCTCACCGCGTCCAGCGCGATGCCGCCCTTTTTCCGCGCGGTGGAGATCGACGGGAAAAAGCTTGCCGACGGCGCGTTTACCAATGCGATCCCCGCGGACGTTGCGCGCGATCTCGGCGCGGATTTCGTCATCGGGTGCGATCTTTCCGCCTATCTTCTGCCCGATGAGGAAAAGAGCAGACTTTCCCGTCTGATCGGGTCTGCGCTCAATGCGTTCGTATCCCTGCGCTATCGCGAGGACAGTAAAGAGCGGGGGTATCAGGCGAGCGACATCATGCTCCGACCCAACTTGCTCGGATTCACCGCAACGGATATCGGGCGCGAGGACACCGCGCGTATGTACGAACTCGGCTATGAGGAGGCGGTATCCCGTATGCCTGAGATCAGAAAGGCGCTCAAAGATGCTGGATTTTGAGATAAGGCGCAGAAAACGGCGCATCCGCGCCCTTGCGATCGCCTGCGTGATCTTTGCTTTTCTGATCGCGCTGACGCTGCTGTATTATTTTATCCCGTTCGAACGGCTTCTGCCCGCTTATGCGATTTCGCCGCGAAAGGAAGGCGAACTTCGCATCCATTTTCTCGACGTCGGGCAGGGCGATTGCACGATCGTGGAATTCCCCGACGGAGAACTGCTCGTGATCGACGCGGGCGACGGCTCGTGGGAAGCGAACGTTTCGGTGATTCGGTATCTGAAAGGGCTGAACGCGGACGAGCCTGCGCTTTTAATCACGCACGCTGATCTCGACCATTACGGCGGGATTTCTCAGATTCTGCGCTGTTTCGGCGCGACACAGCTGTATCTTCCCGTCGTTTCTTCTTCCGCGGCGGCGTATACGGAAATGCTTTCCCAAGCGGAGAAGATCGGCTGCCCGACTTCGGTGATGAAACGCTACGGCGTGATATCCCATTCTTCGGGCGCATATCTCGTCTGCCTTTCGCCGTATTCTCAGGAAACGGACGAAAACGACTCCTCCGCGGTGCTCTGGCTGGATTACGGCGGAGTGAGCGCGCTCTTTTCGGGCGACGTTTCCAAAGCGCGGGAAGAAAAATTGCTGGAAGAATACCGCGCGGATAAAGATATTTTCAATTCGGGGGAATTTCGCGTTTCTCTTTCGGAAACGGAAATTCTGAAAGTTGCGCATCACGGTTCGGCGGACGCCGTTTCGGAAGAATGGCTGAATCTTCTTCACTTTGAAACCGCCGTCATTTCCTGCGGCGCGGATAATTATTATTCCCACCCGTCGGGAGAAGCGCTTTCTGCGCTCGCCGCCGCTTCGCCCGGGTGCGGTATTTATCGGACGGACGAGCTCGGAAATATCGTCATTGCAATTTCGGACGGAAATTATTCCGTCCTCTGACAGAACGGAGTAAATATGAGAATCATCACATCGGGAGAATCACACGGAAAGGGGCTTTTCGCGATCGTCGAAGGGCTGCCTTCTCATCTGCGCGTGGACAGGGAGGAGATCGACGCGTATCTTTCTCTGCGGCAGAGCGGATACGGCAGGGGCGGACGGCAGAAGATCGAACGCGACCATATCGAGATCCTCTCGGGCGTGAGAAACGGCGAAACGTTGGGCAGTCCCGTCTGTCTCGCCGTGTTCAATGACGATTACAAAAACTGGAAGGATTATATGTCGCCCGAAGAATGCGACGTATCGGCGCGCACGGTCACCAAAGTGCGCCCCGGTCACGCCGACCTGACGGGCATGAAGAAATTCGCGCAGACGGACGCGAGGAACATCCTCGAACGCGCTTCCGCGCGCGAGACGGCGATCCGCGTCGCCGTCGGCACCCTCTGCCGTCAGCTTCTCCGCGCGCTGGGCGTGGAGATCACGGGATATGTGAAACAGGTCTATACCGTCCGCGACGAAAATCAATATACCTTCGGACAAATCGCGTCGGGACGGCTTCCCGAATTGGGCATGATGGATCCCGCGGCGCAGGAAAAGGCGATCGCCGAGATAAAATCGCTGCGCGAGGCGGGGGATACCTGCGGCGGGGTCATGGAGATCCGCGTCAAGGGCTTAAAAAGCGGATTCGGGAGCTGCATGAGTTACGGCGAAAAGCTGGACGCACGGCTCGTCGGCGCGCTGATGAGCGTGCAGGCGATCAAGGGCGCGGAAGTCGGACTCGGGTTCGGCGTCGCTTCGTTGAGCGGCAAGGACGTTCACGACGAGATCTTCTATGACGAAAAACGCGGCTATTACCGCGAGACCAACCGCGCGGGAGGAATCGAAGGGGGGATGTCCAACGGCGAGGAGATCGTGCTCCGCGCCGCGATGAAGCCCATTCCCACGCTCATGCGCGGCTTAAAGACGGTGGATACGGCGACAAAACTGCCCGACCGCGCCGCGACCGAGCGCAGCGACGTATGCGCGATCACCGCGTGCGAGATCATTCTGGAAAGCGTGACGGCGACCGCGCTCGCGGAAGCCGTGCTCGAACGCCTGGGCGGGGATAACCTCGCGGAAATCATCGAACGCTACGGGAGGTTGCCCGACTGATGCAGACCATCCATCTCGATCTGAAAGGCAAAGACAAAACGAGCGACGTGCTCTGCGGGGAAGGGGTATTCGAACGCGAATTTCCCCGCCTTGTCAGAAGCTATGCGCAGAGTTTTATCCTGACCGATTCCAACGTAAAACGCCTTTACGGGGATAAACTCTCCGCACTTGCGCCCGATGTCCCCGTTTATGCGATGCCCGCGGGCGAAGAGAACAAACAGCCGTCGACGCTTGTCGATATCCTGCGCGCGATGGTGAAAGAGGGGATGCACCGCAACGGCTGTCTGTTCGCGGTGGGCGGGGGAGTCGTCGGCGATATCGGCGGGCTTGCCGCCGCCCTGTATATGCGCGGGATCTCCTGCGTGCAGGTCCCGACCACCCTCCTCGCGCAAGTGGATTCTTCCGTTGGAGGAAAGACGGCCGTCGATCTGGACGACGTGAAAAACGTCGTCGGCGCGTTCAGACAGCCCGAGATCGTGCTTGCGGATCCGATGTTCTTCGCCACCCTTCCTCCGCGCGAGATCCGCTGCGGGCTGGGCGAAATCGTCAAGCACGGCGCGCTGAATGCGCATATCTTCGACGAATTGTGGGAAAACAGGAACCGCCTGACCGATTTGCATTTTCTTTCGCGCATCGTACCCGAAAATATCCGTCACAAGGCGGACGTGGTACAGCAGGACGAACAGGAAACGGGACTGAGAAAGTCGCTCAATCTCGGGCATACCACCGCGCACGCGCTGGAACTGTGCGAGAAAAAGCGTTCGCACGGAGAATATGTGCTGATCGGGACGATTGTCGAGGCAGAGCTCGCGAAAAGGCATCTCGAATGCGACGGAGAATATCTCGATCGGCTGGAAGAATTGGCGCTTCTGGCGCTGGGCGGAATGCCGAAGGGGCTTCCCGCGGCGGAGGCGGCGCATTTTGCGCAACTGGATAAGAAAAATAAAACCAACGATACAGTGGTCGTTACCGCGCCCGTCAGAAAGGGCGGGTATGCGCTCCTTTCTCTGCCTTATGCGGAGTATGAGAAAGAGCTGCGCGAGATCTGCGCGCAATCGGGGTTCTGATCGGAGGAATTATGCTCAAACTTGCCGTGATCGGAAAGGACGTCTCTCAGTCGCAGAGTCCGTCCATGCATACGTTTATCCTGCACAACATGGGAGAAGACTGCACCTATGACAGGGTGTCCATACCCGAAGGGGAATTCTCTGCGCGGATTCATTCGGTTTTTGACGAATACGACGCATTCAACGTGACCATTCCCTTTAAACAGGAAATTATCCCGCACCTTTCTCACCTGTGCGGAGACGCGGCGGATTTCGGCGCGGTCAATACCGTTTTATCGGGAACGCGGACGGGATATAATACGGACGGGTTCGGATTTCTGCTCATGCTGCAAAATCACGGTGTGGAGATAAAAGGCAAGTCTTTCCTCGTGCTCGGCGCGGGCGGCGCGGGCAGAAGCTGTATCCGAAAACTCACGCAGTCGGGCGCGAAGGTGTTCGCCTATCAGCGCACCGAGGAGAAACTGAAAAAGGTTTATGAGGAGATCGGCGGATTTACGCCCCTTCGCGAAGTGCCGATCATGCCCTTCGACGTGATCGTCAACTGTACGGGCATCGGGATGCACGATACGGTCGGGCAATCGCCCGTGATCGCCTTCGAGGGCGGGGAACGCGCGCCCGTCGGGCGGCAGCTGCTGTCCCTGTGCGGAACGGCGGTCGACCTCATCTATGTGCCCGCGCAGACGGAGTTTCTGCGCATCGCGAAAGAGGAAGGGAAAAAGACGGTGAACGGCGCGTCCATGCTCTTTTATCAGGCGTATATGGCGGGTTGCATTTATCTGGGCTGTACGCCGAAAGCGGAGCAGGCAAAAGCGCTGTGGAATGCCTATCGGGAGGAATGATATGAAACTGCTTGTCATCAACGGAGTCAACCTCGGCATGACGGGGCGCCGCGAAAAGGGCGTCTACGGCGTGCAGACATTGGACGAGATCAACGAAGAACTGCGTTTTTTCTGCGCGGAGAAGGGACATAGCGTTGACTTTTTCCAGAGCGATCTGGAAGGAGAGGTGTGCAGGGCGCTTCACGGCGCGGAAGGGAAATATGACGGGATCGTGCTCAACGCGGGCGCGTTTACCCATTATTCGTATGGCATCCGCGACGCGATCGCGTCGATTACCGTGCCCGTAGTGGAAGTACATATGTCCAACGTGCACGCGCGGGAAGAGTTCCGCAAAAAATCCGTCCTGACCGAAGTCTGCCGCGGCGAAGTGCTCGGATTCGGGAAAAACAGCTATAAACTTGCATTGGAGAGCTTCTGGTTATGAATATCATTCTCTGCGGTATGATGGGCGTGGGCAAATCCAGCGTGGGAATCCGCATTTCCGAACTGACGGGAAAGCGGTGGTACGATACGGATATCGTCATCAGCGACCGCCACGGCAATATTTCCGATATCTTCGAGTTTTACGGGGAAGCGCATTTCCGCTCCCTCGAAACGGAGGTCGTGCGCGAACTCGTCAAGTCGGACAATCTCATCATCTCCACGGGCGGCGGGCTCGTGCTCAAATACGAGAACAACGAGATGCTCAAACGCAACGGCAAGATCTTTTTCCTGCGCGCGAGCTTCGAGGCGCTTTTGTCCCGCGTCCGCGCGGACGAATCGCGCCCCCTTCTGAAGGATACGGGCAAGATGGCGGAAAAACTGCGCGAACTGCTCAATGAGCGCACCCCCGTCTATGAACACGTAGCCGATTATATCGTCGATACGGACGGAAAAACGGTGGACGAGGTGGCGAAAGAGGTCATCGCGCTCGCCGCGGAAGGCGAGGGAGATACAAAGTGAAAAGGGTAGTCGTCACGGGCGGCACGCGCGGCATCGGACTCGCGGTCTGCCGCGCGTTTTCGCAGGCGGGTTATGCGGTGACCGCCTTTTATTCGCGCGGAGAAGAGGACGCGGAGAAGGCGAGAAAACTTGCGCCCGAAGTTGCATTCATAAAGGCGGATGTATCCGACGAGACGGCGGTGGAACGGGCGTTTGCCGCGCTTTCCCGCGTGGACGTGCTCGTCAATAACGCGGGGATCTCCCTCAACCGCCAGGTTCAGGATACGACTTCCGAGGAGTGGGACAGAGTTTTCTCCGTCAACGCAAAGGGGACGTTCCTTTGCTGCCGTGCGGCGGCAAAGAAGATGATCTCCGAGCAGAGCGGGGCGATCGTCAACATCTCTTCCGTCTGGGGGCAGACGGGCGGAAGCTGCGAAAGCGCGTATTCGGCGAGCAAGGGCGCGGTCATCGCCTTTACCAAGGCGCTCGCAAAGGAGCTGGCGCCGTCGCATATCACCGTCAACTGTGTTGCGCCCGGAGTGATCGATACGCAGATGAACGATTGCTATACGGCGGAGGAGAAAGCCGCGCTTTCGGAAGAGATTCCCGCAGGGCGGTTCGGCAGTGCGGAAGAAGTCGCGCGCGCCGTGCTCTTTCTGGCGGAAAACGAATACGTCACGGGACAGATCCTCGGCGTGAACGGCGGATTTTTTATCTGAATTTTCAAAAAATAAAAGGAGTTTTATCCCGTTTCGTCGAAATAACATTCGATGAAGGAAAAAACTTACGAAAAAGAAAAGCTCTTTCTCTCTCCTTATGCGAAAAAGTCATGGGAAAGCGTGGGAAGAATGCGGGAAGAAACGCCCTGCACCATGCGCACCGACTTTCAGCGGGACAGAGACAGGATCATCTATTCCAAATCCTTCCTGCGTCTGAAAAATAAGACGCAGGTATTCTTTGCGCCTGACGGGGATCACTATATCACCCGCCTGACGCATACGCTGGACGTAAGCCAGATCGCGCGCTCGATCGCGCGCGGTCTTTCCCTCAACGAAGATCTCGCGGAAGCGATCGCGCTCGGGCACGATCTCGGACATACCCCGTTCGGTCATGTCGGGGAGAGAGTGCTCGCGAAGCTCGCGCCCGGCGGGTTCCGCCATTCCGAACAGTCCCTGCGCGTCGTGGACGTGCTGGAAAAGGACGGAAAAGGATTGAACCTCACCTTTGAAGTGCGGGACGGGATCGTCAACCATACCAAATCGGGCAAGCCTTCCACGCTGGAAGGGGTCGCCGTTTCTCTCGCCGACCGTATCGCCTACATCAATCACGACATCGAGGATGCCATCCGCGCGGGATTCTTGCGCGACGAGGAATTGCCCGAGGACTGTATCGCGGTGTTCGGGCGGGATACGAGCGAACGAATCAATACAGCCATTCTCGATATTTACGAGGAGTCCAACGGGAAACCTTACGTGCGAATGTCGAAAGAGAAGGCTGAGGCGCTGGACAAGCTGCGCGCCTTCATGTTTGAGAACGTCTACGAACGCGCGAACAAACTCATTCAGGAGAGCGCGGAGCGCATGCTCACCGAATTGTATACATATTTTGTCGGTCATATCGGGGAACTGCCCGCGGCTTACGCGGCGAATCTGGAAGAGGCGGGCGAAGCGCGCGTCGTTTGCGATTATCTCTCGTCTATGACGGACAAATATGCGATCGGCGTATTCAAGCGGCTGTTTGTGCCCAGGGAGGGCAGCGTATGAAGCAGGACTATACCGAGTTCATCCGCCTGCTGAAAGAGAAAAACGACATCGTAGAGGTGATCGGCTCTTATCTTCGGCTGGAGCGGAAAGGCTCGAATTATTGGGCGTGCTGTCCCTTTCATCACGAAAAGACGCCGTCCTTTTCGGTCAATGCCGCAGACGGGTACTATCACTGTTTCGGTTGCGGCGCGTCGGGCGACGTCATCCGATTCGTGCAGGAATACGAGAACGTGGAGTTTCCGCAGGCGGTGCAGATGCTCGCCGAACGCGCAAAGCTGGAAGTCCCCGAATATGACGACAAAGCCAACGAGCGGGCGGCGGAAATGAAGAGAAAGAAGGATACCCTTCTTAAAATCATGCACGCGGCCGCGCGTTTTTATCTCAACAATCTCTATTCGGGACGTGCGGAACAGCACCTCGAATATCTCTCGAAACGGAAATTGCAGCCGACGACGATCAAAAAATTCGGATTGGGCGCGTCGCTGGATTTCCGATCGCTTCCCGCCTTTCTTTTGGACAGCGGCTTTTCTCAGCAGGATATCCTCGACAGCGGCGCCTGCATGACGAGCGGTGAAAACGGGCGGCTGATCGACGCGCAGGGCGGCAGACTTATCTTTCCCATCATCAACCACATGGACGAGGTCATCGCTTTCGGCGGAAGAGTGATGGAGAAGACGGATTTCGCCAAGTATAAAAATACGCGGGAAACGCTCCTGTTCAACAAGAGCAAGAACCTTTACAACATCAATCTCGTGAAAAAGCTCAAACGCGCGAGCGGGTTGGATTCCGTTATCATGGTCGAGGGGTATATGGACACCATATCCCTCTATCAGGCGGGATTTCAGAACGTCGTCGCGAGTATGGGCACGTCGCTTACCAAAGAACAGGCGCGGCTTGCAAAGCGGTATTCGGAAAACGTCATGATCAGTTACGACGGCGATTTCGCGGGGCAGAAAGCCAACCTGCGCGGGTTGGAGATCCTCAAAGAAGAGGGGATCCGCGTGCGCGTCGTGCCCATGCCCGAGGGATTGGATCCCGACGACGTCATCAAGACGTCGGGCGCGGACGGATATCGCGCCTGCCTCGAAAAGGCAATGCCGCTCATCGATTTCCGCATTCTCGCGGTGCAGAGAAAATACGATCTTACCAAGACGGACGAACGGCGGGATTTCGTCAAAGAGGCGCTGAGCGTCGTGCGGGAAGCGGAGAGCGCGACCGAGCGCGAGGAACTGCTCAAAAAGATCGCCGCAACCGCGGATGTCAGTTACTCTTCTTTGGTGCGCGATCTGGAGAACGCGCCCAAGGAACAGACTGCCGCCCGCCCGCCCGTGCAGCCGAAAGAAGACAATGCGGACAGGTTCCGCAAAGCGGCGCGGTTCATCCTCGCCGCCTGCCTGCTGGACAAGCCCTATGCCCGTTCCTGCCGTCCCGAACAGCTCGGATTTACCGACCCCGATCACCGCGCAATTGCGGATTATATCGCGGAAGGGCGCAAAAACGGAAAAATCCGTCCGAGCGGACTGTTCGACATTCTCGACGCGGACGGGGAGCTCGCGGAGATTCTCAATCTCGATTACGGCGACAATCTGGACGGGGAAAATGCGGAGCGTTTTTTCCGCGACAGTCTTCTGACGCTGGAACGGGAACGGCTGAACGCGGAGATCAATGCCTGCAATGCGGCATACGACAAGGCGGAAACGCTGGAAGAGCGCAGGACAATCGCCCTGCGGCTGAACGAACTGACAAAAAAACTGAAAAACCCGGGTTAAGGATAACGGAGGAGAAGATATGAATATTTCCGAGCAGAAGCTCAACGAACTCATCGAAGGGATCGCGGCCAATTACAAGATGAAGGGCAGTATTTCCACGAACGCACTGTGCGATCAGCTGGAGAAATACGATCTCAGCCCGACGCAGATCGAAGTCGTCTATAAGGCGCTTCCCGAGATGGGCATTCAGATTTTCGACGAGGACGAGCGCGACCGCGAACTGTTCGAGCAGGCGCTTTCCGATATCGGACTGGACGACCCCGTCAAGATGTATCTGAAAGATATCGGCAGAGTGCCTCTTTTGTCGGGCGAAGACGAAATCGAACTCGCGCGCAAGATGCAGGAGGGGGACGAAGAGGCGAAACGCCGTTTGTCCGAAGCAAACCTGCGTCTCGTCGTTTCCATTGCAAAACGCTATGTCGGACGCGGCATGCTCTTTCTCGATCTCATTCAGGAAGGCAACCTCGGACTCATGAAAGCGGTGGAAAAGTTCGATTATCAGAAGGGATTCAAGTTCTCGACGTACGCGACCTGGTGGATCCGTCAGTCCATCACCCGCGCGATCGCCGATCAGGCGCGTACCATCCGCATTCCCGTGCACATGGTGGAGACCATCAACAAGCTCACGCGCGTGTCGCGCATGCTCTTGCAGGAGAACGGCAGAGAGCCGACGCCCGAGGAGATCGCTCAGGCGATGAACGTGCCCGTCGAACGGGTATGCGAGATTCAGAAGATCGCGCAGGATCCCGTTTCTCTGGAAACGCCCATCGGCGAAGAGGAAGATTCTCACCTCGGCGACTTCATCGAGGATGATAAGACGCAGACGCCCGGAGATTCCGTCGCGTTTACCATGCTCAAAGAGCAGCTTTTGGGCGTGCTCGACACGCTGACCCCGCGCGAGGAGAAGGTGCTGCGCCTGCGTTACGGCATCGACGACGGCAAGCCCCGCACGCTCGAAGAAGTGGGCAGGGAGTTCAACGTCACCCGTGAGCGTATCCGTCAGATCGAGGCGAAGGCGCTCCGCAAACTGCGCCACCCCAGCCGCAGCAAGAAGTTGCGCGACTTCCTCGACTGATGCCCTCGCGTATCGAGATCATCTGTTCCCACCTCCCGTCGGTGCGCTCGTTTGCGGATATCGGGTGCGATCACGGTTTCTGCACGCAGTTCATGCTTGAAAACGGCAGGTGCGAACGGGCGTATATCTCGGATATCAGCCGCGAAAGCCTGAAAAAAGCCGAACGGCTGCTGGAAGAATATATCGGCGCGGGAACATGCGTTTCCGTGTGCGCGGACGGCATGTCCGGACTTCCCGAAATGCCCGACCTGGTGCTTATCGCGGGCATGGGCGGGGAAGAAATCATACATATCCTGTCCGATGCGGACATGCCCCCCTTGTTTGTATTGCAGCCCATGCGAAATACGGACAAGGTACGCGCATACCTCTTGTCAAGGGGGTGCAGGATACGGAAGGACTATACTTTTTCCGACGGGAAGTATTACGATCTGATCGTCGGAGAGGGGACGGGCGGCGACGAATACTCCGATTGGGAGATCGCCTACGGGCGGGATAATCTGAAAAACCCGACGCCCGATTTTATACGAAAGCTGAAAAAGGAGCAGGACGAGCTGCGCAAGTTGCTCGAAAATCCCGCTTTGACAGGAGAGAGCCGCGATGAAGTGCGCGAGCGGCTGTACCGATTGGAGGCAATTACCGATGCGATTGAAGGAGATATATGAAATTGCGGATGCGGTCGCGCCCTTTTCGCTCAGCAGGGAATACTGTGAAAAATACGATTTTCACGACAACAGCGGCGTGATCGTCGATTGCGGAGAGGAGATCGACAAGATTCTCTTTGCGCTCGATTGTTCGGCGGAGGCGGTATCCCGCGCCAAAGAGACGGGCGCGCAGCTGCTCTTCACCCATCACCCCGCCATCTTTTCGCCGCTCTATCATCTCAGCGTAAGCAACGGCGGAGAGCGCGCGCTGCTGTCTGCGATCCGCGCGGGGATCTCGGTCATCTCCGCTCATCTCAATCTCGACAGCGCGGAGGGCGGTATCGACGACTGCCTGATGCGGGGGCTCGGCGGAAGCGAGCCTGCGATCATGCACGTTTTATCCTGCGGGGGATACGGCAGGGCGTACGACGCGGATACGGACAGCGAGAGCCTTCTGAAGCGGATTCGCACCGAATTCTGCACCGACCGCGTGATCTTTTACGGGGAGCAGAGAAAGATTTCCCGCATTGCGAGTTTCTGCGGCGCGGGGATGGACGAAGAGACGCTCGCCTTTGCTAAGCGCGAGGGGGCGGACACGATCGTTACCTCTGACGGCAAGCATCACCTGATCGCCGCGGCGCTCGGGGAAGGGATGAACGTCGTGCTGATGACGCATTATGCGTCCGAACTGTACGGCTTCAACAGATTTTATCGGAAAATAAAGGAGAAGACGGGGCTTCCGTGCGAGTTTTTCACGGATATCCGACTTCTGTAAGGAGATATTATGTCAGTTTTGAACGAATTACTCGAATACCAGAAAGTGGATGGGGAACTGCGCAAAGTGGAACAGGAAATTGCGGCGACGCCCGAGCGCAAGAAGTATGTGCAGGCGAAAAAATTCATGAAGAGCGCCGCGGAAAAGCTGGAGATCCAGGATAACCGCGCGAAAGAGCTCCGCCGCACGGCGCAGGAACTCACGCGCAGATATATGGAGATCAGCAAATCGCTTTCCGAGTTTTCCGGTCTGGACGAAATGGTGGACGGGGGCGGCGACGTTTCCTTCTACAAGCGCAACGCGCAGGCGCTCGCGGACAGCCTGCGCGCCCTGAAGAACGAGATCAATAAGCTGGTTTCGGCGATCGAATCTGCGTGCGACGAATACAAAAAACTCAAAGAGCAGACCATCGTCATGCAGAAACAGTACAAGGAGTATTCGGAGAAATATACCGACGTCAAAAATTCCCGCGCGGCGGAAGTGGCGGAGATCACGGGCAGGCTGAAAGCCATCGAAAAGAAGATTCCTGCGGATATCGTCGCCAAATACACGGCAAAGCGGAACGAGCGCATTTTCCCCGTACTCGCCGCGCTCAGGGACGGGCGGTGCGTCTGCGGAATGGATTTCCCCATCGCACAGCAGGAACGGCTTTCGGGCGGGAACGTCATCGAGTGCGAACACTGCCACAGACTGATCTATAAGGCGGAGCCATAATCGGAGGAAACGAAGGGCGGGATCGGCGCATACAATGAGAGTATGCAGAACAATCTCGCCCTTATTTCTTTGCCGAAAATCCGTTCCAATGCGCAAAAAATCCGCGCGGCGGCGGGCGGAACACCCTTGTTTGCGGTCGTGAAGGACGACGCTTACGGACACGGCGCGGAAGAAGTCGCGCTCGCGCTGGAAGAACAGGTGTGCGGCTTTGCGGTCGCCTCTCTCGACGAGGGCGCCGCGCTGCGCGTTGCAGGCGTTTCCAAAGACATTCTCGTCTTAACGCCCGTACTTTCGGAAGAGGAAGCGCTCCGCGCCTGCGCTTACGGACTCATTCTTACCGTTTCGTCGCTCGCGACCTTGCATATTCTTCTGCGCGCAAAAGAGGCGTATTCCCTGTTTCCGCGCGTACATATCGCGGTCAACACGGGCATGAACCGTTACGGATTCCGCGCGGAAAATCTCGTCCGCGCCTGCCGCGAAATGAAAGACGCGGGGCTCTTTGCGGAGGGGATCTATTCTCATCTGTACGCGCCCGAAGACGGTTCGGCGCGGGAGCAACAGACGGAGCGCTTTGCCGCCGCCTGTTCGGCGGCGAAAAGATATTTCCCCGACGCCGTGCGCCATTTGTCGGCGACGGGCGGAATTCTCGCGGGAGAGAAATATCGCTTTGACGCGGTGCGGAGCGGAATTGCGCTGTACGGCTATCTGCCGCGCGGGTTCGAGGGCGCGCTCCGCCTCTCGCCCGCGATGAAGGTGTATTCGCACGTCGTGCAGAGCGGCACGTTCACGGGCGGCGGAGTCGGCTATGCCGCCGCGGAATGCGAATACGGCGCGCTGTCCACGCTGCGCCTGGGATACGGCGACGGATTCTTCCGCGCGGGCGGGCTCGGCGGAATCGGGAAACTGTGTATGGACGCGTATATCCGCGAAGGCGCGGGCAGGGCGGGACAAAAGCGGCTCGTGCTTCGGGACGCGGAAGAGTATGCCCGCCGTCACGGTACGATCTCGTATGAAGTGCTTTGCAGAATCGGAGGAAGAGCGGAAAAGGTCTATGAACGATGAGAAAAAGCAACTGCGGCGCAAGTACCTTGCGGCGCGCAGGCAGCTGAAAGAAGCGGAGAAGGACCGCGCGCTTAAAGAGCGTTTTTTATCCTCGCCCTTTGCGGCGGCGGACAGCTTTTTTCTATACCTTTCCTATCGGGACGAGGCGGATACGCTCGCCCTTGCGGACGAGCTTCTCGCGCGCGGGAAAAGGGTGTGCTGTCCGCGGACGGAAGGGGCGGCTATGCGTTCGGTGCGATACCGTCTGCCGCTCGGACGGGACAAGTTGGGCATTTTACAGCCGCCCGACGGAGAAGAAGAGACGTGCAAGATCGCGCTTGTGCCGCTTCTTGCCGCGGACGAGCGGGGGACGCGCTTGGGCTACGGCGGCGGATATTATGACCGATATCTCTCCGCACACCCCGAAATTGTTCGCGTGGGTTATGCCTATGACGGGCAGATTGTCACCGCGCTTCCCGCAGAGGAGACGGATATCCCGCTCGACGCCGTGGTGACGGACAAGCGTATTATCGTATATCGCCCCGAGCGGGTGAAAATCGGGTAAAATAGGCGGCTTTTCCCCTCGGAAACTTGACACGGCACGGGGGACATTGTATAATATAACGAAAGAATGGACGCGGCCGTTTTTGCGGCGGAATTCTTCCGCGCGGGCGGCAATTTATGCAAAGGACGGGGAAACTATGGAGCAAAACGCAAAAAATATAAGCAAGTGGAGGGCGTTCTGGCGCATTCAGAAGGAATGCCTGCGCCGCGCGATCACGCCGTATATGATGTATCTCATCATGAGTATGCTGCTGCTCGTCTGTCAGGCGCTCGCCTCCGTTTCACTTCCGCTGATGTTTGTTCTGAGCGTGATCTGTATCCTCGGCGGTATTGCATATAACGCTCATCTCTGCTTTCTCACGGGACAGAAACATCTCGACGCGTATATTGCGGGCGAACTGCACCGCAAGAACGAACTTTTCGGAATCCATTCGGGCGGCGATCACCGACCCGAGCGCGAATACCGTCCTTATAAGGGCTTTGTCATCGGCTTTTATGTGGGAATCCCCGTGCTTTTGTTTGGAATTCTTGCAGGCGCGTTTCCCGCACTCGAAGGTCCCGGGCTTCTCGCCCTTATCATGTTTGCGGGCTGGGCGATCATTCCCGTCCGCTGGCTGAATATTTACGGCGGATTGAATGTGAGCAACTTCCTTTCGCTCGTCATGATCGTCATCCCCGTGATCATCAGCGGCGTGTTCTATATCGTGGGCGCGCAAGTGCAGGCGAAAAAGCGTTCGGAGCGCGAGGAGCGCATGGAAGAGGCGAAAAATACGGGCAAAAAGGGAAAGAAATGAGAATTATTTCGGGCAAGCACCGCGGCAGAGTGCTCGCGGAATTCCGCGGAAAGGAAATCCGCCCCACTGCCGACCGCGTCAAGGAATCGCTGTTCAATATCCTCGCCGCCCGCATTCCCGGAGCGCGCGTACTCGATCTTTTCTGCGGCAGCGGCGCGCTCGGGCTGGAGTGCATTTCCCGCGGCGCGGAAGCGGTGTTCAACGACGTTTCCGCGGACAGTCTTGCCGTTCTTAAAAAAAATCTGACGGCGATGAAGGAATCCGCCGCCGTGTATGGGTACGATTATAAAGTATGTCTCGATCGCATGACGGGAAAATTCGATCTCATATTCGTCGATCCCCCGTATGCGTGCGATTATCTTGCAGACGTGCTCAACCGCATTGCGGAACGGGATTTGCTGGAAGAGGACGGGCTGGTGATCTATGAGAGCGACCGCCCCGCGGACGGGCTCCCGCAAGGCTGGGTCACGGCGGACGAGCGCAATTACGGCAGGACGTCCGTCTGGTTTTTTCGGAGGCAAGTATGAAAAAATGCGTGTTTGCGGGGACGTTCGATCCCTTTACCGTCGGGCATGAAGATACGGTAAAGACGTGCCTCAGACTCTTTGACGAGGTCGTCGTCGCGCTGGTGGAAAATAAGCAAAAGCAATGCATGTTTTCCCTTTCCGAGCGGAAAGAAATGATCGAATCGGCGTTCGCGGGCGAAAAGCGCGTGCGCGTGGTCGTCTGGGACGGCATCATCGTCGATCTTCTCAAAGCGGAGGGAACGAACGTATATGTGCGCGGACTGCGCAATACGGTGGATTTCGAGTATGAAAACGCCAATTTCTATGCGAGCCGCGATCTGGACAAAGACATGATCACCGTGTATCTTCCGTCCGAACAGAAGCACCTTCACGTCAGCTCTACGCTGGTCAAAAACTGCATTGCGTTTGAAAAGCCGTTCAAAGACTATGTCCCCGAGGCGGTATACGAATATATTGCACGAAAGAGAGGAAAATAAATGTTTGAAAAACAGATAAAAATACCCGCGGCGGAGGAGATCCTCGCCGAACAGCCGCTGCCCGAATCGCTCCGCAGAATCAAGGCGGAGCGGGATAAGCTTGCAAAGGACGTCATTGCGGGCAGGAGCGATAAACTGCTCGTGATCGTCGGACCCTGTTCCGCACACGAGAGCAAACCCGTGCTCGAATATGTCCGCCGCCTGGGACGCCTCAACGAACGCGTCAGGGACAAGCTCGTCCTCGTGCCGAGGATTTATACCAATAAACCGCGCACCAAGGGGGTAGGATATAAGGGGATGTTTTCCCAACCCGATCCCGAAAACAAGGAAAATATCCTGCGCGGGATTCACACCATCCGAGAACTTCATCTGCACGCCATCGAGGAGTCGGGGCTTTCCGCGGCGGACGAGATGCTCTATCCCGAAAATTACGCATACGTCGAAGATCTTCTCACCTACATTGCGGTGGGGGCGCGATCGAGCGAAAATCAGATGCACCGCCTCGTTTCGAGCGGGATCGAGCTCCCCGTCGGAATCAAGAATCCGATGGGCGGAAGCATTCCCGTTCTGCTCAATTCCATCTATGCGGCGCAGAGCCCGCAGGTGTTCAAATACCGCGATTATCAGGTCGCAACGCAGGGCAACGAGTATGCGCACGCCGTCCTGCGCGGCATGGTAGACTCTTACGGCAACGACATTCCCAACTTCCATTACGAAACGGTGATGAAGGTGTGCGAGGGGTATGCGCACAGCAACGGCGAACTGAAAAATCCCGCGATCATCATCGATTCCAACCATTCCAATTCGGGGAAACAGTTCCGTCAGCAGATCCGCATTGTCGAAGAAATATTGCAGAACCGACTCTATGACACCGATTTCAAAAAGATCGTCAAGGGGTTCATGATCGAGAGTTTCCTGGTGGAAGGGAATCAGAAACACGATATCGTCTTCGGGCAGTCCATTACCGACCCCTGCCTCGGCTGGGAGGATACGGAGCGGCTCATCCTCGATATCGCGGAGAAGGCATAAAGATGAGGACGGCTTGTTTAGGCCCCGAGGGTAGCTATTCCGAACTTGCGGCGAAAAAACTGTGTCCCGATTCGGAGATCGTGCTCTGCCGCACCTTTTCGGACGCGGTCGAACTGCTCCGTTCGGGAGCGGTCGATTGCGCCGCGCTTCCCATCGAGAATTCCATTCAGGGCGGAGTTTTGCAGAATCTCGATCTTCTGCAAGCGTCGAAAGACCTGTTTGCCGTGCGCGAACTCGTTCTGCCCATCGATCACCGCCTTGCCACGAAGGCGGGAACGCGCCTTTCCGATATTCTGACCGTATGCTCGCATGAACAGGCGATCGGTCAGTGTTCGGAATTTTTGCGCCGCGTTCTGCCGCAGGCGGACTGCGAATTCACAAAATCCACCGCCGAGAGCCTCTCGCGAGTGGACGATCATACAGCGGGCATCGTCGGGGCGCATGTCCGCGCCGAAGGAATCGTCTTGTCGGACGAAAATATCGCGGATGAAAAGAGGAACTTCACCCATTTCCTTCTGATAAAAAAGGGCAAAGAGAACCTGCCCGAGCATACAGAAAAGATCTATATCTGTGCCGTTCTGGCGCACCGCCCCGGGACGCTGTTGCAGCTTTTGCAATGTATCGCGCAATTCGGGCTCAATCTGACCAAGATCGAGAGCCGTCCCATCAAGGACGTGCCCGGAGAGTATCGCTTTTTCATCGAATTCGAAGGGGATTACGCGAGCAACGTTGTCCGCGACGCGTTGGAGGAAATCCGCACGCATTGCCGCCAGTTCCGCCTGCTCGGCGCCTATTAAAAGCCGCAAAGGAGCGCGAGTGCCCAAGCGATGAGCGCGGCAAGCGCGGCCTGGGCAGTCTTGACGGCGAGAAAGGGCAAAAAGCGCACGCCCGCCCCCGAGAGGTAGGCGAATTGCTGGGCGAGCACGCAGGCTCCGCCCAGCGTGACGAGAAAAACGCACAGGGCAAGGGAGAGAGGCGAAGGGGATTGCGCGAGGCGCGCGCAGCCCGAAGTCATTTCTAAAAGTCCGCATAAAAACGCTTCCGCGATCGGAGCGCCATCCCGAAAGGGCGCGGTGAGAAAGGAAAAGACGCGCAGATCGGACAGCATTTGAAGGAGTACGGAAAAGAGCGCGATGAATCCGCCCACACAGAGGACGGAGAGAACGCTCTGCATGACGTGATCGGCGAGGGGCGGATTTCCCGCCGTCCCGACAGGGGGTGCTTTCGGAGCGGCTGAGCGTTGTCTGAACAGCAGACAGACGAGCCATACGCCCATAAGATGGGAGAAAAGGGCAATCCAGCCGGCGGCGGGATCGCAGAACATCCGTCCGCCCAGGCTTCCGACGAGGAAAGAAGGACCCGATACCGAACACAGGACGGCGAGGCGGAAGGTTTCCGATTTGTCTTTTGCCGTTCGGGCGTATTCGGACACCAGTCTGGCGCCGACGGGGTAACCCGAAAGCGCGCTCATTGCGCAGATCGCGCCGCCTGTGCCCGAAATACGGAACAGTCCGCCCGATACGGGCGATAACAAACGCGATATCGCGCGGAACGCCGCCGTGCGCGAAAAGAGCGCGGTGAAGAACATAAACGGAAAGGCGACGGGCAGAACACACGCCGCCCACAGGGAAATTCCGCTTAAAAGACTTTGCGAATACCGCTGCGGAAAGAGGAGAAAGAGCAGGATGATCACTCCGATCGCTCCGCCGACCGCACCGCGGGGAAATTTTTTCAGGGCAGTCATGCCATACCTTATGAACGGGAGGATAGGATTATGCGGAAAAAAC
>CASGEQ010000006.1 GCA_949300535.1 uncultured Bacillota bacterium
GCAGTTTGCGGAGCATAGAGGCGCGAATACGCCACGCGCAGGACGAGGCGGAAGAACTGACAAACGCTTTCATTTTGGCGCGGAACGATATGCTGCGGGCGAATATCGAAAAGAAAATGCAGGAGATAGAAATTTTGATAAAAGACCTGTCGGCAAGCAAAGCGCAAATCGAACTTGAACGGGGTAAAAAAATCACGAAAGAGAAAATACTTGACTTTATCGCGCAAATGCTTAAAGGAAATCCCGCAGATAAGGAATACCAAAAACTGCTCATAGATAATCTTGTTTACAAGGTATTCGTTTATGACAAAGAAATAGTTACTTATCTGATTTTCGGCAACGATAAGGAAATAAAAGAAATAAGCCTTGCCGATAACGACAAGGCTATTACCGATAAAGGGGTTCAACCTTTATCGCCTTTGGTGCGGACGAAGGGACTTGAACCCCCATGGTCTCCCACAGGAACCTGAAACCTGCGCGTCTGCCAATTTCGCCACGTCCGCATTATTCCCTGATTTTTACACGGCGAGATTACCGAGGCGGGGCGTTACGCCTGATCCGCTTTCCATTCCGTCTTTCTGACGGTCGTGCCGTCTGTACTATCGAGCAGCCACACTTTCCCTTCCCCGATCGTAGCGATCGGCTCTTCATTACGGAACTCAAGAGCAGCTTTATTCTCAATGCCCCAAGCACGAAAGTTATTATACAACACTATTTCGTCAAAGTCAAGCATTCTTTCATCATAATGCGGAGAAATTTTACCTTTTATCCAGCCCAACCCGTCATACATTGTATATTCGCCTTCCACGACAGAATCGGAATACATCCGCTCAAACCAGCAGATCGCACCCGCGGACAATCCGCATAAAATCTTGCCCCTTTCATATGCCTCGCGCAGAAGCGGGACAAGTCCCGTTTCCTTCCAGCGATCGATCATGTATACGGTATTTCCTCCGCCGACATAAATAAAATCCGACTTTTCGATCTTTCCGCGCAGCTTTTCGAGATCGACTTCGCGATTGACGATCAGCGCAACGTCCGTCTTGATGTCAAACAGTCCAGTATACACTTTATGAAAGGTATTATAGTACGGCATGCAGTCATGGCTTGCCGTTGGGATAAACAGCCCGCAGGCACGGCGGTCCCCTGCCGCTTTTTTCGCTTCTTCCGCAATATAGCGATCGATTTCCAGCGTTTCGCGGTCTTTCAGTTCCCCGCCGCCGATACAAATAAGACGTCTTGTCATGCGTTTATCTCCTCCGATTGCACTGCCGCGGCGTCTGTCTCACCGCCCGTCGCCCCGATTCCTACCGTCTTGTCCACGGGCAGGGAAAAAAGAATCCCGCCCGCTTCCGTCTTTAACCCCGCCGCTTCCGAAAGGGCCTGCATGATCGCAGTTTTCCCTTCGCGCTGCGCAAGGATGAGCAAAATTTCCGTTTCTTTCTGCAAAGAAATACCGATGAACTGTTCCGCTTTGGAATTGTTGACGGAACGCGCGCGGAGAATGGTTCCGCCTGCCGCACCCGCAGAGCGCGCCGCTTCCATCGCCTCATCCACGAACCCGGCCGCCACTTCCGCTATGATAAGATCGTATTTTCTGTTTTCATCTTTCATGACCTTTCTCCCGTCCACCGTTTTTTCCGTCGCCGCGGCGACGATCCCCTTTGCCACGATCTCCGAAATCGCCGAGAGCGGCAATGTGAATGATATCCCGCGCCCCACCAGATACAGAGACATCCGCGTGCGGATCTCCCGCAGAATTGCGTCCTCATCGCTTTCGGGAATGAGCGAGAACATTACCGATTTTTCCGTCGTCCCGATCCCGAGATAATCGAGCACGGCGGAACGCGCCGTACCCGTTCCCGAAAAGACGTGATTTAAGGATACGGAAAAGTCGTTCAGAATCTCCGTCAGTCTGATTTCATCCCCGGGATTGACGATACTCACGAGCAGTTTGACCCGATTGGGTCGCCGTTCTGCCCGTGGGGAAACATGCGCGGAGCGCGGTACAGCCGTCTTTTTTGCGGCGGTCCGCGCCGCACCCATTCCGTTTTGCTTCTTAGGCGTTTTTCCCTTTGAAGTTTCATCCGACATGTCAGTCTACCTCGTATTCCAGAATCGAGTCCTCGACGGCGAGGAAATTGCGCTTGATCTTCGACGTCTTTCTCTTGTAGAGAATGCCGAGAATCTGAATGGAGATAAGCGGCGTAAGCGCGACAAACGAAACGCACCCGAACGCCTGCGTCATGATCGCTTCCGCTCCGTTGATGGTATAGCACGCGCCGATCGCCATGGGCAGCACGAACGAAGAAACCATTGCGCCGCTCGCGACGCCGCCCGAGTCGAATGCGATACCCGTGAACAGTTTGGGCGTAAAAAAGGTCAGAACGAGCGCGATCGCATAGCCGGGGATGAGAATCCACATGATATTGATTCCCGTGAGAATGCGAAGCATGGCGAGCCCGAGTGAAACGCTCACGCCCGCGCAAAGCCCCTTCTTCATGGCGGAAGAAGTGATGGCGCCCGCGGACATTCTCTCCACCTGTTTGTTGAGGACGTGCACGGCAGGCTCCGCCGCGACCACGAAATACCCGATGATCATTCCGACGGGAATGAGCAGCCAGCCGCCCCAAAGCGAGGCAAGCGACTGTCCGATCTGAGAACCCACGGGCATAAATCCGACGTTTGCGCCCGTCAGGAAGAGTACCAGACCGAAAAACGTGTACAAAAATCCGATCAGGATTTTGAAGATCTGTTTTTTGTGGAATACGCGCGAAACCAGCTGAAACAAAACGAAGAACACGAGAATGGGACTGATCGCAATCGCGACCTCTTTTCCGTAATCGACGAGTCCGTGAAGATATGCAAAGAACGCGCCCTGCGTATCCGCGATCGTCTCCGCCGACGGCATCTCGTAGGTGATACCCTCCACCTGAAAGGCAATCCCCAGCACGAGCACCGCTACAATCGGCCCCACGCTCGACAGCGCGACAAGGCCGAACGAGTCGTCCTGCCCGTGTTTATCGCTGCGGATGGACGCAACGCCGACGCCGAGCGCCATGACAAAGGGAACCGTCATCGGTCCCGTCGTGACGCCGCCCGAATCGAAGGACACCGCCCAGAAATCGCGCGGGACAAAGATACTCAGCACAAACGCCACGACGTAAAAGACGATCAGAAGTACGGAAAGCGGAATGCGGAACACGATACGGAGCATGGCGATCATGAGAAAAATCCCCACTCCGATCGCGACCGTAAAGATGAGCAGATAATTGTCAATGGCAGAGACCTGCTCCGCAAGAATCTGCAGATCGGGTTCCGCAATCGTCACGATAATGCCGATGATGAAGGAAATCAGGGCGATGAGCCATATCTTGCGCGAACGCGTCAGAGTCGAACCGATCTTTTCGCCGATGACGAGCATGGACATATCCGCGCCCAGCGTAAAGCAACCCATTCCGATGATCAGCAAAAAGACGCCCACGGAGAAGAGGACAAAAGTCCCCGAATCCAGGGGCGTGACCGTCACGCTCAGCACGACAACGATGAGCGCAATGGGCAGAATGGAGGTCAGCGATTCGATGATTTTATCTTTTAACGCCTTCGTCATAACCTATCTCCGAAGAAAAGTCGGGTTCCGAGCCAAACGATCGGAACAGTCTTATCTGCAATATTTTTTTTCGATCGCCGTGATCTTGTCGATTCTGCGCTGATGCTTCGCTTCGCCCGAAAAAGCGGTCGTAAGGAAGGTCTTCACCGTTTCCAGCGCGAGATTGACGCCGATAAAGCCGCCGCCCATGGCAAGCACGTTCGCGTCATTGTGTTCGCGCGTCATCTTCGCGAGATACGGGTCGGTGCAGAGCGCGCAGCGGATCCCGGGCACTTTGTTTGCTACAATGCTGATTCCGATCCCCGTCGTGCAGACAAAGATCCCCCTCTCGCATTCGCCGTGCGCGACCGCTTCCGCGGCGCGGAGCGCAAAATCGGGATAATCGCAGGAATCGAACGTATCCGTCCCGAAATCCACCGCTTCATATCCGTTCTGCTCGAGATATTTCACCACCTCGCGCTTGAGCGCAAGTCCGCCGTGATCGCATGCCAGTGCAATTTTCATCTGTCTTTCCTCCCAATGGATTATTTTTTCCTTCTCTCCGCCGTCATGATTTTGAAGGTCTTTTCCCCGAACGGGGCTTTTTCTGCGTTTTTGCCTTTTGCCCCGTCCCAACCGATTCAGCGGTTTTAGCCGCCTTTTCTGTTTTATTGTTTTTTCCCGTCTTTCCCGCTTTTTCGGCTTTCACCGCTTTTGCGGCTTTGCCCGCATTCCCCGCCTTTTGCGCGGGTTCCGCCTCTTCGTTGCGGATACCGAGGTTCCCGATCACGTCAGGCATCGCCGCGCGGATGGCGCGGAGCGTATCGCGATAGACGAGCACGTCCTGTCCGTACGGGTCGGGAATCTCCCTGCCCGAAAGCGCGTACATGCTCGTCACGTTGGGATACTTTGAAAGCTCCCGCCTCTGCGCTTCCGTCATGCACACGACCGCATACGCCTCGGCGATCATTTTCTCCGTCAGCTGGCGCGATTCGAAAGCGGGAACGGGTATATCCGCTTCGGACAATACGGCCGCGCTCTTGGGATTGAGTCCGCTTCCCGCCTCTGCGCGCAGTCCTGCGGATGATACCGAATACCAGCGGATTTTCCTCTTTTTCAACTCGTCTTTGAGTACCGCCTCCGCCATCGGCGAACGGCAGGTATTGCCCGTGCAGACGAATACGATCTTCCTGTGTTTCATGTCAATTCCCCCGACAAGCCCTCGTCAGGCGATTGAGAACGCCGTCCATGACGCCGCCTTCTCCTTCGGGGCGGATTGCAACGATGAGCGTCGCTTTCTTTTCCCCTTCGCGGAGCGCGGCGTATAGCCTTGCCGCCATCTGTTCGGGCATTGCGCCGAGATTGAGCACACGGAAATCGGGAAGCCGCTCCGCGTCCGCATCCGAGCAGAGGAAATACGGAACGCCGCCCGCGCTTTCCTCTTCCCTGTATTTCTGCACCGCGCCGAGAACTGCGTCGCGCTCAAAATATGCCGTCCTGCAACGCGGGGAATAGTGCTTGTACATCATGCCGGGGCTCTTGGGACGTTCCCCTTCATGCATGACGTAAACGCCGCAATCTCCAGCGACCTCAGCGATCATTTCCCGCGTGACGAGCCCCGCGCGCAGAATCTGAGGGACATCCCCCGTACAGTCGAGCACCGTGCTCTCTATCCCGCCCGTGCATACGCCGCCGTCCAGGATGAGCGGTATCTTCCCCGCAAAATCGTCATAGACGTGCTGCGCGGAAACGGGACTGACGTGTTTGGAAAGATTCGCGCTCGGCGCGACGATGGGAATATTCACCGCGCGCAAAAACGCCTGCGCCGTCGGAGAGGACGGAACGCGGATGGAAAGCGTGTTCAGACCGCAGGATACGAAACGGCTCACCTTTCCCGTCGAGGGATAGACCATCGTGAGCGGACCCGGCAAAAATGCCTTGCGCAGCTTTTCCGCATACGGCGGTTCGCCGTCGATGAGGGAAGATATGTCGTAATCGCGGTGAACGTGCGCGATGAGCGGATTATCCGAGGGTCTGCCTTTGACGGCAAACACCTTTTTCACCGCGTCGTCGTTGCGCGCGTCCGCGCCCAGGCCGTATACGGTCTCCGTATGAAAGGCGACCACTTCGCCCGAAAATATCAGTTGTTTCGCGAGGGCGAGCGAATGCTCGTCCGCAGGTAAGACCTTCGTCTCCATAACGCGCCTCCTTAATCGAAAGGAAGCTCTTCGTCGGGGGGCGGAACGTCGTCCTCTTCAGGCGGGACGTCCTCGTCCTGCGGCGGGAAAGCCTGCTCCGCGTCGGGATTTTCGTCCCATTCGGGGCGCTTGGGCTTCCCGTACTGCGGTTCTTCGTGCGGTTCGCCCTGCGCGTCCTCGTCCACGAATTTGGTACTTTCGCCGATAAAGCGGAGCTGGATTCTGCCGCAGCTGCCGTTTCTGTGTTTTGCGATGATAAGTTCCGCCGCGCCCTTGACGATTCCGCCCTTTTGCATCTCCTCGGGCGTCGCCGTCGCGTCGGGACGGTTGATGAACATGACGATATCCGCGTCCTGCTCGATTGCCCCCGACTCTCTCAGGTCGGAGAGCTGCGGTTCCTTGGTCTGGATACGGCGCAGCTGCGAAAGCGCGATGACGGGAACATCCAGTTCCTTTGCCATGATTTTGAGTTCGCGCGTGATGGACGCGATCTCCTGCTGACGGTTTTCCGCGCGGTTGCCGCCCTTTTGCCCGTCTTCCGCCTTATCGCCCATGAGCTGGATATAGTCGATCATGATGAGATCTACCCCGCCCGCCGCCGTCTTCAATCTGCGGCATTTGGAGAGGATTTCCGCGGGCGACGTGCGCGAAGAATCGTCGATATAGATATGGCTCTTCTGCAACCGATCGCTCGCGACCATGAGGTTTTTCCAATCGCGCTGGACGAGTTTGCCCGAGAGCGCTTTTTCCATGCTCACGCCCGCGTGCGCGCAGAGCAGCCTCTGTACGATCTGCACGCGCGGCATTTCGAGAGAGAAGACCGCGCAGACCTTGTGCTTGACCAGCGCGGCGTGCTCGACGATGTTCATCGCAAGCGACGTCTTCCCCATACCGGGGCGCGCCGCAAGGACGATGAGATCGGAACGCTGCAATCCGTTTGTGATGCGGTCGAGGTGGCGGAATCCCGTTTCAATCCCGCGGAAGGCGTTGGGATCCGCCTGGATATTCTCGAATTTATGGAGCACTTCCTGAATGGCTTCCCCGTCCGCCATGCCGACGAGAGACGAGCGGTCGCTCTGCTTGGAAATGTCGTAAACGCATTTTTCCGCAAAGGAAATGGCAGAACGCTCATCCGCGCCCTGCATGCTGTTTTCGACGATCTCCTTTGCCGCGCGGATGAGTTTGCGGTTGACCGAATCCCTGCGCACGATCTCGAGATAGTGCTTATAGTTCGCCGCAGACGGCGTGATCTGCGCCAGCTCGGTGATATACGCGATCCCCCCCGCGCGTTCCAGCTTTCCGTCCCGCTCCAGACGGTCGGAAAGCGTGACGACGTCGACGGGCATACGCGCCGCATATACTGCTTTCATCGCCGCCAGGATTTCCTTGTGGGAATCCTGGTAGAAATCCTCTTCGTGAAGGGACTCCAAAAGATCGGACTGAATCTCCGCGTCGATGATAATACAGCCGAGCAGCGCGGCTTCCGCATCCAGATTGTGCGGCATCTGATTGACTGCCATAATACTCCTTATCTTTTGCGCGCTCTGCACCTGCGCGATACGGGGTTTCCGTGGGCCGCCCGACTGCGGACGGTCCGCGCCCGTACTGCGTTACATGAGCGATTCGAATTCTTCCAGCGTCGAACGGAACTCTTCCATTGCGGTGCGGAACGGCGCCTGCGTCGTGAGATCGACGCCCGCGATCTTCAGAAGAGAAACGGGGTCCGTCTTGCAGCCGCCCGAAAGGAATTGGAAATAATCCTTGACCGCGCTCTCCCCTTCTTTGAGGATGCGGTTTGCGATCGTGATTGCGGATATGATGCCCGTCGCGTACTTGTACACATAGAAGGAACGGTAGAAATGCGGGATACGCGCCCATTCGATTTCGATGTCCTTGTCGTGCACGAGCGCTTCGCCGTAATACTTCTTGTTGAGTTCATAGTAAAGCGCGGACAGATTGTCCTTGTTGAGCGGCTCGCCGCGCTCCGCCATCGCGTGCGCTTCCTGTTCGAACTGTGCGAAATGCGTCTGACGGAAGAGCGTCGTCCTGATCATATCCATGAAGTAGTTGAGCAGATACTTTTTGAGGTTCGCGTCTTTTGTCGTGTTTTTGAGATATTTGAGAAGAAGCACCTCGTTAACCGTGCTCGCGACTTCCGCGACAAAGATCTTATAGTCCGACTTTGCAAACGGCTGCGTGCGGTTGGAAAAATAGGAATGAATGGAGTGCCCCATCTCGTGCGCGATCGTGAACACGTCGTGCGTTGTCTGCTGATAGTTCAACAGCACGAAGGGATGGATTCCGTAAATGCCGATGGAATACGCGCCGCTGCGCTTGCCGTCCGTCTCGCATACGTCGAGCCAGCGCTCGTCTCTCCCCTTTTTCAGCAGAGAACCGTACTCTTCCCCGAGCGGCGCAAGTCCCTTGACGACGAGATCGTACGCTTCTTCATAGGTAAGTTTGAGTTCCGCGTTCTCGACGAGCGGGATATACAGATCGTACATATGCATTTCGTCATAGCCGAGCACCTTCTTGCGGTCGGCAATGTAGCGGTGCATGAGGGGAAACGCCTCGTTGACGGACGCGATCAGATTTTCATAAACGCTGCGGTCGACGTCCTCTTCGAACAGAGCCATATCCAGGCAGGACGCATACCCGCGTACGTTTTTATAGAAAATGTCCTTCTTGACGTTACCGTAATAGGTCGTGGCAAGCGTATTGATGATCTTGCGATATGCGGAATAATAGAGCGAGAACACTTCCGCGCGCTTTGCCCTGTCGCTGCCGCTCAAAATGACCGAATACAGCCCGTGCGTGATGGGAACTTTCTTTCCCTCATATTCGATCTCGGGAAGATTGAGTTCCGCATTGTCGAGCATGGTAAATACTTCCTGCGCCGTGCTCATGACTTCGCCCGTCTGCGCGAGAATTTTTTCCTCCGCCTCGGAAAGGGTGTATTTCTTGCGCGCGATCAGGCGGGAAATCATATAATCGTAATCTTTGAGTCTCTCGTCCTTTGCAAACGCATTGAGCGTCTCGTCGGGGAGCGCGCTCAGTTCGGGAACGACAAACGACGTTTCCGCCGAAACGCGGGTCGCGAGATTCATGATTCTCGCCATGTACGAATTGTATTTGGTCGCGCGCACGTCTTCATCGTGGCGCATGAACGCATACAGATAGACGCGCAGCATCGCGATCTCGAACGCCTCTTCCGCGCGGAAATATGCAAGCACGTTTTCCGCCGTGTTCAGCGTGCCGCGGTACTTGGCAAAATCGATCATGCCTTCCAATTCCGAGAACTTCGTCTCCCATTCCTCGTCGCCCGAAAGGACGTCCGTGATCTTCCACTTGTATTTTTCCTGTACTTCGCTTCTTTCCATATCTATAAAACTCCTCGTTTAATTTTTGAAACTGTGAATGGGCGCGGGGATGAGTCCGCCGCGGCGGATAAACTTGCTCGCATCGCCCGTGTGCACGGGCATGACGGGCGCTCTGCCCAAAAGCCCGCCGAAACTTACCTGATCGCCCACCTTCTTCCCGTACGCGGGAATGACGCGGACCGCAGTCGTCTTGTTGTTGATCATGCCGATCGCCGCTTCGTCCGCGATCATCGCGGAAATGGTCGTCGCGGGCGTATCGCCGGGGATCGCAATCATATCCAGTCCCACAGAACATACGCAGGTCATCGCCTCCAGCTTGTCGAGCGTGATTCTGCCCGCCTCTGCCGATTCGATCATGCCGATATCCTCGGAAACGGGAATAAATGCGCCCGAAAGCCCGCCGACGCGCGACGACGCCATGACGCCGCCCTTTTTGACTGCGTCGTTGAGCATGGCGAGCGCGGCGGTCGTGCCGTGTCCGCCGACCACTTCAAGTCCCAGCTCTTCTAAAATGTGCGCGACGGAATCCCCCCGCGCAGGCGTGGGTGCGAGCGACAGATCGACGATGCCGAACCGCGCCGAAAGCCGCTTCGCCGCTTCCTTTGCGATGAGCTGACCCGCTCGCGTGATCTTGAACGCGGTGCGCTTGATCGTCTCCGCCGCGTCCGTGAGATCGGCGTCGGGAAGGAAGGAAAGCGCGTGCTGAACGACGCCGGGTCCCGATACGCCCACGTTGATGACGGTATCCGCTTCGCCTACGCCGTGGAACGCGCCCGCCATAAAGGGATTGTCCTCCACCGCATTGCAGAACACCACGAGCTTCGCGCAGCCCTTGCCGTCCTCGTCTTTGGTCAGTTCCGCCGTCTTTTTCACGATCTCGCCCATCAGGCGGACGGCGTCCATGTTGATGCCCGATTTGGAGGAGCCCACGTTCACCGAAGAGCACAGCCGCTCGGTGGAAGCGAGCACTTCGGGAATGGTACAAAGAAAGGTCTCTTCATAATCCGCCATCCCCTTATGCACGAGCGCGGAGTATCCGCCCAGAAAGTCGATCCCGAGCGCCTTTGCCGCTTTATCGAGAGCAAACCCGACGCGCGCGCTGTCCGCCGCGAACGGCGCCGTGATGAGGGATACGGGCGTGACCGATACCCGCTTGTTCACAATGGGAATGCCGTATTCCGCGGAAAGTTCTTCCGCGACTTTGACGAGATTTTCCGCTTTGGAGCACACCTTGTCGTAAACCGCCTGCGCCGTCTTTTCCGCCGTTTCGCGGATACAGGGCAGCAAAGAGATACCCATCGTGACCGTGCGGATATCGAGGTGCTCCTTTTCGATCATGTCGATCGTTTCCAGTACGTCGAATTTATTGAACATATCCCGTCCTCTTATACGTTATGCATCGCATAGAAAATGTCTTCATGCTGCAAGCGGACGGACATTCCGATGGATTTGCCCATCTCCTCGCATTCTTTGGCGAGTTCCGCGACCTTTTTCCCGCTCTCGGAAATATCCACGATCATGATCATCGCGAATTTGTCCCCGAGAATGGTCTGGGAAATATCTTCGATATTGACGTCCCGTTCCGCGAGGAAGGCGCTCACCTTTGCAATGATACCGCGTTTGTCGGTACCCGTAACCGTTACTACTGCACGCATATTATTCTCCTTGCACGCAATCCGCTGATGCGGGCGCGTCGATTTCATACTCGATCAGCAGGTTGCCCTGCAAAATCATTCTCGCACGTTCTCCTTCGCGGAATGCGGGAAAATCCTTTTCTCCGTCCACATAGATCTGACGGTGCATCGGCTCGTTTTTCTTGGCGTTGGGAATTAAAAAGACCGCAACGTTGACGTCCACGCCGTCGTGCGTAATCCAGTTATCGATCTCCGAAAACGGCAGACAAGCATACTCTTTGAGCCCGAGAGAGATGTATCGGAGCATTTTGCAATAAGCGCGGCTGCGCTTGAAGCAGATTCCCATATACGGAAAGGTAAAAAACAAATAAAGCGCGGTGAGGATGGAAGCCACCCAGATCACCCACGTCCCGTTGGGATCTTCGTACGGGAGCGACACGTAATAGACGATGAGCGCGATGAGCCCGGCGAAATAGACCGCCGTCACTGCAAAGAATACCGAGAGAATCCGCCGCTTCTGCCGCATCGCTTCCCATAAGTCTTTGTCCGAATACATTCTGATCATTTCTTGTCCTCTTTATAGTCTGTCCTTATGTGAGTCCAGCCGTCCGCCTCGCGGCGGAACAGCTCATATCTGTTTTCGTATTCCGCAAACATGAACCCTTCATGTCCTTCCACTTCGAAATACTGCGGAAACCGCTTTGCCTGTACGGATGCGCTTTGCGCCCCGTTGTCCTGCACGGCTTCTTTCTCCCGTGCGCGCTCTTCCCGACTGCGGCGGGAAAGTTCGCGGCGGCGCTTTCTCTCGCGCGCGGCGCTCGTCCACCCGTAAAGCGTTACTGCGGCGCAGGCGGCGATTCCCACCCAGAAATAGGCGGAAGCGAATCCGTCAAAGGTACGGAAGCACAGCTGCAAAATGCCGCATACGACGAGATAGAGAAACAGCAAACGGATATGCAGCGCTTTCAGAATACGGTAAAGAATCTTGCAAAAAGCGGCAAGCATACGAAAAAGGAAGCCGATCACCGCACCGATCGCATGCAGTATGAACATTTCTTGCCGACCTCCTTCTTTTGTCGCCCTGCCGCACTGAGACTCGGAAAATTATTCCGAGATAAACAGCACGCCCAGCGTATTTCTTCCGCAATGCCCCGTGATGACCGAACCCGCCACCGTTTCCAGCACTTCGTCGAACGTGAACATCTCGGCGACCTTGCGCCGTGCGAACTCCACGAGATCGTCGTCCGCGCAGCTGTGCGTGATGAAACAGCGCGTCTTGTCATATTTGGGATAAGACGCCTTCAAATCGTCGAGATAGGTGCCGATACACTTGATCATATTTCCCTTGACCTTGGTCTTGACGGTGAGCTGCCCGTCCGTCATCGTGATGAGCGGATGAATTTTCAGAAGATTCGCGCCGTACATCGCCATGCGGGAGCATCTGCCGCCCTTATAGAGGTAATCCAGACGATCGGGAACGAAGGAAGTATTGACCTTCGGCGCAAGCGCGCGGACCGTTTCCACGATCTCTTCCGCGGATTTACCCGCATCGCGCAGATCGGCAGCCTTCATGACGAGAAGTCCCTGTCCGCTGGAAAGCGCCTTGCTGTCCACAACGAATACCTTCCCGCCGAACGATTCCGCCGCAGTCTGCGCGAATGCGTGTGCGGAAGAGGCTTTATCCGAAATGCTGAAATGGATGACCGTCTTCCCCTCATCCACAAATTTGCCGAAAAAATCCTCGTAATCGCCGACGCTGGGCGCGGCGGTCTTGGGCAGCTCGTTGGTCTTATCGACGTATGCGAAAATATCCGACGGCGCAATGTCCACGCCGTCCGAATAGGTCGTCGAACCGAGAATTACGTTCAGGGGCATGATCTCGATGCCGCGCTTTGCCGCATATTCTCCCAAATCGCAGGTGCTGTCCGATGTGATCTGAATGTCCATTTCATTTCCCTCCTCAGTTTGTTTATCGCGTCATCGAAGACGCCGACCGTCCGGTAAAGAACGAGACAAAACGCTCCCACCCTCCGGTAATATCCTTGATCGCAACCGCCCATGACGGAACCACGCCGACGACGTCGGATTCGAGATAACATCCGAGAACGCGCGAATCTTTGCTCACGGGACGGTTATCGCCCAAAAAGAAAATTTCGTCCTCGCCGACCGTCAGTTGGTCAAAATCAGAAGTTTCGCCTGTGATATATGACTCGTCCAAAGCGTAAAAGTCGCTTCCTTCCGCGTCCTTGCGGTATACCACGCCGTCGCGGCAATAGATGCTGTCGCCCTCCGTCGCGATGAGCCGTTTGACGAGATAATCCCCCGACAATCCGTCTTCCTCGCGGTAATCGCTCACGTCGATGATGATGATATCTCCCCGCGCAAGATCGAAATAGCGGGAGGCGTAGACATAATCCCCGTCCTTTAAGGTATCGTACATGGAACTGCCCGAGACCTGCACGCCGAAATGCCACATATTCAGCCAGAGCACGAAACAGAAAAACACAATAAGCAATACGGAAACAATCCCGAGAACGATTGCCGCCGCACGTCCCGATTTTTCCTTTTCGTTGAGCATTCTGGGTCCGTTCATTCTTTCTCCTCGCTCACGACCCGACGGACGCGCTTTTTCAGCTCGTCCGGCGTGAGCATGACCACGCGGCCGCAGGTAAGACAGCGGATCTTGTAGTCCGCGCCCGTGCGCACGATTTCCCATGTCTTTCCGCCGCAGGGATGCGGCTTTTTTGTCTCGATAACGTCGCCGAGTTTCATTCTTTTACAGCCAGATGATATTATTGAGCACAAACTTTCCCTCGCCGAGGAAGATAAGGGCGTCTACCTGCGAAAAGTCGGAAAGCGGAGCGCCCGTATCCGACTTGAATTCCTCGGGGGAAAACATTTCGCTTTTCCATTTTCCGCCGCCTTTCACTTTGAATTCCGCCGTATAAAGAGTCTTCGTTTCCTCTTCCGTCCGCACGAAAATCGCCTTGCAGACGGCGCCCTGTTCCGAATAGACGTCAAATTGCAGATTCGCGCCGTCGGGCGCCGCATAACGCGATTCCCCCACGCGGTAGGTGATGAGCCCGAGCTCACAGGAAATCCCGGCGATACCTCCGTATCCGGGAAGCAATTCCAGCACCGCGCTTGCGTCGTCCACAAAACAATCGGCGACCACCCGCGTCCGCTGGCGGTAAGGCGTAAAGCCGTTCAATCCGTCCGTATGGTTATAGATCACGCGGCTGCGCGGGACGGTGTTACGGTATTTTTTCGTCAGGGGCACTCCTTTGATCTTGGACGTTACGCTGAATCCGTTGGAATAATTGACAAAAGAATAGATGAGCGCCTTGTCGCTTCCCGCATAAACGCTGAACGGTATTGTGCAGGCGTTATCCGTAATATCGTCTTCCTCTGCGAGGATCCTCGTCCACTCGCGGGCGGAGCAATCGGAAATTTCTTCCGTGAAAAAGATGCCGCAATCGACGATTTCGCCGCCCTCGTCGAATTTGCATTTGGCGATGAGATTTCCCTTCCCGTCCTCCCCGACGCTCACATCCGCAGGGCCGCTCACATAAACGGAACGCCCTTTGAGGTACTTATCGAGAAAGAGATTGAGATCGATCATCGAATGAGCACCCATCAGCCCGTTTCCGCGGGAAGAATACAGGATAGCTTTCTCGACATCCGGATTGATGCGCTGGAACGTATCGTACGCGCGGTCGTAGTTGTTCTTTCTGTCGTTGATGGCGCACAGAAGCAGCACGGGGCATTTCACATAGGGCGCATAACTCTGCGAATCGATACCGGCAATAAAGCGATGACGTTCTTCATCGAAAATCTGTTCCGCCTTGTCGCTGAATTTGTCCAGATTGCGGTAGGCGATCCAGCCCGCCGCGCAGACGGGAATCATGCAGGAAAGCTCGGAATAAGGCGCGATCTTCCAGAGGATCTCACCGCCCGTGCGGATCCCGATTGCGCCCACACGGGTCACCTGCGGCATTTCATGCAGATATCTGACCGAATACCGCGCGACCGCCGCCCATTCGTACCAGCTCGTTTCCTTTGCCGTAGAGTCGACATACTCCATCGCGCGGCCCGCGCGCGCATAATTGGCATAATCCACGTCCTCGGGATAGACGGTGAACGTATCCGTGCCGTCGTCTCCGCAATAATCCACGCAAAGCACGGCATAGCCGCGCGAAGTGAACTTTTCCACCAGTTTCCGATCGACGGGAAGCCCCGCTTCAAACAGCATCATGACGGCGGGATACTCCTCCGCTCCCGCGGGCGCGACAAAACGGGCAAAGATCTTCACCCTGCCCTTTCGCGTCTGACGGCCGTAATAATAAACTTCACGGCAAATCAGTCCGTTTTCTTCCTTGCGGGAAATCTCCTCTTCATCCAGAGGAAGCGATTCGTCAAAATCCTTCCACAGCGTAACGGGAGTCAATATGATGTTCGCCAAAGTTCACCTCACAGTCGATACGCGCAAATTTTCAAGATCAAAGCGAAAAGGCTTTGCTTTTGCGCGATTTCTATGATATACTATTATACAACGGCTTACAAAAAAAAGCAAGCGTCTATCGGAGTGGAACACATGGCTTTCTGTACCTTTTCCAAAGAGTTTTCCTCGAATATGTTCACGAGCGTGGAAAATCAGTTCATCACAAAGTATCTGCCGCAGGCGGACGGCGACGCCGTCCGCGCCTATCTCTACGGGCTGTACCTGTGCCAGTGCGCAGATGAATTCGACGCAGATTCCTGCGCAAAGCTGCTCCGCATCGATAAAAAACGCCTCGTCGATATCTTCGAATTCTGGGAAGAATGCGACCTTGTACAGATTCTTTCGCGTGATCCGCTCTATCTCCAGTATCTGCCCGTCAACGCGGCGATCGGAAAGCCCAAAGCCGTACGCGCGGAAAAGTACGCCGAATTCAACCGCGAACTGTTCAAGCTCATGCAAAAAGCGCAGAAGATGCTCAAACCCTACGAACAGCAGCGCATTCTCGAATTTCTCGAAAACAACCCCATGGAACAGCAGGCGTTTCTGCTCGTCACCGAATACTGCATCAAAAAAGACGGCGACAAACTTTCCTGCGCGCATATCCTCAACAAGGCGAAAAAGCTCATCGAAGAGCACAAATTCACCTATGAGCAGGTGGAACACGACCTCGCCGACTTCAACGCGCACGAAAAGGAAATTTCCCGCATTTTCACCCTGCTCGGCATCTACCGCAAGCCGCAGGAAAGCGACTACGATTACATCGACCGCTGGAACGAATTCGGAACGGACATCCGCGCCGTTTACGAATGCGCGAAAGTGCTCAAAAAAGGCTCCCTTTCCACGCTCGATCAGCTCGTGACCGAACTGCACGAAAAGGACGTACATACTCTTTCCGAAACAAAATCGTATCTTGCAAAACGCGAAGAACTCTCTTCCCTCGTATTTAAAATTGCCCGCAAGCTGGGCGTCAAGGTGGAAAATCCCCGTCCGTTTTCCGATTCCTACGCGGAAAAATGGACGGAACGCGGCTATGAAGAGACGGGGCTGTTGCTCATTGCAGGGCTTTGCTTCAAACTGCATTACGGGTTTGCCGAGATGGACGCCATGCTCGATTCCCTGTACGCACAGGGAATTGTGGACGGGCAGGGCTTGTCCGCGTTCTGTGCGGAACGTGAGGGGCAGTTACGCGTTCTGCAAAGGATTCAGGCAGTATGCGGCGTTTTCAAGAAAACGCAGTCCGCTCTGGACATGGTTGCCACCTGGCACGAATGGAACTTTTCGGACGAGATGATTCTCGAAGCGGCAAAGCGCAGCGCGTCCGCCGCCGCTCCCCTCTCTTATATGAATAAACTGCTCTCCGAATGGAAGCGCGCAGGAGCATATACCGTAAAATCCATACCCGAGCCGTCTGCTCATGCCGCGCCCGCCGCGGGATACCGCTCGGAAGCGGCCGCCGCCGCGGACAAACGCGCCGAACGCGAGCATTATTATGCCGTTCTGCGCCAGCGCGCGATCGCAAAAGCGGAGCGCGCCGCCGAAGCGGCAGAAAAAGACGAGGAATACCGCGCAGCGGATATCGCGCTCAAAAAGGGCGAGATCGACCTCGCGCGGGCGGAAGTGTTCGCGCCCGACACCGTTCCGGAGATCAATGCGCGGCTCAAAGAATACGAAAAACAGCGCAAAGCCGCCCTTTCCCGTCTCGGCCTTTCGGAAGCAGACCTCACGCCACATTTTACCTGTCCGAAATGCTCGGATACGGGCTTTCTTCCCGACGGCAAACCGTGCGATTGCTATCATCCCGAATAAAAGCTGTTTGGGATACAGAACCGATCACTGACACGATTGACTTTGTCAATATGATTTGCAAATTGTTTTATTAATGCGATTTATAAGTTTGCTTAACTAATGTGATTTATAATGAAACGCTCTCCGCAATTTTGCGGAGAGCGTTTTTTCATTTTTTGCATATGGCAAAGGACTTACCATCCGCTATTCAAATTCCGATTGCAATACCAAAGTCTCAGGAAGTTCGTCAATTTTTTTCCTGATAAAAACGGGATAAAGGTACTCCTTCTCCGCCCTCTCAAACGGCAGCCATTCGAAATCGTGCACGCGGTCGTCTTCGTAGAGGCGGAATTTTTCACCTTTTTTAAGAAGATCGGCCTGTGAAACGTCGATCAGAAAATATATACACAGTTCGTGAAAGCGCTCGCCCGTGACGTCTTCTGTGAAAAAGCCCTGATTGACCCAAAGCGGACGGACAATCGCCGCCTCCGCCCCGAGTTCTTCTTTTACTTCCCTTAACACGGCGCTTTCCGCCGTTTCGTGCAGTTTGACTCTCCCGCCCGGAAGGTAATAATACGGCGAATTTTCATCATGCATCACAAGCAGTTTGCGATCGTTCACGATGACGGCACATACTCTGTAATTGAACGTTCCGTTTTCGGTTTTGAACGTAATATCCATAGCTTCTCCCCGCATTCATCAATCCGCCGAAAATCCTTGTTTGTCCTCTGCATCGGACGCCCCGAAACACTGTCTGAGCTTTACATCTTTTCAAAGACGGGAATATATTCAAGGGGCGCATCGACGGTGATCCACCGCCCGCCTTCGTAAACTTTTCCCTTTGCCTTCCACTTTCCTGCGGGAAGATAAAGCGTCTTTTCGCGCGCGCCTTCTTCCAGTACGGGCGCGACAAGCAGTTTGTCGCCCAGCATATACTGCCACTCCGCCTTCCAGCATTCGGGATCGTCGGGGAACTCGTAGAACATCGGGCGCATCAGCGGCGAACCGTTGCGCGCCGCCTCACGGTTGAGCCGCATCAGATAAGGTTTCATGTTCTCGCGCGTTTCGCAATATCCTTTCAGCACCTCGTACACGTCTTCGCCGAATGACCAGATCTCGTTGGGAAGTCCCGAATGGCACATTCCTCCGCCCCAATCGCGGTCGTCTAATCCGGTAGGCATAAATGGACCTTTGTCGCCGTGCATTCTGAGCACGGGACAGTATACGGAATATTCAAACCAACGCAACAGCAATTCTTTATATCCCGGACGGGAGGTGTCCGCAAAAAATCCCGCAATATCCGTCGTCCACCAGGGAATTCCCGCAATTCCCATATTCAGCCCCGCCGCAAACTGATCGCGGAGAGACTGGAAGTTTCCGTAAACATCGCCCGACCATACGACGGTCGCATATTTCTGAGAGCCCACCCAGGCGCTGCGCAGGAGATTGCAGATATCTTTTTGTCCCGCCGCCGTCTGCCCTTCGTAAAACGCCTTCGCATGAAGACGGGGATAAATATTGCCGGTCCGCAGAACGCTGCCGATATGATAGCGGAAATGATCAAAATCATATGCGGCATATTCGGGTTCCGCCTCGTCCAGCCAGTACATATCAATTCCGCAATCCTGATAATTGCGTTTGCAGACATCCCAGATGAACTGCCGCGCCTCGGGATTGGTCGCATCATAAATGACCGTATCCCCGAGGAAATCGAAACATTGCGGGCTTCCCTTTTCGGTACGGACAAGAAGTCCTCTCTCCTGCATGACTGCATAATTTTCGCTCTTTCTGTCCACAGTGGGCCAGATGGAAACCATACAGCGCACACCTAGTTTTTTGAGTTCGTCGCACATTTCTTTGGGATCGGGCCAATAAACGGGATCGAAACGGAAATCCCCCTGCCGCGTCCAATGGAAAAAGTCGATGACGATAACGTCAAGTTTTACCCCTCGACGGGCATATTCGCGGGCAACCGCGATCACCTCTTCCTGCGTGCGGTAGCGCAATTTGCATTGCCACAGTCCGAGGACGTTTTCCGGCATCACGGGCGAACGCCCGACGACGGAAGTGTAGATCTTCTCGATTTTTTTCGGCGTATCGTCCGCGACGATCCAATAATCCATATCGCGCGTGCGCTCCGCACGCCATTCCGTCTTATTTTTCCCGAATGTGCAATTCCCCACCGCAGGATTGTTCCAAAGAAATCCGTATCCTTTATTGCTGATATAAAAGGGAATACTGACCTGAGAATTGCGCTGGGCGAGTTCCAGCGAACAGCCTTTCAGATTAAAATAACCGTCCTGATATTGCCCCATTCCGTAAATCTGCTCATCATCGTCCGATTCGAAACGCACGGAAAGGGTATAATCCTCCCCGTTCGGACGGAATTCGCGCGCCACATATTTTAAGGAAGGCGAATGCGGCGTATCGATATCATAAGAACGGTAAAATTCATTCAGAATGCGTTTTCCGTCCCGATAGAACGTGATATTACCGAGATTCGTGACCGTAGCCGAAATTTTTCCGTTACGAATCACGGACTCTCGTTCCCCGATCGTGACTTCGGCGTGAGACGTTCCGTACCCCAACGCCCAATCTTCTTTGGAAAAACTTGCGTTTTTCGTCGCACGAACGCGGAGAGCGTTCTCTCCCCACCCTTCTATGCGCACCGTTTCGTGCGCACGCTTATACACAAGTGCGTTTTTTTCCGTTGAAAAAATCATTGTTTATTCCTCCCGAATACCCTTATATTATAAACGATAAGCGCCCTGCGAGTCAATATCCGATCTGAAAAAAAACTTCCTGAAATTTGAAAAATACAATCATTATCGCTTGACTTGTCTGCAAGATTTTTATATACTTATAAAGCGTGTGCGGCAGTCTGGCCGCACGAAAAACATGCTGCTATGGCTCAGCAGGTAGAGCACGTCCTTGGTAAGGACGAGGTCACCGGTTCAAATCCGGTTAGCAGCTCCAAATCGTCCCGTCGGTCTGCCGACGGGATTTTCTTATTATGTTGCGGACAGCGCAAACTGTTTCGTGCCCTGAGAATATGGCGCAACTAAAACAGCCCTTTCCGCCCTTCCAAGTTCATGCTGTCTGTGCGGAGCCGTTCTGTCCGTCTCAGTCTCAGAGAAAACGGAGAACTAAAACGCTTTTTAACCGATTCGCTGCGCCGAAATCCGCTTCCGCAAAAAAATACTGATGGCGGGAACCGATATCCGATATGAAAAACGCGCCCGCAAAGGCTGCGGGCGCGCGGTTTTCCGCCTTTTACAGATCTGTAAGAGGCGCAATATTGCGATAGGTACAGAAGCGGATGATCTGCCCGTTATCCTCCACGGGTTCGCTTTCTGATTGCAGGACATACCGCTCGTCTTCGTCGAGATTTGTCACGAATACGTCCGCCCCGCCGTCCGCGTCCACGCGGGTGACGAGGATTTCCGAACAGTACGGAAAGAGCGCGCGGTAAACGCTCGCCCCGCCGATGACGAACACATCGTCGGGAGGATATTTTTTGAGTTCCTCAAACAACTCCCCGAAATCGTGAACGGTGACGACTCCGTCCTTTTTTACTTCTTCGGGCGAAAGCACGATGTTCACCCTGTTTTTGAGCGGGTTGCCGCCGGGGAGCGAACGGAGCGTGTTCAGCCCCATCACGACTACCTTTCCGCGCGTCGTTTCGCGGAAAAATTTCATATCCTGCGGCAGGGAAAACATCAGATCGTTCCCCTTGCCGATTCCCCATTTTTTATCTGCGTGTAATATTGCTTTCATCAGATCGCCACCGGTATTTTTTCTTCCAACGGGGTGTATTCATAGTCTTCCAGACGGAAGCTGTCCACCGTAAAATCGTAAAAGTTCTTCACCGACTCGTCCACGACGAGGCGCGGCGCCTTTTTGGGCGTGC
>CASGEQ010000007.1 GCA_949300535.1 uncultured Bacillota bacterium
AAATATGTCACTAATACCATTCTCACCGAAAAATTCACCTTTAAAAATTCCCCCCCCCGCGGGCGGGACGGTTTCCCCCCCCGCCGCGCGGCTTTTGTCAGATAAAACGTCGGAAGAGGGTATGCATATATCGGGATGGTATGCGCATATCGGAAGATGTATGCGTATATGCGTTTATATAATATAAACGTCAAAGTTTTGCCGCATGAAAAAACGCGGCCTTGCACCGCGTTTCTGTATTCATTATGCCCTTTTCGGCGTTTGTCCGGGTTTTACAGACTTTCTTGCGATCAGAAGTAAAACCACAGGCGGTCGGGATCGAAACCGTATACCTGCACGACTTCGAGAAGGGGGCTTGTCGCAATATCCTTCGGGACGACGACGGGTCCCCCGTTGGAGTCGAGGTCGTAACCGAAATTGTAATACGCCTGCCAGACGAGATGTCCGCATTGCGTTCCGACGGTCAGATCGCCCGCCGCGATGTTTTCCGAAAGATCTTTTTTGGAGAAGAGCCCGACGGTCAGCGAGTAGGGCAGGCCGACCATATGCTCCTTCGCATACGCCGCGATTTCCGCGCGTTTTTCCTGCGAAACGCCTTTCAGGCGGAGCACCATGAAGTTGGCGGCGCTTGTGAACCACGAATAACCGTTGAGAGCCGAATCGTATCCCAGCGAAACCGATTCGAGGATGACGCCTTTTTCCGCGTCCACGACGATCGCCGCATGGCCGTTGCGCCAGCCGAGCGTGTGGCAGGTGGAAGAGACGAGAATGTCTCCGTCCTCAAGAGGGGCGATAGGGGCGGAATAACCGATCATATACTCATGCGGCGTGATCACGCTCGCCATGGAGTGCTGCCATTCCCCGTCGTAAAAGAGCGCGTCCTGAAATTCGAGGATCGCCTCGGAATCGCCTTTGAGCGCGTCAAGCGGGGCTTGGGTAAGCCCTGTCTGGTGATAGAGAAGATCGTAATCTTCTTCGCTCCAGCTTTCTTTTGCGAGCACTTCGTCCAATGACTCGCGCTCGTAAGCGGGCAGGATACGGGCGTATTTTTCAGTTGCTTCCGTCATCAGAAGGAAGGTGATGTCCGCCGCCGCGATCACGAGGACAAAGCCGAGAAACACGGCGACGATGCGGAAAAATATTTTCATTCAGATTCCCTGCGGCGGATTTTTTGCGCTCCGTCCGCCATACTGTTTTTGAGCTTCTTTCACAGGATGCCCGTATATCAGTATATCATGACGGGAAAATCTGTCAACTTTTTTCCGTGAAAAATTTTACCGTCCGCCCTCCGTCACCCGCCGCGCGAGCACTTCGCCGCTTTCGGCGTCCAAAAGAAGGGAAACGGTCTTTCCCGCCGTATCGATGATGCCGACGTAATAGTAGTTCTTTTCGCGGCGCAGAAGGCGCACGTAAAATTCGCCCGCAAAGTTCCTGCCGCCCATTTCGTCGATCGTCTCCTGTTCCGCCTGAACGGCGGCGGAAAGCGCTTCGTCCACGGTCAAGGTATCCGCCGTCTTCACGCTCGTTGCGGTGAGTTCCTGTGTTTCCCCGCCACAGGCGACGTTTACGGAAACGCTCCCTTCGGGAAATTCGGATACGCCCTGCGAGAAGAAGTAATCGCCCGTGACGTTGCGGAAGGACATTTCTCCGCCGTACGACTTTCCCGCTACGGTAAATTGCACTTCATAGTCATCCGCCGTCCCGCCCGAGAGGACGACTTCCACATAATCGCTGCGCGTGCAGGGGACTCCGTCGGCAATGTAGGGATATTCGCGCGAGACGCAGGCGAGTGTCAGCGTGAAATCTTCCGTTTCGGCGCAGAACAGATCGCTCCTCGATTCGGAAATGCGCGAAGAGTAGTCGGCGCCCGAACAGCCGCCGAGAGCGGGCAAAAGCGAGCAGAGTAAAATCAGGGAACAAAATTTCTTTTTCATAGCGGTAATATGGTATGATTCACGGGCGGCGAACATTCCGCTTTTTCCCTGCGGGAATGCGGAATCGGGCATAAAAGGGTAAAATATCAATATTTTGAATCAAAAAGGAGGAAAAAATTGGCGCGAAAGAGGAGAGTGTATTCGATTTTTTTTCGTATTCTGTTGCATTTTTCTTTCGCTTGTGATAGAATGAATAGAAGTAATTTTCGGGAAATATTCGCCAGATGAAGAAATTGATTATAAAAACGGCGGCCATTACGTTCGGGGTCGCCCTCGTGGTCATGCTGATGGCGTTCGGAATCTGTTCGTTTGCCGTTCCCCAGGTCATGATGCAGTTTACCGACTACATCGGGCTGGAAGAGGCGAGCGCGGATTACGCTTATGTCGCTTATCAGCGCAGCGGAGAGGTGGAATATATCGCCCATGCCTCCGAGATCGCGATCAGAAGAAGCCGCGACGAAGTGATTATCCTGCGCCTCGAAGAGTTTATGAACGACGATCAGTTTGCGGAATATTGCAGCGGCGCGGACGGGGCGGACGCACAGCCCGGCGGCTATGCGCAGTACATTTACGGCAATTACGCCTGCGCGCTCTATCGCACGGGCGAAAAGCAAGAGGCGACGGATTTTGCGTTTTCCGTCAACGAGGAGTCTTTCCCCAGGAACAATGCGATAGTCGCGCTGGTGTTCGAGGCGATTTCGGCAAAGGACAAAGCGCAGTGTGCGGAAATTTCGAGCCGACTTTCAGGCTGTCCGTATGCCGGAGAGGAATACTGTCAAAATATCATTTCCATTTTGGAGGAGTTTGCGAATGAGTAAAATCGTGAAAGAAGGTCTGACATTCGACGACGTGCTGCTGATCCCGCAGGCGTCAGACGTACTGCCCGCGCAGGTCGATCTGAGGACGACGCTTGCGCCCGGGCTTCAGCTCAACATCCCCATCGTTTCCGCGGCGATGGATACCGTCACCGAGAGCCGCATGGCGATCGCGATGGCGCGCGAAGGCGGACTGGGAATCATTCACAAGAATATGACGATCGAAGAGCAGGCGGCGCAGGTGGACCGGGTCAAGCGCTCGGAGCACGGCGTCATCACCGACCCGTTCTTCCTCGAACCGCAGAATCTCGTCAAAGACGCGGTCGCGCTCATGGAGCGTTATCGCATTAGCGGCGTTCCCATCACCAAGGACGGGAAGCTGGTCGGCATTCTCACCAATCGCGATCTGCGCTTTGAAACAAACTTCGAACAGCCGATCGAAAACGTCATGACCAAGGAAAATCTCGTGACGGCGCCCGTGGGAACCTCCCTCGACGAAGCGCAGAAAATTCTCGGCAGACACAGAATCGAAAAACTCCCCATTGTGGACGCAAAGGGGTATCTCAAGGGCCTTATCACGATCAAGGACATCGAAAAGGCGATACAGTATCCCAACTCCGCGCGCGATAAAAACGGAAGGCTTCTGGTCGGCGCGGCGGTCGGCACGGCGGCGAATACGATGGACCGCATTGCGGCGCTCGTCGCGGCAAAGGTGGACGTCATCGCGATCGATACCGCGCACGGACACTCCAAAGGCGTTCTTGAAAAGGTGGAAGCGATCAAATCGAAATATCCTTCCGTCATGCTGATTGCAGGCAACGTCGCAACGGCAGGCGCAACGCGCGCCCTGATCGAGGCGGGTGCGGATATCGTCAAAGTCGGTATCGGACCCGGTTCCATCTGCACGACGCGCGTGGTCGCGGGAATCGGTGTGCCGCAGCTCACCGCCGTCATGGACTGCGCGGAAGAGGCGGACAAGCTCGGCAAGCGCATCATCGCGGACGGCGGCATCAAGTATTCGGGCGACATCGTCAAGGCGCTCGCGGCGGGCGGCAGCGCGGTCATGATAGGTTCCATGCTCGCGGGTACCACGGAAAGCCCCGGGGAGATCGAACTGTATCAGGGTAGAAGTTTCAAAGTCTATCGCGGCATGGGTTCGCTTTCCGCTATGGCGGCGGGCTCCAAAGACCGTTATTTCCAGGAGGACGCGAAGAAGTTCGTCCCCGAAGGCGTGGAAGGCAGAGTGCCTTACCGCGGAAGCGTTTCCGAGATCATCTTCCAGATGAAGGGCGGACTGCGCTCGGGCATGGGCTATTGCGGCAAGCACAACATCGAGGAACTGCGCAAAAATTCCGAGTTCATCCGCATCACCAATGCGGGACTTCTGGAAAGCCATCCTCACGATATTTCCATCAGCAAGGAAGCGCCCAACTATACCTCGCGCAACTGAGCAAAGAAAAAACGCCCTTAATGGGGTGTTTTTTTGAGAGCGCGGCTGCGCGTTCAAATACTTTTTCCATCGGGAGAAAACATTTATGGAACACGAAAGAGTTCTGGTACTCGACTTCGGCGGACAGTACAATCAGCTGATCGCCCGCCGCGTCAGAGATCTGAAAGTCTATTGCGATCTCAAACCGTGCGATATGACGGTGGAGGAGATCAGAAAATACAATCCCATCGGGATTATCTTCACGGGCGGGCCCAACAGCGTTTACGACGAAAATTCCCCGCACGTGCCCAAGGAGATCTTTGAGCTCGGGATTCCCGTGCTCGGCATTTGCTACGGCTGCCAGCTCGTCGCCTATACGTTGGGCGGCAAGGTGGAACACGCGGCGATGAGCGAATACGGAAAGCGCGAGTTTTCCTTCATCGAACGCAGCCCTCTTTCGGAGGGGATTCCCGAAAAGAGCGTGTGCTGGATGAGCCATACCGACCACGTCACGGAAGTGCCCGAGGGATTTTCCGTGCTCGCGTCGACGGCAACCTGTCCCGTGACCGTGTTCGGAAGCGAGCAAAAGCGCATTTACGGCGTGCAGTTCCACCCCGAAGTCGTTCATTCGGAATACGGCAATCAGATTCTGCACAACTTCCTTTATCTCGTCTGCGGCGCGAAAGGGGACTGGACGATGTCCAATTTCGTTTCCGAACAAGTATCCGCTCTGCGCAAACGTATCGGAGATAAAAAAGTGCTGTGCGCGATGTCGGGCGGCGTGGATTCCGCCGTCGCGGCAACGCTGATTCATAAAGCGGTGGGCGATCAGCTCACCTGCGTGTTCGTCGATCACGGACTTCTGCGCAAGGGCGAGGCGGAAGAGGTCATGGACGTGTTCCGCGGACGTCTCGGCATGAATCTCATCAAGGCGGACGCGGGAGAGCGCTTTTTAAGCGCGCTCGAAGGCGTAGCCGACCCCGAAAAGAAGCGCAAGATCATCGGCGCGGAATTCATCAAGGTCTTTGAGGTGGAGGCGAAGAAGATCGGCGCGGTTGATTTCCTCGTGCAGGGTACCATCTACCCCGACGTCATCGAGAGCGGCAAGGGGAAGAGCGCCGTCATCAAGTCGCACCACAACGTGGGCGGACTTCCGTCCGTCGTCGATTTCAAGGAGATCATCGAACCGCTGCGCGACCTCTTTAAGGACGAAGTGCGCAGAGTGGGGACGGAACTCGGGCTTCCCGACAGCGTCGTCCGCCGTCAGCCGTTCCCCGGCCCCGGGCTTGCCATCCGCATCATGGGCGAAGTCACGCGCGAGAAGCTGGAAACGCTGCGCGACGCAGACTTTATCTTCCGCGAGGAGATCGCGAAGGCGGGACTCGATCGCGAGATCTGGCAGTATTTTGCCGTTATCACCAACAGCAAGACGGTAGGCGTCATGGGCGATTTCAGAACGTATGAAAACGTCATCGCTCTGCGCGCCGTCACGAGCGTGGACGCAATGACCGCAGACTGGGCGCGTATTCCTTACGATCTTCTGGAGAAGATCTCCAACCGTATCGTCAACGAAGTGCCGCACGCGAACCGTATCGTTTACGACATCACTTCCAAACCGCCCGCAACCATCGAGTGGGAATAAAAGGAAAATATAAGAACAGAAGCGCCCGATCGTCGGTCGGGCGCCTGTTTTTGTCCGCTTTCCGTTTATTTCCGCGTCAAAACACGGAATTTTTTTTCAAAAGGTTGCGCGATCGGAAGTAATATGCTATACTCGTGCCGAGAGGTGCGAGATGAAAAAGTTTTTTGCGGCGCTTTGTTCCGCGATGACGTTCTTTGCCGCGTGTATCCTGCTGGCGGGCTGCGGCGATCATCCCGTGAAGGGGAAATGGCAGCGGGACGACGGGGAGTATTACGTCGTCGGCGTTCCCGAAACGCTGGAATTTAATACCGACTTTTTCGGACGGTGCTTTTTCAGTTTCAACGGGGTAAAGGCGTATTGTTCGAGCGAGCGCGAAACCGCGCTCGGAACGGAGTATTATTTTTCCTATTCGGAGAAGACGGGCGGCGGCGCGCTGTTCGATCCCGAGGTCTGCGGAGTCAGCGCGGCGGTGAGAACGGACCCTCAGACGGGGAATCTGATTCTGTTTCAGTTCAGTTCTTCCAAAATGTCGGGCATGCCCGACGTGAGCAGCCGCGAGGAGATGATCTATCTTCCTCTCGGAGTCTGAGAAGGGGACGGGATTCTTTTGTCTTTTATGTCGCGCGGGTGCGGAAATTCCGCGGGCGTTATGGACGCAAGCGTTTTTAACGAATTTGTCTGTTTTGGCGTGCGGGTGCGGAAATTCCGCGTCTTCGCGCTTTGAATTTTTGGGAAGTGTTACGGAGTTGGACTTATGACGATCGACATCAGGGAATATCGCGCGGAAGACTGCGAGGCGTTGGGACGTCTGTTTTACGATACGGTGCATTCTGCCTGTACGGAGGAATATACCCCCGCCGAGCTGAACGCATGGGCGGACGGAAAACCCGATCTCGCGCGTTGGAACGAGGAATTCCTCGCAAACGATACTTTGGTCGCGGAAGACGGCGTCAGAATCGTAGGCTTTGCGGATATGGACGCAAACGGCGAACTTGACCGCCTGTATGTGCACAAGGATTATCAGCGGAAAGGGATTGCAAAGGCGCTGTGCACGGCGCTCATGATCCGCTGCAAGGCAAAGGGATATACCGTGCATGCCTCCCTGACCGCCCGCGGATTTTTCGAAAAGCTGGGCTTTACCGTCGCGGAAGAGGAGAGCGTGGAGCGGAACGGCGTCGTTTTAAAGCGGTTTCTCATGAAGCGCGATCATCCCCTGCACGGGAAGGATCCTCTTAAATATGACCGTCCGAAGCGGAAAACGAAGATCGCAGCGGAATTGATCAATCTGCTCGGCGTTCTCGTTTCTGCCGTCGGCATCGTTTTATCCACCTTTCTCTTTCAGAATTTACTGCAATCGGAAGAGCGGAAAGCGGAGATCTGTGCCTTGATCGTGTTCGGTTCGCTTTCATTTGCACTTTTTCTTGTTGTCACTTTCCGCACCTTTTCGCGCGGCGAAACCAAGATGGTCGATTATATTCTCGGCCTTGCGTCCTCCGTTGCGGCGTTTGTCGCCGCCGTCCTGCACGTAAGGCTGGGCTGGGCGTATTCCGATTCCTTTGCCGTCGTGACGCCGTTCCCCGTTTGCGTGTTTCTGGCGCTTGCAGGTTCCGGGCTTATCCTGCTCGAATATGTCCGCGATCATCAGATTTTTGAGGAATGACGCTTTTATCCCCCGCATGATTGAGGAAACGGCGCTTCCGTCAGCGGGAATGCAGAAAAAAGTCTTTACAAAATATACAAAATGTGCTATAATAAGGTAAGTTGTTGCGTATATATAGCAGATTTAAGGACAAAGGGGGGGAAATATGCGCTGTTTGTATTGTAACTGCACCGAAAGCCGCGTCATCGATTCCCGATCGGCTGACGACGACCGCACCATCCGACGCCGCCGTGAATGCGTGAACTGCGGACGGCGCTTCACCACGTACGAGACCATCGAAATGACGCCTATTCTCGTCGTCAAATCGGACGGAAACCGCCAGGCGTTCGACAGCGGAAAGATCAAACGGGGAATTATCAAGGCGGCGGAAAAACGCCCCATTCCCATCGAAAAAATCGACGCGCTCGTCGACGAGATCACCAAGCGGGTATATAACTCCATGGAACAGGAGATCTCCTCCAAGCGCATCGGGGAAATGGTGATGGAAGGGCTCAAGAAGCTGGACGAAGTCGCCTATGTCAGATATGCGTCCGTCTATCGTTCGTTTGCGGACGTCTCCGAGTTCATGCGCGAGCTGCAGAAAATGATGGAGAAGAAATCGGATAAATCGGATGAAGAAAACAGTTAACGTAGGCGGCGTTGTGCTGGGCGGCGGGAAGATCGCCGTACAGAGCATGACGACGGAAAAGACGAGCGACGTGGAAAGAAGCGTCGCTCAAATTTTACGCCTTCGCGAGGCGGGCTGCGATATCGTGCGCGTCGCCGTGCTTGACGAGGCGGACGCCCGCGCCATCGCGAAGGTCAGAGAGCAGGCAGGAATTCCCGTCGTGGCGGATATCCATTTTTCGCCGCGGCTTGCCGTGCTTTCCGTCGAGGCGGGCGCGGATAAGATCAGAATCAATCCCGGGAACATCGGCGGGGAGCAGGGGATCGCCCTCGTCGCCGATTGCCTCAAAGCGCATCACATTCCCGTGCGCGTCGGCGCGAATACGGGAAGCATAGAGGCAAATTTCCTGCGCGAATACGGCAGGAGCGCACAGGCGCTCGTCGGGAGCGCGCTCGAAAACGTCGCCGCGCTCGAACGGCACGGCGTGTACGATATCGTCGTTTCCGTCAAGGCGTCCTCCGTCCCGCTCACGGTCGAGGCGTACGAGCTTCTCGCGAAGCGGACGGAATACCCGCTCCACGTCGGCGTGACGGAAGCGGGCACGAAGGAGATGGGCGTTATCAAGAGCAGCATCGGTATCGGCGCGCTGCTTCTCAAAGGAATCGGCGATACCATCCGCGTTTCCCTGACCGCGGATCCCGTCGAAGAGGTATATGCCGCGCGGAATATCCTCCGCGCCTGCGGTCTGGAAACGGAATATGTGGAAGTGGTATCCTGTCCGACGTGCGGGCGGTGCCAGTACGATTCGATGGGGCTCGCCGCGCGGGTGAACGAGCGCGTGCGCGGGGTGAAGAAGAAGCTGAAAATCGCCGTCATGGGCTGCGTGGTGAACGGGCCGGGAGAGGCGAAGGACTGCGATCTCGGGATCGCAGGGGGCAGAGAATACTGCCTCATTTTACAGAAAGGAAAGGAAAACGAGCGCGTTGCCGTCGGGGACGCCGAGCGCGCGTTCATGGAAAAACTGGAAGAATTGCTGCAATGAAGAGCGAAGAATATCTGGAACAAATCAGGACGGCGGAGGGGCTGCGCCGCGCCGTCCTGCAAAAAATCACCGTCGAAGGGACGGAGGCGACCTTTCATCTCGCCACCGATCTTCACTATTCTCCCGAGGACGCGAAACACGCCGACGAGGTCTCTCAGGCGTTCGTCCCCGAAGGATTTACGGGGCGCGCACACATCGTGAAATTCGTGCCCGACGAGGAAGCGATCAGAAGAAAGATCGCGGAGATTCTGCGCAAAAAATTCCCTGCCGCCGCTGCCTTTCTCTCGCCGCAGGACATCGAAGTCGTCAAGGACGACGGGGGAGCGAGGTTCTTCATCGACGCGGGTCAATCGGAGCGCGCGCAGTTCGATTCGGGAGAGATCCTCAATACGCTGAACGCGGAATTGCAGAAGAGCTTTTGCGGGACGTATTTCGGCAACGTGCGTACGGTGGAGCGGGAGTCGCCCGAGATCGAACGGGAGGAGATCGAGCCCGCCGAGATCGTCCTCGCGCCGCGTTCGTTTGCCGTAACGGGCTATGAGCCGATCGACGGGGCGAAACCGACGCGCGCGATCTACATGGCGGACCTCACTTCGGAAGCGGCGGGCATTTCCGTCTGCGGTCGGGTGACTTATATTCAGGAAAAACAGACGAGCAAAGGCAAGCCTTATTTTTCTTTCTCGCTCACCGACGGGAGCGCGCAGCTGCGCGTCAACTACTTCACCAAAAAGGCGACGGTGGAAAAAGTACGGGAAATCAAACAGGGCGATTTTATCTGCCTTACAGGGGATAACGAACTCTTTAACGGCAGCCTTTCCTTCCGCGCGAAGGCCGTGGATTACGGCGCGCCGCCCGAAGGGTTTGTGCCCGAAGCGCGTCCGTCCCGTCCCGTTCCCGCAAAGTACAAGGCGGTATTTCCCGAGCCTGCGAGCGATCTGAGGCAGGCTACCATGTTCAAAGAGCGGCAGCTGCCGCCGGAATTCGCCGAAAAGAAGTTTGTCGTCTTCGACCTGGAAACGACGGGACTCAACAACACGCCCGCCGCAGGCGCGATGGACCGCATCATCGAAGTGGGCGCGGTCAAGATCGAGGGAGGACAGATCTGCGAAAAGTTTTCCACCTTTGTCGCCTGCCCCGTGCGGCTGAGCGCGGAGATCGTGTCCCTTACGGGAATCGACGATTCCATGCTCGTCGGCGCGCCCCCGATAGAGGACGTCATTGCGGATTTCTACAAATTCTGCGACGGCTGTATCCTCGTCGGGCATAACGTGCAGTTCGACTATAAGTTCATCCGCTACTACGGGGAGAAAGAGGGATACATTTTCGATCAGAAACAGTACGATACGCTCGCGCTGGGGCAGGAGCTTCTGTTCCTCTCCAATTACAAGCTCAACACGCTCGCCGATCATTACGGCTTCACGTTCAATCACCACAGGGCGTATGACGACGCATTTGTTACGGCAAAAATTTTTATTGAGCTGATAAAAGAGAAAAAATGCTTGCCAAATTAAAACGGATATGTTATAATAAGGTCGCTTAATCGATGAACAAGAGATTGAGAGTGGTTCGCCACTCTCAAATTTCTTTATAAGGGGGTCCTTATGCAAGTAAAACCGACCGAAGAAGTGGTCAGATTTCTGGAACCGATCGCAAAAGAGGTTGGCGTCGAGATCGTCGAAGCCCGCTGGAATCTGCGCGAACCGTCCCTGACCGTCTTTATCGACGCACCCGGCGGCGTCGATCTCATTCTCTGCGAAAAGTTCCACAGGGCGATCGACGGACCGCTCGACGAACTGGATCCCACATTCGGCGCCCCGTATACGCTCAACTGTTCCAGCCCCGGGCTGGACCGCGCGTTCACGACGCCGCGGGACTATGAACGGCACATGGGCGAGGAAGTCGAGGTGAAACTCTATGCGCCCGTCGACGGAAAGAAGTATTACGAAGGCGTGCTGTGTGCATTCGACGGGCAATCCGCGACCGTGCGCACCGAGGAGGGCGAAAAGTGCTTTTCCCTTCCGCAGATCGCGAAGATGAATCTTGCGATCAAATTAGACTGACAGTCAGAATCAACGAGGAGATAACGCAAAATGGTTAACAAGGATTTCTTTTTGGCGCTTGCCGATCTGGAACGTGAAAAGGGTATCGGGGAAGAGGTGTTTATCGAAGCCCTGCAGAATGCGCTCGCTTCTGCGTACAAAAAGCAGTTTATGGGCGAATCGGGGAACGTCGAAGTCCGTCTGAATCCCGAAAAATTCACCATCAAATTCTATCTGAACCGCGTCGTCGTCGAGGGCGAGGCGACCGAGGACGGGGAGATCTCCCTCGAAGACGCGCAGGAGATCAAAAAGAACGCAAAGGTGGGAGAAGTCCTTTCCGAAGAGTTTATCCCCAAGGATTTCGGCAGAATTGCCGCTCAGACCGCAAAGCAGGTCATTTTGCAGAAACTGCACGAGACGGAGCGCGACAACACGCTTTCCGAGTTCTCCGACAAGGAAGGGGAACTGATGAGCGGATTTGTGCGCAAAGTCGATATGAAAAACGTCTATGTCGAACTGGGCAAGGGACAGATCGAAGGGCTTATGCTGCCGCAGGATCAGGTGCCCGGCGAGAAATATGAGGTCAACGACAGAATCAAGGTCTATGTCAAGCGGGTGCGCAGCGGCGGAAGAAACGCGCAGGTGCTCGTTTCCCGTTCGGCGCCCGGACTTGTCAAGCGCCTTTTTGAAGAGGAAGTGCCCGAGATCAAGCAGGGAACGGTCGTCGTCAAGGCGATCTCCCGCGAGCCCGGACACAGAACCAAGATGGCGATCCACGCGGAAGACCCGAGAATCGACGCGGTCGGCGCTTGCGTGGGCAACAAGGGCTCCCGCGTAAACGCGGTCGTTCAGGAACTGGGCGGCGAGAAGATCGACATCATTCTCTGGAGCGAGAACCCGCTCGAATTCATCGCGAAGGCGCTTTCTCCCGCGACGGTCATCTCCGTCACGCAGCTTGCGGAAAAGTCCGCGATCGCGGTCGTGCCCGACGATAAACTCTCTCTCGCGATCGGCAGAGACGGACAGAACGCCCGCCTTGCGGCTCGCCTGACGGGCTGGAAGATCGACGTCAAGAGCGAATCGGCGGCGGCAAAACTCAATCTCGACGCGATGGCGTCCGAAGAGGAAGAACCGTCGGAGGGAACGGAGGAATAAATGCCCAAAGAAAAGAAGATCCCGCTCCGCATGTGTATCGCGTGCAGGGAGATGAAACCGAAAAAAGAGATGCTCCGCATCGTGAAAAACGCGGCGGGGGAGATCAGACTGGATTTTTCGGGGAAGCTCCCGGGAAGAGGCGCATACATCTGCAACAGCGAGGCGTGTATCAAAAAACTCAACAAGGCGAAACTTCTTCACAAGACGTTTTCCTGCGAGGTGGACGCCGGCGTATACGCGCGGATCGAGGAGGAGTTCCTTGCCGGGAAGTAAAATAAAGGCCTATCTCGGATTTGCAAAGCGCGCGGGGCGGCTCACGCTGGGCGTGAATGCTGTCGCGGCATTGAAGCGGGACGTGTTCCTGCTGGTCGCGGATAAAGGCGTCGCGAAAAATTCGTGGAAGGAAATTCTCAAATTCAGACGGAAATTCGACTGTCCGCTCGTCATGGCGGAGGGTCTGGAGACGCTCGTCGGCAAAGAGCATTGCGTTCTGGCGGCGGTGAGAGATAAAAGTCTTGCGGGAGCGATTTTCCGCGAGGCGGGAAAGGGTCAGATTACTGAGTATTGCGGAGGATTGGAAGAGTAGAATGGCTTACGAAAACATCGAAAAATTAGGCGGACTGTTGGGCGAGAAAGAAATCGGCGCATTGCAGAAAGCGGTATCGTCTACGGAAAAACAGCTTTCGGATATCCTGAAAAAACTGGGAGAGATGGAAGTTGCCGTCAACGCAAAACGCGCGGAGGAGGAAGCCCGCCGTCAGGCAGAACAAACCGAGGTTCCGCAGGAAACGGCGCAGGCCGCGGAAAAGCCCGCGGAAAAACCTGCGGAAAAGGCTTCGGCTCCGAAAGCGGAACAGACTGCCGAAAGCCCCGCAGCTCAGAAGTCCGAACCGAGCGCCGAGAAGGCGGCGGAAAAACCTGCGGCAAAATCTGCTCCGAAGGCGGAAAAACCCGTCGGAAAGCCGGCGGAGAAGCCCGCCGAGAAGCTCGTCGAGAAGCCTGCGGAAAAGCCGATTCCGTCCTTTATCGTGAGAAAGGCGAGCCCCGAAGAGGCGAAGGGAAGAGAACGTCCCGTTTATCGCGCGGACAACCGTACGGGAACGAGGCCCGCATACGGCACCCGTCCGCAGGGCGACAGACCGCAGGGCGCGCGCACTCCGGGCGCAAAGCCTTCGTATGCGCCCCGTCCGCAGGGCGGCGCAAGGCCGAGACCCGCGGCGCCCGCGCCTGCTCCCGCTCCCGCACAGAGAAGGGATTTTGCGGGACAGCAGAAAAAATTTGAAAAGACATACGTCGAAAAACGCCCCGTTTCCAAACGCGCGCTTCAGCGCCAGCAGGGAGCGGATATCGGCGATTTCGATGAAGATAAGAGCGGATACAGAAAGGCGCGCTTTGCAAAGAAAGGCGTCAAGAAGGAAGTTCAGACCATCAAGATCGATCATGCGGTCGTGACTTCCAAGGAAATCCCCATCAAAGTGCTTTCCGAAAAGCTCGGGATCAGCGCGGTGGAGATCACCAAGCGCCTGTTCCGCGAAGGCGTCATGAAGACGGTCAACGAGTCCATCGATTACGACAATGCGGCGTTTATCGCGCTCGAACTCGGGATCGACCTCGAATATAAACCCGAAAAGACCGCAGAGGAAGTGCTTTCCGAAGCGCACGGCGCGGACGATTCCGAAAACACGGTCACCCGCGCTCCCGTGGTCACCGTCATGGGACACGTCGACCACGGCAAGACGTCGCTTCTGGATAAGATCCGCAGCACCAACGTCACTTCGGGCGAAGCGGGCGGCATCACGCAGAATATCGGCGCATATACGGTTACGTTCGGCGCCGGCAAGAGCATTACCTTTATCGACACGCCCGGTCACGCGGCATTTACGGCAATGCGCGCGCGCGGCGCAAAGGTGACGGATATCGTCGTCCTCGTCGTAGCGGCGGACGACGGAATCATGCCGCAGACGGTGGAGGCGATCAATCACGCCAAGGCGGCAAACGTTCCCATCATCGTCGCGATGAACAAGATCGACAAACCGCATATCAATCCCGACAAGGTCAAACAGGGGCTGCTCGAATATAACCTCGTTCCCGAGGAGTGGGGCGGCGATACCATCGTCGTTCCCGTTTCCGCAAAGACGGGCGAGGGAATCGACAAGCTCCTCGAAAGCATCAACCTCGTCGCGGAAATGCAGGAACTCAAAGCAAATCCCGACCGCAAGGCGAAGGGCGTCATCATCGAGGCGAAGCTGGATAAAGGCAAAGGTCCCATGGCAAGCGTGATCGTGCAGAACGGCACTTTGCGCACGGGCGACAACATCATTTCGGGCACCACGATGGGCCGCGTCCGCGCGATGATCGACGACAAGGGAAGAACGGTCAAAGAGGCGGGTCCGTCCATGGCGGTTTCCGTGCTCGGACTTGAAGACGTCCCCAATGCGGGCGACGCGATCTTCGCGGTCGATCAGGCGCTTATGAAGCAGCTCCAGGAAGAGCGCAAGAACAAAGAGCGCGAATCCATGATCAAGGAACAGACCAAGGTCACGCTGGACGACGTGTTTGCTCAGGTTGCGGAAGGCAAGATGAAGGAACTCAACGTCATCGTCAAGGGCGACGTGCAGGGTACCGTCGAGGCGGTCAGACAGTCGCTTGAAAAGCTTTCCAACGAGGAAGTCAAGGTCAAGGTCATCCATGCGGCGGCAGGCGCGATCAACGAGAGCGACGTCATGCTCGCGGATTCTTCCAATGCGATCATCGTCGGATTCAACGTCCGCCCCGATACCAAGGCGAAAACGCTCGCGGAGCGCAGCAAAGTGGACGTGCGCACCTACCGCATCATCTATGAACTGCTCGACGATATGGAAGCGGCGCTCAAAGGAATGCTTTCTCCCAAATATCACGAGATCTATATGGGCAAATGCGAAGTGCGCCAGACGTTCAACATCACGGGCGTCGGAACGGTCGCGGGCTGCTATGTTACGGACGGC
>CASGEQ010000008.1 GCA_949300535.1 uncultured Bacillota bacterium
ATACCATACGGAAAGGGGAGGTAAAACGGAGGAAACAAAAATGGCAGTTATCACGATGAAACAGCTTCTCGAAGCAGGCGTCCACTTCGGACATCAGACGAGAAAATGGAACCCCAAGATGAAGAAGTACATCTTCGCGGCGCGTCACGACATTCACATCATCGACCTTGAAATGACGGCGAAGCTGATCGAAGAGGCGTACACGTTCGTTGTCGAGCAGGTCAAGGCGGGCAAGAGCGTTCTCTTTGTGGGGACCAAAAAGCAGGCCCAGGACGCAATCAAGGAAGAGGCTGAGCGCTGCGGACAGTTCTATGTCAATTCCCGTTGGCTGGGCGGCTGCCTGACCAACTTCAAGACCATCCGCCAGAGAATCGAGTACCTCGAAAAGCTCGAGAAAATGGAAGAGAGCGGCGAGTTCGATCTTCTGCCCAAGAAGGAAGTGCTCGGACTCAAAAAGGAGATGGCAAAACTGCAGGAAAATCTCGGCGGTATCAAGGACATGAAGACCATGCCCGGCGTGATGTTCGTCGTCGATCCTCATAACGAAGACATCGCCGTTGCGGAAGCGCGCAAGCTTCATATTCCCATCGTCGCGATCACCGATACCAACTGCGATCCCGACCTCATCGATTATGTCATTCCCGGCAACGACGACGCGATCCGCGCGATCAAACTCATCGCATCCGTCATCGCAAACGCGGTCATCGAGGCAAACCAGGGCGAAACGCCCGTTGTTTCCGCAGAGGAAGCTCCCGCGGCAGAGCCCGCTTCCATCGAGGAAGTCGTAGCGGCTGCGGAAGAGGAAAAAGCGGAATAATTTCGGAAAATATAAGGAGAATACAGATATGGCAGCATTTACCGCAAAGGACGTAATGACGCTCCGTGAACAGACGGGAGCGGGTATGATGGATTGCAAGCGCGCGCTGGTCGACGCAGACGGCGACATGAACAAGGCAGTGGAACTTCTCCGCGAGCGCGGAATCGCGAAGGCGGCGAAAAAGGCGACGAGAATCGCGGCGGAAGGCATCGTGACGAGCTACATCGAGGGCAATACCGGCGTTCTGCTCGAAGTCAACTGCGAATCCGACTTTGTCGCAAAGGGCGATAAATTCCATGAACTTGCAAAGCAGATCGCAAAGCAGATCGCTGCGACCAAGCCCGCAACGGTCGAGGAACTGCTCGCTCAGAACCTCGTCGGCGAGGACAAGACGGTCGAGCTGTTCATCAAAGAGCAGATCGCGGTCATCGGCGAGAAGATCTCCGTCCGCCGCTTCACCGTTTACACGAGCGAAGGACTTCTTGAAAGCTATATCCACATGGGCGGCACGCTGGGCGTTATGCTCGATTTCGACGCGCCCGTCAACGACGACACGAAGGCGCTCGCACACGACGTCGCTCTGCACGTCGCATTTGCAAAGCCCGCATATATGACGGCGGCTCAGGTCGCTCCCGAGACGCTCGAGAAGGAAAAGGAAATCCTCACGAAGGAAGTCATGAACGAGGGCAAGCCCGCTGCGATCGCGGAAAAGATCGTCATGGGCAAGATCAAGAAGTTCTATGAAGAGAACTGCCTGCTCGATCAGAAGTTCGTCAAGGATGCGGACAAGACGATCGCACAGCTCATTTCCGAGACCTCCAAGAAAGTCGGCGCTCCCATTTCCCTGAAGGCTTATTGCTTCTATGTGATGGGCGAAGGGCTGGAAAAGAAGAACGAGGACCTCTCCGAGGAAGTTGCGAAGCAGGTCGAATCCATGAAGAAATAACCTGTATGCAGGTCAAAGGCGTCTCCTTTACGGGGACGCCTTTTTTACACAAAACCATGCAATCGGGACATGACGCGGAGAAGGCGGATAAAATCGCTTATCGGCAGCGCCGTGTTTCCCGCGACATGGGTAAGGCAAAGCGCGGATAACGTCGGACATGGTATGAAAAAGCGCGGCGGGCGGCGCGTCGGAGAACGACTTTTGAAAAGTTTATGTTTTTTTCCGTTTTTTCTCAAATTTAGGTGCTTTTTTCCCGCGGTTATGGTATACTGTCTAAAACGGACGCAGGGAGAAAAATTATGAAACCCAAATACAAACGCGTTTTACTCAAACTTTCCGGGGAAGCCCTCGCGGGCGATCAGAAGTTCGGACTCAATGAAGACGTGATCGCAATGGTCGTCGATCAGCTGGTCAAAGTGCACGAGATGGGCGTGGAGATCGCGCTGGTCATCGGCGGCGGGAACTTCTGGCGCGGCAGACAGGGCACCAATATGGACCGCGCCACGGCAGACCATATGGGTATGCTCGCGACGGTCATCAATTCGCTCGCGATGATGGACGCCATCGAAAAGAAGGGCATTCCGACCCGCGTACAGACGGCGCTCAACATGATTTCGGTCGCGGAGCCTTACGTTCTGCGCAAGGCGCTGCATCACTTTGAAAAGGGGCGTATCGTCATCATGGCGTGCGGCACGGGCAATCCCTATTGCTCGACGGATACGGCGGCGGCGCAGCGCGCCTGCGAGATCAATGCGGACGTACTGCTCATGGCAAAAAACATCGACGGGATTTACGATTCCGACCCCAACGTCAATCCGAACGCCAAAAAGTACGATCGGCTCACGTTCGGGGATATCGTCAACAAAGGGCTCAAGGCGATGGACGCGACGGCGGCGACCATGTGTATGGAAAACAACGTCCCCGTGCTCGCGTTCGCGCTCAATGAAAAGGATTCCATCATCCGCGCGGTGTGCGGCGAGAAGCTCGGAACCCTCATATCAAACGAATAAGGAGAGAGACAATGATTGAAAACGAACAGGTAGAAGAGATCTTTCTGGTACTCGAAGACAAACTGGAAAAGACGGTCAGCGTTCTGCGCGAGGAGTTCTCGGCAATCCGCGCGGGCCGCGCGAACCCGCACATTCTGGATAAATTGCAGGTAGAGGCATACGGCGGCGTAAGCCCTCTGAACCAGCTCGGAAACGTCTCCGCTCTGGACGCGAGATGCCTCGTGATCAGTCCTTGGGATAAATCCCTTCTCAAAGCGATCGAAAAGGCGATCCTGCAATCGAATATCGGTCTGAATCCCTCCAACGACGGCACCGTCATCCGCCTTGTGTTCCCCGAACTGACCGAGGAACGCAGAAAGGAGATCGTCAAGCAGGTCAGAAAGATGGGCGAAGACGCGAAAGTCGCAGTGCGCAACAACCGCAGAGAGGCGATGGAAGCGCTGAAAAAGATGAAGACGAACAAGGAGCTTTCCGAGGACGCCGTTGCCGATTGCGAAGCGGACGTAGAAAAGGACGTCGCAAAGAGCGTGGAAGAGATCGATAAGATCGTCGCGGCGAAAGAAAAGGAGCTGATGACCATCTGATGGGCTCTCCGAACGGGGCAGAAAGAGGGAAAATCCCCGTGCACGTCGCAGTCATCATGGACGGAAACGGGCGCTGGGCAAAGAAACGGCTCATGCCGCGTTCTGCGGGGCACCGTGCAGGAATGAAACGGATGCTCCGCCTTGCGGAGCACGCATTTGCGTCGGGGGTCAGGATCCTCACGCTGTATGCGCTGTCCGCGGAAAACTTCAACCGCCCCCGCGAGGAATTACAGGGGCTGTTTTCTCTGTTTCGCGAATATTTTTCGCAGAATGCGGATAAACTTGCAGAAAAGGGGATTGCGCTTCGTGTGATCGGCGATCTGTCCCTGTTGCCCGAAGACATCGCGCGGTTGATCGCGGAAAGTCAAAGAAAAGCGGCGGACGGAAGGGCGGGAACGCTGGTGTTTGCTATCGGATACGGCGCAAGGCAGGAGATTTTGCGCGCCGTCAACCGCGCCGTAACGGGCGGGAAACCGCTTACGGAAGGGGAGTTTTCCGCATTGCTCGATACGGCAGGACTTCCCGATCCCGATCTTCTCATCCGAACGGGCAAGGAGTGCCGTCTTTCCAATTTTCTGCTCTTCCAATGCGCTTATACGGAATTATACTTTTCGGATAAGCTGTTTCCCGATTTTTCCGAGCGCGATTTTGAGAGCGCATTGAACGCTTATAAAAGCCGTGAAAGAAGGTTCGGGCGAACGGAATAAACGGGCTTACGCCCGTCTGGTGATTACAATATGTTAAAAAGGCTGCTCACAGGGATCGTGTATATGCTGGTGCTTATCGCGTTTTTCCTGTTGAAAATTTACGTTCATATTCTCTGTTTCGACTTGCTGGTCGTGATCTTCACGGTCTGCGGGACGATCGAGATGCTTCGGGCGTTCGGAGATAAGATCCATATTTCACAGAAGATCATCGTGGGGATATTCGCGCCTCTCGTGATCATCTGCTTTGCGGTATCGGACGAGATCTTCAAACTGGTTGCGACGCCTCCCGTCGCCGATCCCGATCTCGGATATATCCCCAATACCAACTATTCCGCGCATCTCACGTTCGTCGTGTTCATTGCGGCGGTCGCGCTGTTGTTCGGCATGATAGTGTTCGCGCACGAAAAAGTCTCGCTGGAATCGACGGGATATGCGATGCTTTCGCTCCTGTATCCCTCGGTATTCCTGCTCGTGCTTTCGGGGTGTAACCATATGCCCGAATATTCGGACATCTCCGTGATTTACGTCTTTGCGATCTGCCCGATCGCGGACAGTTTCGCCTATGTATTCGGCAGATTGTTCGGCAAAAAGGTGCCGGCAAAGCTCGCGCCCAATGTGAGTCCGAACAAGACGCTCATCGGCGGGTTCGGAGGGCTCATCGGCGGAGCGCTCGGAGCGGCGGCGATCTTCTTCGCATATTACGGGATTTTCGGGAATATGAATTTCCAGTGGGTGAATCTCATATTCTTCATTTCGTTGGGTATCCTGACGGCGGCATTTGCGGAATTCGGCGATCTCGTGGAGAGCGCGATCAAGCGCAAACTTGGGATCAAGGATATGGGGAAATGCCTTCCCGGTCACGGCGGCGTGCTCGACAGGATCGATTCCAGCCTTTATGCGAGCCTGATCGTATGTCTCGTTTGTGTGGCGCGAATCATGTTGACGCGTTGGATTGCATAAGATAAAGAGGACGTCCGCCTGTGGCGGACGTTTTTACAAAGAGGGAACATATGGTAAAAATCGCGCTCATCGGGTGCAGCGGCAGTATCGGCAGGCAGGTCTGTGCCGTCGTCCGCCGCTATCCGCACAAATTTGCCTTCTCCGCGCTCGTCGGGGGCAGGGACGGGGAGACGCTCTCCGCGCTTGCGTATGAGTTCAGACCCGCGTTTGCGGGGCTTGCGGACGGCGGAGTCTGCGATCTTCCCGAAGGCACGAAGCGGCTTTCGGCGGAAGAACTCGTGAAGGAAGCGTTCAACGGGTGCGATGTCGCGCTCATTGCGGCGGGCGGCTTTGCGGGACTTGCCTATACCCTCCGCGCCGCAGCTTTGGGCGTTCGGGTCGCGCTTGCGAACAAGGAATCGCTCGTGTGCGGCGGGGATCTGGTCGCGGCAGAACTCAAAAAGAGCGGCGCCGATCTCGTTCCCGTGGACAGCGAACATTCGGCGATCTGGCAGGCACTTGCATTTCGCCGCGATGCCTCGTTCTCCGAACTCATTTTAACGGCGAGCGGCGGACCGTTTTATTCTTATACGAAAGAACAGCTCGCCCGTGTGACAGCGGCGGATGCGCTCCGTCATCCCACATGGAAGATGGGCGCAAAGATCACCGTGGACAGCGCAACGCTGCTCAATAAGGGATATGAAGTCATTGAGGCGCATTGGCTGTACAATGCGCCCTATGAGAAGATCAAGGCGGTCGTGCATCCCGAAAGCATTGTGCACTCGCTCGTTGCGTTTGAGGACGGCGCGATGATTGCCCAGCTCGGGTATCCCACGATGGAACTTCCCATTCAGCTCGCGCTGACCTATCCCGAACGGCTCCCTTGTGCGCCCGCGCCCGATCTCGCTCAGATCGGCGCATTGCATTTCAAGCCGCTTCCCGAAGAGAAATTTCCCTGTTTCCGTCTCGCAGTGCAGGCGGGAAAGGAAGGCGGTACGCTTCCGACCGTACTCAACGGCGCGGGAGAAGTCGCGGTCAGGGCGTTTATAGAAGGCAAAATTACCTTTTTGCAGATCGCGGAGACGATCGGTGATGCGCTCGCGCATATTCCGCGCGAAACGGTGTCATCTTATGAACAGTTAAAGGAGGCAGATATTCGCGCGCGCAGAGCCGCGCACGATTTGATCTATGGTATATAATCTCTGTTCGGCGGCGGAAGTGCTCTCGACGATCGGGTCTGTCCTGCTCGCTATTCTCATTCTTCTCGTGATGATCACCGTCCACGAATTCGGGCACTATATCGCGGGCAAGATCTTTCATTTCAAGATCAACGAGTTTGCCGTCGGGTTCGGACCCGCGCTCTTCAAAAAGCGCAACAAAAAGACGGGGGAACTCTTTTCCGTGCGCGCCATTCCGCTCGGCGGTTATTGCGCGTTTGAGGGCGAAGACGGATTGGAAGAAGAAAAGGACGAAAACGGAAATATCGTCGTCAAAGAACCCGACCCCGATTCGTTTACCAAAAAGAAACCGTGGCAGAGGATCATCGTCCTCATCGCGGGCGCGCTGATGAATTATCTGCTCGCGCTCGTCATTATCATCATCAGCTTTTTCGCTTACGGGCAGACCATGCTCGCCGCATATGAGGTTGAGCCGACCGATACCGTCCCCGCGGAGTACTGCCTGCAAGATAAAGATATCTTTTTACAGGCGGAGGGGAAGAATCTGTATCTCACGACGGACATCGTCCGCGCGGTAAACGGAAAGAAGGCGGGCGATCTCGTCGAATTTCGCGTATCGCGCGTCGTGGGAGAGGAAAACGGCAAGAACGTGCGCGAGGAAATGACGGTTAAGATCATGCTCCGCACGGACGCGGTCAGCAAAAACAGCGCCGATACGGACGGAATCTGGAAAGCGCTGGGCATCAAATATACGGAAGGGGAAGACTATACGGGTTATATGCTTGCGTCCGCTTCCTATCGGTTCGGATTTTTCGATACGCTCGGGCGTTCGTTCGTCTATTCCTTCCGCATAGCGGGAGAGATCTTCCGCATTTTGGGCGAACTGTTGACGGGAGTGCTCGGGCTTTCCGCGCTCGGCGGACCGATCACCACGATCAAAGTGACTTCGCAGGTGGTCGCGCAGGGAATGCGCGCGTTTTTGGAGATCGCGGGTTATATCGGCGTCAATCTCGCCGTGTTCAACCTTCTGCCCATTCCCGCGCTTGACGGCTCGAAAGTTGTATTTACGCTCATCGAGTGGATCCGCGGTAAGCCCGTCAATCGCAAGGTGGAGGCGATCATCCACGTTGCGGGATTTATTCTCCTGTTCGGCTTCGCCATCCTCGTCGATCTGTTGCAGTTTCTGTAATTGAGATATAAAGAGAATTACCGTTGCCCGATTTTATGATCGGGCGGCGGTTGTTATATCGATGTTTTGTCTCCGAACTTGCCTGATGAAAAACATCGGCGGAGATTGACAATCACGGAAAGACATGTTAATATATAGAAAAAATGAGCGAGGGGAAATTAAGAAGGTTGTTTTATTGTCGGCGTCGCTCGTGCTGCTGATAGGAACCGTCGTTCTTCTGATTCTTCATTTTACGGCAGGAATCGGTGCTTATTGGGCTTCGTTACCTGGGAGCGTTTCGGCGATCATAAATTTGCTTGTTTCCATTTCAAATTTGGAGGACAAAAGAAAAAATAAAGATAAGGGGAACGGGAATGACGGCAACGTACGAAAAGAAATCTCATAAACAGCTTTGGAGTCGGAATCAATCCCTTTTGCAACGAATTTAACAACTTCATATTTGAGCGATCACTATGATGCTTTGCAAATAGCCGTAAGAAAATATCAAAGCACGCATGAAAGCAGCAGGTCCCGAAATGATATACAGGGAAAGGGTAATCATTAAGTTTGATAGGTGAAAATAAAAAACAGCCCCCAAAAGCAAACGCTTTTGGGGGCTGTTTGTCTGTTAAAGGTTAAAACGCCGTTATGCCTGCGGGTTGGGCTCCTGCGCCGCGACGAGCTGTTCTTTCTTCTCTTCGGCGGTCGCGTTGAACTTGCGGACTTGTTTTACGAAGTTTTTCGAACTGAATACGAAAATTCCGACCACAACGACGATCGCGATATCGGGCAGGACATACGCCGCCTGATAGCCGAGGCTGTAAAGGATGATATCGGACATCTCGCTTGAACCGGAGAAGGCGCCGAACGCAAAAATTCCCGAGAAGAAGTGGACGATGAATCTGCCCACGCCGCCGACGATCGCGCCGAGCGCGAACTGAATCTGGGGATATTTATCCAGAGCGGAAACCTTGGCGAACATACCCGAAAGTCCGATTGCGGCGAACGCGACGGGATAATCGAGCAAAAACTGTGCGGGGTGCAGGATATAGGGATCCTGAATTGCCTGCAGCATTCCGTAGATCATGCCCGCAAATACGCCCTTTTTGGTGCCGAACATATAGGAATAGATCATGAGCGGAAGCAAGGATGCGATGGTAATGGAACCGCCCTGGGGCATTTTCACGATGCGCAGATAGGAGAGCGCAAAGCTCATCGCAATGCAGATCGCGGCATAAGAAATGGATTTTGTGTCAAATCCCTTTTTGTCCTTTCTGCCGAACACGAACGCGAGCGCGATGATGACGGCGATAAGGAGCACCACGCAGACGTAAAGCCCGATCGTGTTGACCTGATCGTTTGTCAGCCAGTTATCTTCCGCCGCTTCGCCGGACGCGAAGTGGATTCCCGAGCAGACAAGGGTCGCGATCAGAGCGCCGCCCGTCAGACATCCCGTCACGATTTTTGTCACAAGGGAGTGATTGAAATACAGCGCGGCGGCAGACGCGGCGATCAGCACGATGAGCACGAGCAGAGGATAGAAGAGGATGGGCTTGATCCCGTCTTCCGCGAAGGTCATGCAAAGGAGCGTGAGCCCGACGGCGCAGGCATACGCAACGGCGGTGATCAGGCTGATTTTCAGGAACTTTTTGCGTTTGTCGTCTTTTAAGACGGCAACGCCGACGATGAATGCGATCACGAGGGCGATCGTCAGCCAGAACGCGACGGCGCGCACAATGTTGAGCGGGGAATCGAAACGGATGGGATACCAGGGCGTTTCTTCGTCCGCCAAGAGAATGGTGGTAAACATACAAACCTCCTTACTTTGTCCGTCGGATCTCTTAAAAAAACGCCCGCGCAACAGCGCGGGCGGAAATTCCTTATGTATCCTGTACTTTCGTTCAAGTATTACCTTGTCCGATTCGAATGGTATCATCTCAGCCTTTTACGGCACCCACGACGGATTATGCATTTGTTGAGCATATTATATGTCATTTCCCCCCGAAAGTCAATTGAATTTTTGCGGGAAATGTAGTATAATTTTCTCCGAGGTGAAAGTATGGAACGTTTTTACGCCTATATGGACAGAATGAAATTCATCAAGCGCTGGCAGCTCATGCGTTCGGTGCGCGAAGAGAATATCATGGAGCATTCGCAGTCGGTCGCCATGCTCACGCACGCGCTCGTCGTCATCGAGAACGACGTATTCGGCGGCAGCGTGAACGCCGAAAAGGCGGTGCTGTACGCGCTCTATCACGAGGTGAGCGAGGTGATGACGGGGGATATGCCCACGCCCGTGAAGTACTTCAACAACCAGATTCACGGCGAATACGAAAAGCTCGAACGCCGCGCGGTGGAGAAGATCGCGGGCACGCTTCCCGCCGAAATGCGCGGGGGGATAGAGCCGTATTTGCAGGCGGATAAAGACAGCGAGGAGTATGCGTTCGTCAAGGCGGCGGACAAACTCTCGGCTTATATCAAGTGCCTGGAAGAACTGCGTTCGGGTAACAAGGAATTTTCGCAGGCGGAAAAGACGATCGGCGCGGCGCTGAAAGAAAAGAAGATGCGCGCCCTCGATTATTTCTTTGAGCATTTCATTCCCGCCTTTTCTCTCACGCTCGACGAGCTGGAAGGGCTCTGATCGGGAAACGGTTCCGCCGCGCGGAAATGCCGCTTCGCGGAATGCGGATAAGACAAAGAATGTAAAAAAGATCAGTTTTTTTAATTATTACACTGATCAAGTATATTTCATACGCTTACACTGAACAGGGATATTTCATTAAATAATTTAACGGCGCGGCTCCGCATGTTGCGGAGCCGCGCTTACTTTATGTCGGAAGATTCCGATTTTCGGGTATTTCGGGAAAAAATATCCGTTTCCTATTTCCCCTCGTTCAGGCTCAGATAGATCATGAGCACGGCAATATCGGCGGGATTGACGCCCGAAATGCGTTCCGCCTGCCCCAGATTGAGCGGGCGCACGCGGTTGAGTTTTTCGCGCGCTTCCAGCCGCAGTCCTTCGATCTTTTCGTAATCGAGATCGGCGGGCAGCTCGCGGCTCTCCATCTTTTTCGCCTTTTCGATCTGCTCTGCGTTGCGTTTGAGATATCCCGCATAGACGATCTCCGTTTCCGCGCTGTCCGCGACGTCGCGGGGAAGGTCGGAAAGTATGCCGAACCGCTCCCGAAGTACGGAAAGGGAAATGCCGCGGCGGATGAGGTCGGCATACGTCACGCCGCCCGAAAGGGGAGGATAGCCGTATTCCTGCACGAACGCGTTTGCCTGTTTCTGATCGGCGCGCCCGTCCAGTTCTCTGAGCGATTGCTCGCGCTGCGCTTTGCGTTCCAGGAAGCATTGATATCGTTCCTCTGTAACCAGACCGCAATCATAGCCGAGCTGCGTGAGGCGCACGTCTGCGTTATCCTGACGAAGGGAAATGCGGAATTCTGCGCGGGAAGTCATCATGCGGTAGGGCTCGTCCGTACCCTTGGTAACGAGATCGTCGATGAGTACGCCGATGTACGCCTGGTCGCGCCGAAGCACGAGGGGCGGCTTTCCGCGCAGTCTGAGCGAGGCGTTGAGCCCCGCCATGAGCCCCTGCGCCGCGGCTTCTTCATAGCCGCTCGTGCCGTTGATCTGTCCCGCGGTGTAGATGCCGCGTATCTTTTTGAATTCGAGGGTGGGAAGGACGTCCAGCGTGTCGATGCAGTCGTATTCGATCGCATAGGCGTAGCGGACGATCTCGCAGTGTTCCAATCCCTCGACGGTGCGGTACATCTCCTTCTGGATGTCGTGGGGGAGGGAGGTGGAAAGTCCCTGCACATATACCTCGGACGTGTCTTTCCCTTCGGGTTCGAGGAAGATCTGATGCCGCTCCTTGTCGCGGAAGCGGACGACCTTGGTCTCGATGGAGGGGCAGTATCTCGGTCCCGTCGAGGAGATGGTGCCGTTGTAGAGGGGCGCACGGTCGAGATTGTTCAAAATGACCTCGTGCGTCTTCGCGTTGGTATAGGTGAGGTAGCAGGGCGTCTGATCTTTGGGAACGCCGTCCGACATGAAGGAGAAGGGGTAGATGTCGGGATCGCCTTCCTGCACGGGAAGGCGTGAGACGTCCACCGTCCTGCCGTCCAGGCGCGCGGGGGTACCCGTCTTGAAGCGGCGGACGGAATATCCGAGCCTGATGAGGCTGTCCGTCAGCAGGGTAGCGGGCGCGAATCCGTTGGGGCCGCTGTCTTTGACGACTTCCCCCGTGATCGTCTGCGCGTTGAGATAGACGCCCGTCGCGACGACGACCGCGCGGCAGGCGAACACGCCGCCGTAAGAGGTGACGACGCCCGTGCATTGTTCGCCGTCCGTCAGGATCTCGGCGGCCTCGCCCTGCACGATGCGCAGGTTGTCCGTGCCTTCCAGCACCCGTTTCATGCGGACATGGTAGGCGTTCTTGTCCGATTGCGAGCGGAGCGACTGCACCGCCGCGCCCTTGCCGACGTTGAGCATGCGCATCTGCAATGCGGTCGCGTCCGCGTTGAGCCCCATTTCGCCGCCCAGCGCGTCGATCTCCCGCACGAGGTGTCCCTTCGCCGTGCCGCCGACGGAGGGGTTGCAGGGCATGAACGCGACGGAATCAAGGTTGAGGGTGAGCATCACCGTCTTTAAGCCCGTCCGCGCGAGGACGAGCGCGGCTTCGCAGCCCGCGTGTCCCGCGCCGATGACGACGGCGTCGTATTGTCCTTCCGAAAAACGTATCATATGGCTTCCTTTTCGCGAAAAAACCCCGCTTCGGGGGTTCTTCTTTCGCATGGTATGAAATGCGCGGCGCACGGCCGAGACGTCACTGTTTGAGCACGATGCTCTTGATGTCGTTCACGTCTTTCGCTACGCGGTCGTTCACGCGCATGAGCTCGGCGATCTTGTCGCGGGAATAGATGACGGTCGTGTGATCTCTTCCGCCCATCTCCTTCCCGATCGTCACGAGGGGGAGGGTGAGCATCTCGCACATGAGGTAGGTGCACACCTGTCTCGCGCGGACGAGTTCCTGCCGCTTGTTCTTGCCGAGCAGGTCTTCTTTGGAAACGGAATAATAGGAGCAGGTGCTCCGCACGATCGCTTCGGGCGTGACCGTCTCTTGATCTCCCGTATTGATGGATTCCTGCAAAGCCGTCGCCGCGAGGCTGAGCGAAATGGGCTCTTCGTGCAGTTTGCTCGCGAAGATGACCGTGTTCAGCCTGCCTTCGAGGGTGCGCACGTTGTTGTCCGAATCCTTGACGAGAAAGGCGAGCACTTCGTCGGGCACGACGTATTTCTTTTCCAACGCCTTACGTTTCAGGATGGCGATCTTCGTCTCGGGGTCGGGCGGCTGGATGTCCGCGATCAGCCCGCCTTCGAAGCGGGTGCGCAGTCTTTCTTCCAGCGTGGAGAGTTCCTTGGCGGGGCAGTCGGATGAGATGACGATCTGCTTATGTTGAGAAGAGAGTTCGTTGAAGGTGTGGAAAAAGGCTTCCTGCACGCCGTATTTTCCCGCCCAGAACTGGATGTCGTCGATGAGGAGCACGTCCACGTTGCGGTAACGGTTACGGAACCGCGCCTCGTTGTCGCGCGCGCCGCTTTTTTTGGTGTACAGGCTGTCCACATATTCGTTGAGGAACTTCTCGCTCGTCGTATATAGCACCTTCATCGTCGGGCGGCGTGCGATGATCTCGTTGGCGATCGCCTGCATGAGGTGCGTCTTGCCGAGCCCCGTCCCGCCGTAGATATAGAGGGGATTGAAGTTTTCGCCCGGCGCTTCCGCGACAGACTTTGCCGCCGCGTAGACGAATTTGTTGGAAGATCCTACGACGAAGGAATCGAAAGTATAGCGCTTGTCGAGGACGACGGGATCCGCTTCTTCAAGCGCGTCCGATTCCTCGCGCAGGGTATATTCCTCGCTGCCTTCGACGATGATGACGAAATCGCTGAGCCCGACCTCGGAGGATACGATCGCTTCGCGCAGTTTGTCGGCGTGCGATTTATAGATCTGTTTTGCCGCAAGCTCGGTGTTCGCCTGCAAGACGATCTTTTTGTTCACGACGTCCACGGGGACGAGCGATTTGATGAACGTCTCGAAGGCGATGGGCTTGATAAGCTGTTCCGCGCGGTCGCGGATCTTATCCCATAAAAATTCAAACTGTGCTTTTTCCGCCATTTTTCCCTCTGAAATGCTTTTGTTTTTTTGCGTTTTTTGGTATAATACAGTTTGATTATAGTACAAAATCGCCGAAAAAGAAAGTGTTTTTGCGGAACTTTGCGGAAATGGTCATAAAAAAATTAACGCTGCACAATTTCAGAAACTACGAGGACGAGACCTTCTGCTTCCGGGACGGGGTGAACGTCCTGTTCGGGCGCAACGCGCAGGGGAAGACAAACTGCGCGGAAGCGGTCTTTTACCTTTGCACGGGTTCGTCTCTGCGTATCCGGCACGATCGTCAGCTCATCCGCCACGGACAGGAATGCGCATACATCCGCGCGGAGGCGGAAGGGCGGTACGGCGGCGTTTCGCTCGAAGCGGAGATCTACGAGACCCGCCGCGAACTGCGTGTCAACGGCAGCAAGATCCGCCGCAGCGTCGATCTTCTCGGCAATATGTACAGCGTGTTCTTCTCCCCGGGCGAACTGCGCCTCATCCAGGACGGCCCCGACGAGCGCAGGAGATTCCTCAACCTCTCCATTTCTCAGACGTCGCGCCCTTACTGCACCGCGCTGCTGCGCTACAACAAGATCCTCGATCAGCGCAACAATCTGCTCAAAAACCGCGATACCTCGCTCATTCTGGAAACGTTGCCCGTCTGGGACGAACAGCTCGTCCGCTATGCCGCCGCGATCGTGCGGCAGAGGAGGGAGTTCGTCGCGTTGCTTTCGCCCCTCGCAAAGGACGCGCACGCTTATCTTACGGACGGCGCGGAGACGTTGGAGATCGGCATGGAAGGGGATTACGGCGCGGACGAGGAGACGGTCGCGCAAACGCTCCTGCGCGCTCTGGAAGGGGCTTATGAGCGGGACATCCGTCTCGGATATACTTCGGTGGGCCCGCACCGCGACGACGTGAAGATCCTGATCGACGGAAAGGACGCGAAGGGATTTGCTTCGCAGGGGCAGACGCGCACCGCCGCGCTTTCCATGAAGCTCGCGGAGGTGAAGATCTTCGAACGGCTGACGGGCGAAGCCCCCGTGCTCATCCTCGACGACGTAATGAGCGAGCTCGACCTGCCCCGCAGGAAAAAGCTGGTGGGGCGCATCGGGGACTTGCAGACCATCCTCACCTGTACGCACGCCGAGCGTGCGCTGTACGGCAAAGAGTCAAACAAAATACGCATTCAGGGAGGAAAGATCGTACCGTGAGAGCCGATCTTCATCTTCATTCCGTCTATTCGGACGGAAAATATACGCCGCAGGAACTTGCCGCCCGCGCGAAGGCGGCGGGGCTCGACCTGTATTCCGTGACCGATCACGACAGCATGGAAGGCGCGGAAGAGAAGGAGTCCGCCGCCCGCGAAGCGGGACTTTCCTATGTGCAGGGATGGGAAGTTTCTTCGTACGAGGACTGCAAGGTGCACGTTCTCGGCTATGCCTGCCGCAGGGACGAGGCGTATTTCCGTTTTCTCGAAGAGCGCGTCCGCGGCGCGCTCGTCCGCGCGGAGGACATGATCGAAAAGGGCAACCGTTTTCTGGGACTAAGCGTGACCATGTCCGACGCGGAAAAGGAACATTTCAAAAAAGACGCGCCCATCCATACCATGCACGTGGTCAGGGCGTTCGCGCGCAAGCTGAACAAAAAGGTGGGAGAGACCTATCTCGCCTATTTCGACAAGGGCATGCCCGCATATTCGGACCTGTGCCGTCCCACGGCGACGGACGCGGTCAACGCCATCCATGCCTGCGGCGGGATCGCCGTGCTCGCGCATCCCGGGCGCATCGCCAAGCCGTTCGACGAGCGCGAAAAATTCATGGAACGCCTCGTTTCCGAAGGGCTGGACGGCATAGAATGCGTCTATACGACGCATACTGCGGAAGAGACGGAATACTTCACGCGGTTCGCGCGGTCGCACGCTCTTCTGGTGACGGGCGGTTCGGATATGCACGTCGACGACGGAAGGCGGACGATGGGGAAACCGGAGTTCTTTCCGGACGGCGATCTGCTCGCCGCACTGGGGATTTCGTCGCGCGGGGGCGAAGGAACATGAGAAAAACGGCAAAATGCTTTTATACGCTCCTCCTTGCGGGGAGCCTTTTTTTATCGTGCGGGTGCGCGCGCACGGTTGCTGAGGGCGTCACGGTGAACGGCGCGGAGGTGGGCGGCTTGAGCTTTGCCGCCGCGGAGGCGGCGGTGCGCAGGCAGATCGCGCAGACGCTCCCGCCCCTCGTCGTGCATTCGCCCGCGGGCGATTTCGTCGCGGAATATCCCGAGCTGTCGTTCACGGACGACGTGTCCGCCCTTTTGCGGCGGGCAAAGAAGGGGGAAGCCCTCACCGCGCAGGTCAGGCGCACGTTCGCGGAAGCGGAGGCGTTCGCGGAGAAGATATGCAGGGCGAACGCGAAAGAGGGAACGGATGCGCAGATGCGCTTTGACGCAGACGGTTTTGAGTATTTCCCCGAGACGAGCGGGATCTCGTGCGATTATCATGGGTTGCTGCGCGAGATCTCGGCGGCGCTCGAAGGCGGGGAACGGGAGATCTCGCTCTCCGTCGGGGAGTATCCGCCCGAGGTGACGGAGAAAAGTTTGCGGGCGCAGAGCGAATTGCTTTCCGATTTTTCCACACGCTTCGACGCCTCCAACGCGCCGCGTTCGCACAACATCTTTCTTGCCGCTTCCCGCATCGGCGGGACGGTCGTGCCGCCCGGGGGAGTCTTTTCCTTCAACAAGACGGTGGGGGAGAGGACGCAGGAGAACGGGTTCGAAAAGGCGGCGGTCATCCAGGACGGGCAGTTCGTCGAGGGGGTCGGGGGAGGCGTCTGTCAGGCGAGCACCACGCTCTTCAACGCCGCGCTCCTTGCGGGCATGAAGATCACGGAGA
>CASGEQ010000009.1 GCA_949300535.1 uncultured Bacillota bacterium
CTGTCTTCAATCAAAATACCTAAAACGCCGGGAGGGGGGGCGGCTGACCCCGCGCGCCTTCTCTTTTTTGTCCCGATTGGGTCGGCAGACGGAAATCCTCCGATCGGGCGATAAAATAAAAAGGGGAAATGCAAAATTCAGGCGCAAAGGCAAGCACACGCCCTTTTCAAAAGCCTGCGCGCGATCAAACCTGATTTTTGTCTCGGATTCTGTCGAGCTGCGCGAGATAATCGACCGACCATTCGTACAATTTGCAGAATTCGCCGCAGTAATTGCCCTTGCCCGTGAGGAGATAATCCCAATAATCGCAGGAGACGAGAGATTTGTTTACGGACAGCACCGCGCGTCTCCATTCCACGCAGTTTACGCCGGCGTCCTCGAGCGTTTTTCTCAGGCGCCATACTGCATCGCGGTAGAGTATCTTGCTTTTGTCCGCATCGCCGTTCGGCCACAGGTGGGCGATGGCGTCGCCCATCGTCAGCGTTTTCCCGTTGTACGCGAGAAGAAGCGCGAAAAGCTCTTTCGACTTGGCGGAAGAAAATTTGATTTTCTGACCGTCGATAAAGCAATCGAACGTATCGAACATTTCGGCTTTTAATATCCGCTTTTTATCCTTGATGAGAGAGAGCAGCATCAGAAGCCTGGACATATTATACGGCTTGTACAAAAAACCCGCGGTGTGTTTCCGCACGCGCTCGGGCAGATCGTTTTCGGTGATTGAAAGGCCTGTTATGAAGACGATTTTCAGGGAAGGCGAAATTTCCGTCAGCTTTTCGGCAAGTTCCACGCCGTTGATCCTGGGCATGTTGATATCCAGAAAGGCGGCGTCTATCGGGTGTTCCGAAACATACTTACAGATCGCGTCTTCGTCGTCGCGGTAAAATTTATATTCCACGCCCGGCGCCTCGATGATCTCGTTCAAAAACACATGCAAAGCGTCCATCTCGTCGTCTACGACAATGATCTTCACGGTTGGTTCTCCTCCGTATGCCTTAAAGTTATCGTGATTTCCGTGCCTGCGGACGGGCTGCTGACGATCACGGGTTCCGTATTGAAGAGAAGACGGAATCGTGCCGCCGCGTTGCTGATTCCGTGCGCGCCGCTGCTGATTTGCGAAACATCGAATCCGACGCCGTTGTCGGTTATTTTGATTTCGGTGAGATCGCCTTCCGTTGCGGCGGAAATCATGATATATCCGTCCGCTTTTTCGTTGACTTTACTGTATTTTACGGCATTTTCGACAAACGGCTGAAGCGAAAAGGCGGGAACGCGGAAATCGGTTGCGTCGATATTGTAGATGACGTTGAAGGGGCGCGCGCGGCTCATATTGATAAATTCGATATAGTGGAATATATTCTGCAACTCTTCCTCGAACGGAATGAAGTCGGTATCGATCAGAGAGATGCTCTTGCGCATATATTCCGAAAACAGATCCAACGCGCTGTCGCCCTTCGCGAGGTCGCTGTGATAACCCGATTTGATGGTCGTCAGGGCATTGGAGATAAAATGCGGCTTTATCTGCTCTACGAGCACCTTCATTTTCAGCCGCTCGTTCTGCAGCTTATAATCTTCCGCGCGGCTCGCTTTGCGGTCTATCCGGATGAAAAACGTCAGGTAGATACAGAAGAAACAGAAAATGCACACCCAGATATACGCGGAGGACAGACCTCCCGCATAGGGGACGTATCCGTCATAGTAAAGCGCGTTGGCGGTATGCATGCCCGCAACGGCGGAAAATATCGCCGACGCAAAGGCAAACGTGGCGTTATCGACATCCGCCAGATAAGAGCGCGTCTGCAGGATGATAAAGCAGACGATGACCGCGATCAGAAAGAAAATGTGTATGAAAACTTTGCCCTGGGAGGGAAAGGGCAGCAGATAAAAAACGACGCTTATCGCCGCGGCGACCAATAACGGATACATGGGAAGTTTTTTCCCGCCCGTACGGAAATCGTGGCGAAAAAAGCTGAGAAGGGAGATTTCCATTCCGATGAAAGAGAATTCCCCCGCGATCTGCCCCGCGATCGTGATCTGCGGCGCCCCGATAAGTTTATAAAACGAAAACATATCAGGGCAAAAGACGACGTAAAGGAGAAGAAACAGCGCTATGAACACGGTGTGAAAGGTCGAGCTGGAAATGCGGAGCGCGGAGACGAATTCAATAATGAAGATTACAATCAGCAATAAAAGCGAAATAAATGAAAATATCCCGACGACGGGCGAACCGCCCGGAACCGAAAGATTCTCCGCGCGGGAAAAAACGAATAAAATGATACTGCCCGCAAACAGAAACAGCGTATTTGCGGCGACAGACAGGATTCTCATGATGTTTTTCCGTTTCATAGCCGACTGTTATTTTATCATATTTTCCATAAAAGGTCAACAACGTCCCGTCTGAGCGGAGGGGGATTCGCCCGTTTTTTCGCATTCTTGAATAAAATTTACCGAAAAATCGGAAAATCAAAATTTCCGCGTTTTTTTGTTTTTAAAAAACCAAAAAGAATTTTTTTAAAGCAGTTTTTTTAGCACTTTTTTAGCGGATTGATTTTTATAATAGTCGCCAGAATTACGGAAAGGAGAATAATATTATGGTGCAAAAAAAGAAAGTCAGTATCCTTGCGCTGGTGGAAAACGCGCTTGTGTTGTTTTTCCTGCTCTGGATACTCTTTATGCCCTGGGAAGAAATGGGAAGTCTGATTCAGTATCACATTGCGCTCGCGGCGGCGATCGGAGACATGGACGAGGACGTCGTGTTCGCTGCGTTCGAACTGCTGTTCCTGCTCAGCTGGCTTATCACTTTTATCTATTTTATCATCAATACGGTCTATTCGGTCAGATGCCTGGCAAATCCCGATCGCATGACCTATAAAAACATGAAAAAAGCGTTCGCATTCAGCATGGTCATCGTTACATTTATCGTCAATATCATTGCGATGGTGCTGCTTTATTTTGCCGCTCTGACATATCCTCCCACGGCGATGGGGCTTTACTTCCTGTTCGCACTCGTGCTGGCGGTCATTATCGTCGGCTCCGTCGGCAAGAGCAAGACAAAGAAAGCCTTCCTGGCGCCCGAAGAACCGGCAAAGTAAGGGACGCCCGCACGCCTCGTCTGAATTCAAACGGCATTTATTCGCCCGTTCGGGCGGTCGCAAAAACGGTGAAAGCAGTTCGGAAGAAATTCGCGGACTGCTTTTTTTTGCGGTGAAGACGGGCAAGCGCGGTTTCGTCGGAAGGCGGGCAGGGGGCGAAAGGCGTATGACCTCTGCGGCGGATTGCGGGCAATCGCGAGGAAAAGAAAATCGGGCCCGCCGTTTGCGGATTTATGCGCATATTGTGCGCGGCGCGGTCCGATATGGCGCGGGAAATGAGGCGCGGGCCGAAGGTCGGAACGCGCGGAAGCGGTCGGAAAGGGATGCCGATTCGGAGAAAAAAAGCGGGCAGCGCGCGGAAAAAGCGGGGAGAAGTTCTAACTCCGCTTTTTTTTCATACAATAAAAACGCGGGACAAGAAAGGCGGCGGCGCGGAAACGACGGAAAAACGCTCATTTCCGCAAAATCCCCCATAATTCCCGTTCCGCAATATTTTATCATATAGGTGTTGTCAATGCGGTTTATCACGATACGCTTAAAACGTGCGGCGGCGATCGTCGGCGCGGCGGCGTTTCTGACCGTTGCGGGACTTGCCGCCCATGCCACGGGCGCGGCGGAAGTCTACATGGCGGCGAAACGCTCGCTTCCCATCTATTCGGTGGAGCGGGAGGACAAGAAGATCGCGATCTCCTTCGATTGCGCGTGGGGCGCGGAGCATACGGACGCGATCCTCGAAAATCTCGCCTCGGCAGGCGTGCGCGCGACCTTCTTCATGGTCGAGTTCTGGACGGAGAAGTATCCCGAATACGTCAAAAAAATCGACGGTTTTGGCCACGAAATCGGCACGCACAGCGCGACGCATTCGTATATGTCGCGCCAGAGCGAAGCGGAGATAAGAGCGGAACTGACCTCTTCGACGGACGCGATCGAGGCGATCACGGGCAAGGAAGTGGAGGTGTTCCGCGCGCCTTACGGCGATTACGACGACCTTTTGGTGGATACGGCGAAGGCGATGGGGCTTTACACCATTCAGTGGGACGTGGATTCCCTCGACTGGAAAGACCTGTCCGCTTCGGATATCGCTTCGAGGATCGTTGACAACGTAAAAAGCGGTTCGATCATTCTCTGTCACAACAACGGACTGCATACGGCGGAAGCGCTTCCCATCGTGCTGGATACCCTCCGTGCCCGCGGATACGAATTTGTACCCGTCGGGGAGCTGATATACAGGGAAAACTATACCATCGATCCCACGGGGCGGCAGTTCCCGGACGGCGCCGCCTGATCGCTCGCCTGAAAAACAAGTCGGAGGTACTTTATGAATAACAATGCGGAAAAAAACAACAAAGTCTTTATTTCGGGGGAGATCGTCTCGGACGCGACCTTTTCCCATGAAATTTACGGCGAAGGATTTTACGAACTGTTCGTCAAAGT
>CASGEQ010000010.1 GCA_949300535.1 uncultured Bacillota bacterium
GCTTTCAAAAGGCGGCCATTATGTTTCCTGCCGGTATTTATTATGTACAGACGCGCGGCTTGCCTCGTCTGTACGAGATATAGGAGGAAAATCAATGATTATTGCTGTTCAAAGGTGTTCGGGCGAGGTTAAGCAAACGCATAATCCCATACTTCCGTCACGGTGTCGGGAAGGACGATTTCGGTAAACGCCGTACCCCAGAACGCGTCGTATTCGATCGTTTTCAGCGCAGACGGAAAATTCATCCGATTCAGTGATGAACAGCCGTTAAACATATCGCTCGGAATGTTTGTGACCGAATCGGAAATCGTCACGCTGGCAAGATTTTTACAGTTCCAGAAACACCCGACGCCGAAATTGGTAATTTCCTCCGCCGCGCGCACTTCCGTGATATCGGTATTGCCGCGGAACGCATATGCGGCAATTCCCTTCACCTTTATGCCGTTGACCGTTGCGGGGATTATGAGAACCCCGTCCTCGGGCGAACCGGTTATCCCGCTGATCTTTCCGTCGGAATCGAGCGTGAATTGCACCGCATTGCGCGTCCAAAGCGCATACAGCGTCGTATCGCCCTCGGGATAATAGGGAAACTCCGCTTTTTCCGAACGGGAAGCATCCTCAAACCAGCCCGCAAAGGTAAACCCGTTTTTTTCCGTATAGGGCGCACTCTCGATGACGGAAACGGTCATCGCTTCCACGGGCGTGCCGCCGTCCGTGTCGAACTCGACGCGGTAGGCGGGCGTTTGTATCTTGTCGTATTTCGCATACACCTTCACGTCTGACGTGAGCGGCTTATCCGCAAAGTTTTTGCCGTCAAACGGCTCTTCCCACGAATCGGGATCGAGGTACCACCCAACGAACTCAAAACCCGTCACATTCGGCGCAGTCGGGAGCGCGATCTCCTCGTTCCCCGCGCTTTCCGTTACAGAAACGATTTCATCATTTGCAATAAAATATACCTGATATTTTACTTCGACAGGTTTACATGCCGCTAAAAATGTCGCAGCAATCGTCGCCATAAGGAAAAACAGAACAAAGAAACGTAAATTTCTTTTCATTTTTTCCTCCGCATTTTCCTGTTGGAATCGCTGCATTATACCACAGAGGTCACATCCTGTCAAACGGAAACACCGCAAAGACAACTTTTCACCGGATATTCATTTACAATACACAGTCCCGTGCGTTGCATGCAACGGAATAATTCAGGCAAAAAAACAGGCGGGATATATCCCGCCTTGTATTCAAATAACCGTCGATTATAATCCGCTCAGCGCCCAAACGCACAAAGCAAGCCCGACAATACGCAAGATGACATTGAAAAGCCATGTATAGATTTTTCTGCGGCGCGCCGCAACGCGATCGGGGCGGAAGCACCAATTGTCACACGCAATGATCACGGACGATCTGAAATCGAAAGCAGGAATATTCTCTCCGTCCCTGATACGTATGGGAGGAGTATGCAGCTGCATTTCTATTTTCCCTCCGTGACCCGGCTGAATGCAGATCTCTGAAGTGACGCGCGCAGTCGCGCGGGCATAACGTTTGGTAAAAATCCCGAAAAAACCGATAATCCAGTACAGCGCGCACCAAAAAAACCACGCGCGCATGCAAAATTCGGAGCGGCGCAGAACGGTGAATTTCACCTCGCCGTTTTCCTCTTCGCGCACTTGCGCAACATAATTCCCGCCTTCACGCGTGAATTCCAACGGCTTTCCGTCCTGGAAAAGTTCGAAGTCCCCTTTATTGCTTACAGTCAGCAATGCACTCACGCCGCACCTCCCGTTTGCAGTCCGAAATACGGAGTCGTATAAAACAATGCTGCCGAAGAAAGCACCAGCACGAGCGCTATCAGCACGCTGACGATCGTTCCCACGGGGCTCTTGTGCTCACGGCGTATCAGCGCAAGGACAAGCGCCGCTGCGCCGCAAACCAATGAAAGCGCACAGCAAACGGGAACAGCCGCCGAAAGCCATTCGTACAGCGGAATGAGAATATCGGCGGGCGCTGTATCCGCAAGACCTGCGAACATCTCGCGGAAATCCTCCCTCAGCAAGATCGTTCCCAACGTAATAAGTACTGCAATGATGAGGATGAACGCCGCAAATACGACAAACAGCATCCACGCGAACGACAGAACCCAGCCGATCAGCGTAAGCATACTGACAATCGCGCAAATCCAACACAGCCTGCGCAACGCGACCGTCGTCCGATCGAGCAACGCCTGACGATAAAGATAACTTTCCATTTCGCTCACCTTTTTGATATTATTTTAACCGACAATCAATATTTTGTCAATAGGCGAATCGCAAATAAATGGATAAACGAATAAAAGGACCGATTTCATCGGCCCCTTTTTCTGTTACGCTTTTTTGTATCCCTTCGGATTCATGGTCTGCCACTTCCACAGCGAAGCGCACATCTCGTCGATTCCCAGCTTCGCTTCCCAGCCGAGTTCGCGCTTTGCCTTGCTCGCGTCCGAATAGCAAACCGCCACATCGCCGTCGCGGCGCGGCTTGATGGAATAAGGCAGTTTCTTGCCGCACGCCTTTTCAAAGGCGTGAATGACGTCCAGCACACTGTATCCCTTGCCCGTGCCGAGATTATAGGTATAAACGCCCGGCTCGGTGATCTTGGCAATCGCCGCAACGTGCCCCTTCGCAAGGTCCACGACGTGAATATAATCGCGGACGCCCGTGCCGTCGGGCGTCGGGTAGTCGTTGCCGAATACGCCGATCTCTTTGAGTTCGCCGATCGCCACTTTCGCGATATAAGGCGTCAGATTGTTGGGGATCCCCTGAGGGTCTTCGCCGATCAATCCGCTTTCATGCGCGCCGACGGGATTGAAATAGCGCAGAAGAACGATCTTCCACTCGTGGTCTGCGGCATAGACGTCGCGCAGGATCTGTTCCTGGAAGAGCTTGCTCGTGCCGTAAGGATTGGTCGTGCCGCCCGTTCTGCACGTCTCGTCGAGCGGAAGGCGCTCGGGCGTTCCGTATACCGTCGCCGAAGAAGAGAACACGATGCTCTTGCACCCGAACTTGCGCATCGTCTCCAGAAGGACGAGCGTCCCGTACAGGTTATTGTCGTAATATTCGATGGGCTTGTGGCAGGATTCGCCAACCGCTTTCAGTCCCGCGAAGTGAATGACAAAATCGATCTTATGCTCGGAAAAGATCTTTTCCATTGCCGCACGGTCGCGGATGTCCGCTTCATAGAGCGCGATCTTTTTCCCCGTGATCTTCTCGACGCGCTTGATGCTCTCAGGCGAAGAGTTGTCGAAATTATCGACGACGACGACTTCATAACCGCTTTCGAGCAGTTCCACACAGGTATGCGAGCCGATATAGCCCGCGCCCCCCGTTACCAGAATTTTCATATTACCCCTCCGTTATTTTTCGATTTTTGTAACCGTGATGCCGTCCGAAACGGACGAATCATAGAATTTCGCGTGATAACCCGTCGCGCGCTCGTAAGCCTCTCCGACCTTGCGGCGGAAATCCTCGACCGCGTCCGCTTTCACGATGGAAACGGTGCAGCCTCCGAATCCCGCCCCCGTCATGCGCGAGCCGAGGCAGGCGGGATGAGACTGCGCCGCCGAAGCAAGCGCGTCAAGCTCTTTTCCCGTCACTTCGTAAAGATCGCGCAACGACGCATGAGATGCGTTGAGAAGTTTCCCCAATTCGCGGATATCACCTCTCTTCATCGCCTCCGCCGCGAGATGAACGCGCTCGCATTCTTCCACGACGTGTTTCGCCCTCAGATATACCACCTCGGACAAAAGCCCTTTGTGCTCTTCCAGCTGCACAGGCGTGACTTCTGCGAGACAGGTTGCGCCCGTGACGGGCGCGAGCGCTTTCAGCGCTTCTTCCGTCTGCGCGCGGCGTTCGTTATATTTGCTCTCGACCAGGCTGTGCGGCTTTTTGCAGTCAGCAATGACGAGCGTATATTCTCCCAGTTCGAGCGGAACATATTCCCGCTCCAACGTCTTGCAGTCGAGAAGGATGGCACAGTTTTTCTTGCCGCAGGCGGAGGCGTACTGATCCATGATTCCGCAGTTCACGCCCGCATATTCGCGCTCCGCTTTCTGCGCAAGAAGCGCGACTTCCACGGGGTCGAACTCCTCGCCCGCAATGACCGCAAGCGCCGCAATCGTGGAAACCTCGATCGCCGCAGAGGAAGACAGCCCGCTCCCGAACGGAACGGTGCAATCCTGCACCATATCGCAGCCGACCAGCTTATGCCCCGCGTTCTTCCACATGAGCGCGCTGCCCGCCTGATAATTCCCGTATTTGAGGGATTTCCCCGATTCCAGATCGTCGATCGGAAGGGATACCTTGTCAGGTATATCGGTAAAAGAAATGTTGATGCGGTCCGTTCCGTTTCTGCGCACATATACCGCATTGCGCAGGGAAAGCGCCGCAGGGAATACCTTACCGCCGCAATAATCGACGTGCTCGCCGATGATGTTCACCCGTCCCGCCGCTGTCACGACATATTCGTAATCTCTCTCATCAAACATTTTCAAACCCCAATCCTTTCATGAATTCCTCCGTTTCGCGGTGCGTCTTGAAAACGGCCGTATTTTGCAGAATGCGCTCGCAGACGCTCGCAAGCTCCTCTCTCATCGCTTCCGACGCCTGTTCCGCCGTCGGATGTTCGGGGCAGCGCTCCCTCGTCTCTTCGCAGATCATGGAGAATTCGGAAAGTTCCTTCGGAAGCCCGCACCCGTTGACCAGGCATTCCTCCACTTCTTTCAGCTGTTTTTCCAGTCTTCCCGGAAGAATGAACAGCCCCTGCGCTTCGATCAGCCCGATGGATTCCTTCTTGATGACGTGAAATTCGGGATGCGCGTGGAAGACGCCGTCGGGATACTGTTCGGACGTGATATTGTTGCGCAGAATGATCGTCATTTCGTATCCGCGCTCCGCCTTCACCACCGTCGGGCTGATTGCGCTGTGGATCCCGTTTTCGTCGTAAGGAATGATTCCGCGCTCGCGGTCGCCGTATTCCACCCAGCCTTTGCGGATGATTTCGGAAACGGCCGCGACCGAATCGCGGTTTTTGCCCGTGACGCGGACCGCCGTGCCGAACCAGTCGCAGACGCCGACCTCCACGTCGGGATATTTTTCATGTTTTAAAGCAATCGCGATCTTCGCCGTCTGCAAAGGAAGCGTTTCTCCTCCGCCCTGATAGTGATCGTGCGCGAGCACGCTGCCGCCGATCAGCGGCAGAGCCGCGTTGCATCCGATAAAATAATGCGGGAATTGATCGACAAAATCCATCAGGCGATTGAACGTCGCGCTGTCGACATGCATGGGCGTATGTTTGCAGTTGACGGCAATTCCGTGCTGGTAAAAATAGCCGTACGGAGAATATTGCCAGAACCAGTCCTGTCCGCCGAGCCTGAGCCCGACTGTGCGCAGCGTGCGCTTCTGACGGCCCGCATACCCCTCGTTTTCGCGGCAGATGGTGCACTTGGGATATCCGCCTTTGGTGCTGTTCCCGCTCGCCGCCTTCTTGGGATCGCGGAATTCGGGTTTCGCCTTATTGATGGTGACGATCAACCCGTTTTTCGCCGTAAATCTCGGATTTTTATCCAGTTTTTCTTTTTTGACGTAATCGCACGCGACGGAATAGCGGTAAAACCACTCGGTAGCGTCTTTGGAAGACTTCGCCGCACGGCGCGAAAACTCCTCTTCCACCTCTTTGGGCGAAAGCATGAGCGCGCCCGCGACTTCATCTTCGTAGCGGTCTTTTTCCTCTTCGGAAATGAGCCCTTCGGCTACACACGCGTCGGTCAGCTCGGAAAGCAGCTGAGCGCAGCTTTCGCCGCCGTAAACGACGTCCGGCTGCTCCGTATACGTTTCCGCGCCGACAATATCGAGCACGGTATTGCGCGCATAGCAGGCATTGCGCGCGTCCAGTTCCAGATTCTGCTCCGCGAATGCGATCAGGCGATCCACGGCAGCACTGATCCGATCCATATATCCCTCCCGTCTTTCAGACATTTATTTACTGTTTTCTGTTTTCCCTCTTCAGACAAGACAAAAAGACGATAACTGAATACCGCCTTTCTGCCATATTATAATAGGGGGAGTGAAGAAAATGCAATGGATGATTCCGAAAGCCCGAGAACCGTCAGGCGATATCCGTGATTTGTTCCCTTGCGTTTCTTTGATTACAGTATACAGTTTTTCGTATTATTTTACAAGCATAAGATTGTCGAGTTTCGGACATTTATTGACATAAATGCCTTGACAGTTAAAATAGTTTCATTTATAATGAAAGAAAAGGAAGGCTTAATATGATCGCGAAACAGGAAGTATGGAATTACTCGGACGAAAGTCAGGTCTGGGTCGGCAAATACCGCAATTCGCACAATTTACTGCACTGGCATTTTGACTGCGAGCTGCTTTTTCTCGAAAAAGGCTCTCTGGACGTCTTTTGCGAGAAGAAAAAACACACTCTTGCCGCAGGACAATCTCTGTTTGTCGACAGCGGACAGGTACATTACATGCAGGCGCGGGAAGAAAATACCGTTCTTATCGTCATCATCTTCAACCGCGCAATCCTGCGCAGCTTTACGGGGGAATATCAGCTTGCCGATCCCCTTCTTTACGGTACATACCCCATTGCCGAAACCTATCGGGAACTGCGCAGAATTCTCACCGAACGCAGACCTTTTTTCGGAGCGGAAGCAGCGTTTACGCTCGGAAAACTGCTCGTCGATATTTTCCGCGGAGAATTGCTCGTGAAAATAACGCCGGACAAGACCATTCAGGTATTCAAAAACCTCATCGAAGAAATCGGAAAAAAGTACCGCTACTATACCTTTGAAGACGCCGTTTCGTTCATGGGCATGAGCCCCGCATATTTTTCCCGCTATTTCCGAAAGATCACGGGATTCACCTTTTCTCAATATCTCAATTTTGTGCGGACGGATAATGCCGTGCGCCTGCTGCGCGAGGGAGAAAACATGCCCGTTACCGATCTCGCCGATCGGTGCGGCTTTGCGACCGTGCGCAATTTTAACCGCATTTTCAGGGAACTGACGGGGTTCTCCCCTTCCCGTCTCCCTGCGGATTTCACGTTGGATGAAAAATTCAGCTATCCGAGCGAAGAAAAATTCAATCCCACTCTGTTCGACTGCGAACTGATCGAATCCTCCCAGAATGCGCAAAAAGCCTCCTGACCGATCGGACGGAACAACTGTGCGCTCTTTTTCATACGATAAAGTATGGAAACGAAAAAATACAATCGGATTGCCGCAGTCGCTTATGCGCGGAAATGGGCGTTCAGGCGCAATCCCGCTTACTATAATTTCAACCGCATCGGCGGCGACTGCACCAACTTCGCCTCGCAATGCGTCTATGCGGGGAGCGGCGTTATGAACTTCACGCCCGTCACGGGGTGGTTCTACCGCTCCGCCGACGACCGCACCGCTTCCTGGACGGGAGTGGAATATCTCTACAGCTTTCTCACCCGCAACGAGGGTCCTGGCCCTTTCGCCGAAGAAACGCCGCTGTGGAACTTAAAGATCGGCGACCTCGTGCAGCTCGGCCATGAAACGGGCGATTTTTATCACACGCCCGTCGTCGTCGGCTTCCGCGGAAAGGAAATCCTCGTGGCCGCTCACAGCTATGACGCATACGGCCGTCCCCTTTCGTCCTATTCCTTCGAACGCGTGCGCGGGATACACATACTCGGTGTCAGAACCTGAAACAAAATAAAGCACAAAGCGTCTTAAAGAGATTGAAAAGGAGAGAAGATTTTTCAATTCTTCTCTCCTTTTTATCGCCCGATCAGATGCCCATGATCATTCCGCTTCCGCATCCATGGTTTCAAGCAGAAAACTTACAGGACGAAACCCGTCGTTGCAGGAAATCATTGCCGACTTCTTATTCTTCATCCAACCGTCGTAAAAGTTTTCGCCGCCGTGCGAAAGCGCCATTACGAACGCGGATATGCTTTCCCAGGCACTTTCGCAAAAATCCTGCGGTTTTTTCCAGCCGTTTGCGATAAAGATCTGTCCTTCCCGCATCTCGCAAGCGTGCGAAATCGGATTTTCGTACTTTTCGATCAAATCTGTGTAGCACGCTGTTTTCATTACGGTAATTTTTACTTTTTTCATGGCGCATCTCCTACACAATAATACTGTTTTTCCTGCCGTTATTATATCTCGGAAAGGTTAAAAAGTAAAGCAAAAGCGCACTGCCCTGATTGCAAGGTATCGTGCGCTTTCTTATTTCCGGTAAAAATCCCTGTCGGCACGTCATTTCGCCGACTCGTTCCTTTACTCGTCTTTTCCGACATCGGGGTCTTCTTCGATCTCCGTCATCCCGTCCAGCCTGCTCTTCTGTTCGGAATGCTTCGCCGTATTCATCGTACGGAACATGACGATCATATCCGCTATGCCGTCGTAGATAAATGCGATACCCGCAACGATCATAAGGACGCGGAGCGTTGTGAACGGGTTACACAAAATGACGATCGCCAGAACGAGCGTCAGTACGGAAACCGCAAGCCCCGTCCACCAGTATTTCGCGTTCGCTTTATAGCTCTCTATCGCGTGCCCCATACCCGCAATCGCGCGAAGCAGAAGCATGACGCCGAACACCACCATCAGGACCCTCAGCGCGGAATCGGGGGCGATGAACAGCCACAGCGCAACGGCGATCTGTACGAATCCGAGCACAAAATCGGACATATCGGAAATGCGCCGCGCAAAATAACCCGCAACGGCAAAAACGCCGCTTATAAGGAAAAGCACGCCGACGATCACGCAGAGCACATGAGACAACCGTTCGGGAAGCGCAATGAGCAGGATTCCGACGATGATGGTCAGAAGGGCAGACACAAACGTCCCCCAACGGACCTGCTTGAAAAATTCCTTTAATTTCATAATCATCCTCTGCGCCGCGGCGCGGCGCATAAATTTATCTTCTTATATATAACCGAAAAAAGCGCGCTTCAATCAACCGAAGCGCGCTTTTCCGTTGACGGTCTCATTTCAGCATCGCGACGACCTGCTCCTTAGGCCGCACGCCGACGACGCTCGAACGGATCTTTCCCTTCTCCATGACGACGAGCGTGGGAATGCTCATCACGCGGAACTGCTCTGCCAGCGCGCGCTCCTCGTCGACGTTGATCTTCCCGATCTTCAGTTCGGGATGTTCTTTCGCCGTTTCTTCCAGAATCTGCCCCATCATGCGGCAGGGCATGCACCATTCCGCCCAGAAATCGAGCAGGACGGGCTGTTCGGATTCGAGTACTTCTTTTTTAAAATTATCTTCGGTAACGTGAAATAACGCCATAAGGCACCTCCGTGTTTTTCTTTACACTCCTATTATACCCTTCATTTCCTCAATTTACCGTGACAATATCACATCATGCAGTTTCCTGCGCAAGCTCATTAAGCCGCGCTTCGTCGGAGATCTCGATCTTCCCCCGCGAAAGGCGGACCATTCCCTCGTCCTGAAGATATTTCAGAAGACGCGTGACGACCTCCCGCGCGCTCCCGAGGTGCGCGGCAAGCCGCTCATGCGTGAGCGTGACCGTCTTCCCGTCCGAAAGCGCGGCCTCTTCGAGGAGAAGTCCTGCGAGACGGGAATCCATTTTCTTGCCGAGAATATCCTCCACCTTCCACATGACTTCGCTGAACCGCGACGCCATCAGTTCGTTGATAAAATTCGCCGCGGGCGCGCTGCGCTCCGCGATCGGGCGGAAAACATCCGTCGGAATGACGAACAGGCTCGTCTCCTCCTCCGCCTCCACCCGCACGGAAAATTGCAGGCTGCGGAACATACACGACGCAGAAAGCAGGCACAGATCGCCGTCGAACAGCCGATACAAAGTCAGTTCCTTTCCCGTCTCCGTGACCGTATAAACGCGAAGCCTTCCGCTCCGCACGGCAAGAAGTCCGATACACGCCCCGCCTTCCCCGCTCGCGCGTTCATACGGCAGAAGCGTCAGCCGCCTTGCCGCGCGCTCTACCGCTTTGCGGTCCGCTTCCTGCAATTGCTCCCAAAAAGGGAAATATTCCGATACCGAATCCATACCCGTCTCCGATTTTTTTCCTTATCTTATCATACCCGCCCGATCTTGTCAACCCTATCAAAAAACCGCCCTTGCGGGCGGTTTCCGATTACTGGCTGAACGCTTCCAATTCGCGGATACGGTGAGAATCGATGCTGTAAATGAGGTTGACGAGTTCGTCGTCGCCGAACGAGCTGTTCCGCCCCTCTTCATACTCCGCGTCGATACGCTCCTTCATCTTTACGACGAGCGGGTCGCGCTTGTCCACCTTGTGATCGTCGGGCAATTTATAATAGTCATTGATCCAGAACGCAATCCCCGCAAGTCCGCTCGTCTTGTTGACGGAAACGCGCGCGGGACGGTTCAGAATCTTCGCCGTATCGAAAATGTTGTAAATCTCCTCGTCTTTGAGCATGCCGTCCGCATGGATGCCCGCCCTCGTCGAGTTGAACGCGCGGCCGACAAACGGGGTCTTGGGCGGCACGAGATAGTTGATCTCGCGCTCGAAATAATCCGCAATGTCCGTGATCGCCGTGAAGTCCATGCCGTCCATCGTCCCGCGCAGGGCGGCGTATTCCACCGCCATCGCTTCAAGCGGGCAGTTGCCCGTGCGCTCGCCGATTCCGAGCAGGGAACAGTTGACCCCCGACGCGCCGTAAAGCCATGCCGTGGACGCATTGGTGACAACTTTATAAAAATCGTTATGCCCGTGCCATTCGAGCTGTTCGTGCGGCACGCCCGCATAGTGATTGAGGCCGTATACGATACCCTGCACGCTGCGCGGCAGAGAAGTACCGGGGAAGGATACGCCGAATCCCATCGTATCGCACATTCTGATCTTGATGGGGATTCCGCTTTCGACGGACAGTTTCATGAGCTGATAGGCGAACGGCACGACGAAACCGTAAAAATCGGCGCGGGTGATGTCCTCGAAATGGCAGCGCGGGCGGATCCCGTAGGAAAGCGCGCTCTTGACGATTCCGAGATATTTATCCAACGCCTGACGGCGGGTGAGATTCATCTTTTTAAAGATATGATAGTCTGAACAGCTCACGAGGATACCCGTTTCCTCGACGCCCGCCTGCTTGACGAGCTCAAAATCCTTCTCGTTCGCGCGGATCCACGTCGTGATCTCGGGGAATTTCAGACCCGTATCCTGGCAGGCGCGCAGAGCGTCCTTATCCTTTTTGGAATAGATGAAAAACTCCGACTGGCGCACGATGCCCTTGGGCCCGCCAAGGCGCGCCATCAGCTTATACAGGTCGACGATCTGCTTTACGGTAAAGGGCGACGTGGACTGCTGACCGTCACGGAAGGTCGTATCGGTGATCCAGATCTCCTCGGGCACGTTCATCGGAACGTTTCTGTGGTTGAAGGAAATTTTCGGAATGCTCTCATAATCGAACATTTCGCGGAATAGTTCGGGCTGTTCCACATCCTGCAACTCGTAATGGTAGACCTCGTCCTCCAGCATATTGGTGCTCTTATTGTAAAAAATCATAACTGCCTTCCCCGCGCGCGGCTCTCTCTCCGCGCGCTTGTCAACGATTCATATTCAATCATAGCAAATCAGACAGGAATTGTCAAGCAACAGATGATAAATATGCACATTTTTATTTTTATTTGCCATTTTCTCCGTGTATTTTTGTATAATTATTCATATTTGATGAATAAATCGGAAGAGAGGCGGACCAATCGGCCCGCCTCTCCCCCGAAGATTTATGGAGATTGCTATCGATGTGTGGACAATGTTACTTTTTCTTTTCCGCCCGTTCCCTGCAAGCGGAACATCCGCCGCAGGAAGCGCAGTCGCATCCGCAGGAAGATTTTCCCTTCTTTTTGCGGACAATCGCGCCGATGACGACGAGCGCCACGAACGCGACCGCCGCAACGATGACAATGATTTCTATCGGCTGCATTTACGCTTCTTCCCCTTCTTTCTTTACTTTATGCGCGGCAGGGCTTCTTTTATTCCAGAGCACGATGATTGCGATCGCGACCGCGAACGCCGCGGCATAGATGAACGCCGTCCACCACCAGCTGCCGATGACGTAGATCATGGACGCGACGATATAAGAAGTAACCAGCCAGAAAAGAAGCGTCCATTTGAATTTACCCTTGGGAAGCTCGGCTTTTGCCGTCGCGACCGCCGCGAAACAAGGAATGGTGGTCATGTTGAACGCGATGAACGCGATGAGTGCGGGAACGGTAATGCCCGTCGCCTGCATCATGGAGATGGCTTCCGCCACCCCTTCGTCCATGCCGTCCATCAGAGTGAATCCGAGACACGCCGCGATCGTCCCGAACGTGGAGACCACGTTCTCCTTTGCGATGAGCCCGTTGATCGCCGCGACCGCAAAGATCCAGCCGTACTGCGAAAGCTGCGATCCGAACCCGAGCGGCGTAAACAGCGGCTGAATGAGCATGCCGATGCTCGCGAGAATGCTTTCGTTCATGTGTTCGTCGTCGAGATATCCCCACGCCCAGTTGAAATGAGACAGGAACCAGACGAGAATGGTCGACACGAGAATGATGGTGAACGCCTTTTTGACGAAGTGTTTGAGTTTATCCCACAGGTGAATCATCAGACTGCGGAACTGCGGCAGGTGATATGCGGGAAGTTCCATAATGAAGGGCGGCACATCCCCGCGCATGGTCGTCGAACGCATCAGAATGACGGTTACGATCGCCGTCACCATGCCGAGCAGGTACATGGAATAGGTGATGACGTCCGCATTGCCTGCGCCCAACTGATAGATGACAGCGCCTGCAATCGCCGTCAGAATGGGCAGCTTCGCGCCGCAGGAGAAGAAGGGAATCACCCTTATGGTCGCCGTGCGTTCTTTTTCGTCCGCCAGCGTCCGCGTGTTGATCATCGCGGGAAGCGAACAGCCGAACCCCATGATCATGGGCATGAACGCCCTGCCCGAAAGTCCGAATTTGCGGAAAATTCTGTCGAGGATAAACGCCACGCGCGCCATATATCCCGTGTCTTCCAGAATGGAGAAGAACAGGAACAGCAGCAGAATCTGCGGCAGGAAGCCGAGCACGGCGAACAGACCGCCGAGACAGCCGTCCACGAGGAACCCCGAAACCCATGCGGGAGACGAAGACAGCCAGCCCGCCACGAGCGCGGAAATGCTGTCGAGGAGCAAGGCGAGCAGATTGGTTAAAATGACGCCGGGCGAATAGACCGCGCCGTCATAGAACGCCGCCGCAAACTGCGCTCCGAAATTGACGTATTCTCCGTCCGCGGTCATCAGTCCCAGATCTTCCAGCGAAGGAAGGCGGAAGATCGACCCGAGATAAAGAAAATTTTCCGAGAACGTGAGATGAAAAATCGCAAAGAGAATGACGAGGAAAATAGGGATTCCCCAGACTTTGTGCGTCAGCACGCGGTCGATTCTATCCGATTTCGTCAGTTTTTCCTTCCCCTCTTTGCGTCTTGTCACGACGACGGAGAAATTCTGGGATATGTATTTATATCGCGCGTCGGCGACGATCGCCTCAAAATCCGTCCCGAACGTATCGTCCGAAAACGTGGCTTTGAAATCCTCGACCATGCGAACGAGTTCGGGATGCATCTTGCATTCGATCTCGTCCAGTTCGGTCAGTTTGACCGCGTGAAAGAGCGGCGCGGCGACCTTCTGCCCCTCCAATGCAATGGATACGTCGCGGATGAGGTGAGCGAGCGGCGAATTGCGCAGAACGGTTTCGCCCTTCCGCCTTTCGGCGCAGACCGCATAGGCGCGGTCCATCAGTTCCGTAATCCCCTTGCCCTTGAGCGCGGAGATCTCCACGACGGGCACGCCCATCTTTTTTTCCAGCTGTTTCGCGTCGATCGTATCCCCGCTCTTTTCCACCGCGTCCATCATGTTCAGCGCAATGACCAACGGGACGTCGATCTCCATGAGCTGCGTCGTAAGATACAGGTTTCTTTCGAGGTTGGTCGCGTCGACGATATTGATCACGCAGTCGGGGCGCTCGTCCAGAATAAAATTCCGGGAAACGACCTCTTCGGGCGTATAGGGCGAAAGCGAATAAATTCCCGGAAGATCTACAACGGAAACAGGCTCGGGACAGCGCTTATACGTTCCCTCCCGCTTGTCGACGGTCACGCCCGGCCAGTTCCCGACGTAAGCCGTGGAGCCCGTCAGAGCGTTGAACAGCGTCGTCTTGCCGCAGTTGGGATTTCCCGCCAAAGCAAATTTTTTCAGTCCTTCACCTCCAGCGTCACGCACGCCGCTTCCGATTTACGGAGCGTCAGCTCGTATCCGCGGAGATTTACTTCCAGCGGATCTCCCAGCGGCGCCTTTTTCCGCAGCACGACTTCCGCTCCGGGCGTCACGCCCATGTCGAACAGCCTGCGGCGGATACGCCCTTCTCCCGAAACGGCGACGATAGTCCCCGATTCGCCCAACCCGAATTCATCCAAAGTCTTTTTCATTTTTCGTCTCCTTTTTCTTTTACCGTCTGCCGCGCTCAGGCGACAAAGATGTGCGTCGAAATTCCTCTGTCCAGTGCGAGCCGCCCGTCTTTGACCATGCACACGACATTCCCGCCCGCCGAGGACAGCACCGTGATCGCCGATCCCGCAATGATACCCAGATTTGCGAGATGCTTTTTTGTCTTTTCGTCCGAAACCACTTTCACGATCTTCATTTCCTGCCCGATTGGGGCAAACACCAAAGGCATAAACACTCCTTCCGCCCTCTCGGGCGCATTCACTTCGGATAAGCGCAAGTCAAACAAAATTATGTTCGCATATGCGAACCGATATCCGATAAAAAACGCACTTCGTTCGCATATGCTAACTATGTACGCTGAGAAAAACGCGGAACCTCTCTCGCGTTTACATTGCGCATTATAGCACAGTTATTTTATTCTGTCAAACGTTCGCATATGCTAACTCAAAAAATTTTTGGAAATTTTTTACGTTTATGCGGCGCAAAAAACACAGCCGCCCGACGAAAGGTCGGGCGGCGACGGGTTTATTCGCTCAGGTCGCGGTAGAACTTCCAGAGTTCTTCTTCCGTGGGGAAGACTGCAACGTACATCTGATCGCCCATTGCGGGCGCAAGCGCGGCTGGAATGCGTTCCACCATTTTCATATTCGGAGCGTATTTGTACATGACATATTCGTGCGACATGCGGAAATTTTTTCCGTCACGGCGCCCCATATAAGCGCAGAAGCACTTCTCGCCGTGCGGCTGCGCATTGACATGTCCGAACGCGATCATATCCGCCCAGATCTTATAGACGTTGACGCTGTTCGCGAAATTCATCATATCGGGAGAATACCCGCCGCAGGGACGCATATTCACTTCCAGCGCGACGACTTCGCCCTTCCTTCCGAGGTGGCAGTCCTTTGTCAGACGGAAAAACTCGAAATGAACGAAGCGGCTCTTCACGCCGAAACTCTTCACCGTGTTTCTGCCGCATTTCCGCACGTCGGGGGCAAGTTCTTTGACGATATAGTAAATGCTGTTGTCGTGCGTATTCACGACGTCCATAATGGAATTGGGCGTGATATTGCCCGTTTCAAACACGGGCGTACCCAAAGCGTCCACGATCGCGTCGTACGAACACACTTCCCCGGGCACGTACTCTTCCATGATATATCCTTTGAGTCCCCGCGCGAGAAATTCGCGCAGCTCATATTCCGAAGAAATGCGGTACGTCGCATTTGCGCCCACTCCGTTGTCCGGTTTGACGACAACGGGATAGCCAACCTGCTGAATAAATCCGAGGCATCCCGCAAGGTCGTCCACCATGTGATAGCGCGCGACGGGAATCCCCGCTTCGCGATAATACGCCTTCATTTTGGACTTGTACTTGATGCGGTCCATATCCGCCGAATGAAAGCCCGTCGTGATGTTGAAATCGTCGCGCAGCTTCGCGTCCTGTTCCAGCCAGTATTCGTTGTTGCTTTCCAGCCAGTCGATCTTTCCGTACTTATAGGCGAAAAACGCGACGGCGCGGTATACTTCGTCATAATTTTCCAGACTGCCGACTTTGAAATATTCGGTCAGAGAATCTTTGAGCTGCGGCAGAAGTTTATCATAGGCGCAATCGCCGATCCCGAGCACATTCATGCCGTTTTTTCTGAGTTCCGCGCAGAATCTCCAATAATTTTCAGGAAAATTCGGTGAAATAAAGATAAAATTTTTCATGAGTTATGATTTGTTCCCCCCATTCGGCACCAGCCGAGACAATTCATAAACACAGGCACCTGTTTTTGCCAGGACTCCTCGCAGTGCTTGCCCCCGTCCACAATGCGGAAGGTATAGGCCGTCCCGCTCGACAGCAGCGCCGCAGAGCATTTTTTCAGTCCGCGCATCTGCTGTGAGGAATGCGATTTCAGTTCCTCGCTCCCGTAATCGACATAAATACGGGTATGCGGCAGAAACTGCGTTTCCGCGATCATCCGCTCGCATTCGTCCGGGTTCGCCCAAAGGCTGGGCGAAAGCGCCGCCGCGGCAGAGAACACGCGGTTGTATGCCGTGACCGCATACAGCGACATGAGCCCGCCCATCGAACTTCCCGCAATATAGGTATGCTCCCGATCGGAAAGCGTGCGGTATGTACGGTCGATCTGCGGTTTGAATACCTGCGTCAGCCAGTCCATGTACTGTTTCCCCTTGCCTTCGGATGTCCAGCCGTACCGCTTTACGGAAAAGGGAAACGGCGAATACTCGCTCAGGCGATCCTTCATATCGCAGGCGATTGCCGCCACGATAAGCGGCGCACGGTTCTCGTCCAGATAATCCCCCATTCTCCAGCTGTGACCGTAAGCCGCATCCTCATCCAGAAAGACGTTGTGACCGTCAAACATATACAGCACGGGAAAACGCTTTTCCCCGTCGTAATCGGCGGGAAGATAGACGTAAGCCGCGCGCTCCTGTTCTCCCGACGGCGCGGGAACAGTTACCTTGAACTTTTCCAACATAATTTAATTATAAATCCTTTGAATGAAATTGTCAATACGGAAAAAATAAAACCCGACCGAAAATACCGTCAGAGCGTCCACAGGAAATACGCCGCAACCGCCTGCCAGATGAGTCCCGCCAGGTTGACCGTCCAGAAATACCAATGTTTCGTCTTATGGCGGAAAGCGCTCATTCCGAGCAATCCCCCGACGCTCCCTCCGAAAAACGACAGCCCGAGCAGGACCTTTTCGGGCGTGCGCCACGCGCCTTTTTTCGCCCGCCGCTTATCGGCGCCGTAGCAGACGAACGCGACGAGCGACACCGCCCCGCAAAAACATAAAAATACAATCAGATAAGTATTCAAATCTTCCTCCGCAATGCGCTTTATCGGTATTGTACTCCAACGCGGTGATATTGTCAAGACGATAAAAAAAGACGCCTGAAAGCGTCTTTTTTTCGTTTGTCCGCGTCAGTTATGCTTGGTATGCGAACGGAATATAAGCGACATGATGAAGGAAAACACGACGGCGGCGGAAACGCCCGCGCTCGCTGCGGACAGTGCGCCCGTGAGCGCCTGATACAGCCCCTGCTGCGCGCCCTTCATCGCGCCGTTTGCGAGAAGATAGCCGAAGCCGCTGATGGGCACGGTCGCGCCCGCGCCCGCAAAATCAACGAGCGGCTGATAAACGCCCAATGCGGTCAACGCGACTCCGCCCAGCATAAAGCAGACGAGGATTTTCCCCGACGTGAGATCGGTCAGGTTGATGATGAGCTGTGCCGCCGCGCAGATGAGCCCGCCCACGGCGAATGCCTTGACAAACATAAGAAGTATTTCCCAAAGTTCCGACATATTCTCCTCCCTAACGTTCCAGCGTCACGGCATGCGCGATACAGGGAATGCTTTCCCCCTGTCCCGACGAAGTGGTGGAAAGCAACGCGCCCGTCGCGACAAACAGTACTTTTTTGAGGCTTCCCGTCATCATCTTGGAATAAAGATAGGAATTGAGCACAAGCGCCGAACATCCCGCGCCGCTCCCGCCCTGGAATTCATCTTCGATCACGTTATAAACGATCTCCCCGCAATCCACATGATTTTCCGAAATATCCAACCCCTTTTCCCATGTGAGGTCTTTGAGCAATCGGCTGCCCAGCGCGCCGAGATCTCCCGTCACGATGAGATCGAACTCGGACGGCTCCTTTCCCGTTCTGCGGAAATAAGTCAGAATGGTATCCGCCGCCGCAGGCGCCATTGCCGCGCCCATATTGTTGACGTCCGTGACGCCGAAATCCACGACCTTGCCGAGCGTGGCGGACGTAATGCGCACACCGTCCCCTTCCGCCGCGATAAGGGAAGCCCCCGCGCCCGTCACCGTCCACTGAGACTGCGGCGGGCGCGTCGTTCCCAATTCAAGAGGATAACGGTACTGCCGTTCCGCCGAAGCAAAATGACTGCCCGTCGCCGCCACCGCACGGCGGCAATATCCGCCGTCCACGAACGCCGCCGCGACGGCAAGGCTTTCCGCCATCGTCGAACACGCGCCGTAAACGCCCAGAAAGGGCACGGAAAAATCGCGCGCCGCAAAGCTCGCGGAGATGATCTGATTGAGAAGATCGCCCGATACGATCATATCCACGTCCTCTCTGCGCAGATGCGCATTCGTGATCGCCCCGTCGATGACGTGCGAAAGCATCTTGCATTCCGCCTTTTCATAGGTGGATTCCCCGAACATATCGTCCGAGAGCGCCGTTTCCGCATAACGCCCGATCACGCCCTCGCATTCCTTTGTCCCCGCGATCGAACTGACCGCGACGATGCGCGGCTGGCGGCGGAAGATAATCGTCTGATGTTCCATTTCTCCCCCTCAAAGCCCTAAGAGCCAGTAGATAAGCCCTACCGCCGCGCCTGCGCCCACGCCGAACACGATGATAGGCCCCGCGACGACGAACATTTTTGCCGCCGTGCCGTAGACATAGCCTTCCGTCTTGAACTCGATCGCGGGGGACGCGACGGAATTGGCAAAGCCCGTGATGGGCACGATACTCCCCGCGCCCGCGTTCCGCCCGATACGGTCGTATACGCCCAGCCCCGTCAGAAGCGTCCCGAAGAAGATGAGGATGACGGACACCGTCCCCGCGAGCACGTCGCCCGAAAGTCCCGCAAGCTCCAGCATATAGCGCAGAAACTGCCCGATACAGCAGATGAATCCCCCGACGAGGAACGCCCTGCCGCACGTCTTGAAATGCTTTGTGGGCGGCGCAAACGTATTGACGTATGCGATATAGTTGCGGTTATAATTTTCCCTGCTTCTTCCCGTCATGACCGCTCCCGCAGTTCCTCACGGACGCAGTCGGGGAAGCAGGTTTCTCTCTCGTCCCGCGTCTTTCCGAGCGGATTTGCCTTGATCTTTTTCATACGAATACTTTGGGGAATTTTTCCTGAATTTATACGGGGGACAAAAATTAAGAACAAGTTTTCCTCACGCTTCCTTGAAAAACAGACATTTCCGCAGAAAAAAAGCGAGAGTTTTTCTCCCGCTCTTTTTTCATAGATTTAATTCCTGCGATAAATGCTCGCCGTAAACGGCGGCAGATAGATATCGTTGAGGTTGCGCACCTGACCCGTAAGAAGATCGGTGCCCTCCGCCTCTTCCACGCGGATGGTGCAGTCGGTATCCGCAATGTTGATCGCGACGATGATCTTCTCCCCGTCCGCCTCGCGGATGAAAGAAAAATTCTTGTTCATGATCGTCGCCTTTGCATATGTCCCGTAACAAAGCGCGCGGCTGCCCTGTCTGATTTTCGAAAGCAACGCGATGCGTTCGGAAATCTCAGGATGCGCCGTCTTGTCCAGCGAATCGATACACGGGCGCAGCTTGTAATCAAAGTCGGATTTATCCCCTTCCGCGCCGAACTCCGAACCGTAATACACGCACGGGATCCCCGGAATGGTGAACAGGAGCGTATAAAGATTGAGGAGATTGCGCTTTTCCTTCAATGCCGTATACACGCGGACGACGTCGTGATTGTCCACGAAGTTGAGCATATGCTTGCCCGTATACAGCGCCCACGGCTGAGAGGAAAACAGGCGGGTGAGCGAAGATTCGATCTCAAAGAGATTGTCGCAGTTGAACGCGGAAACCATCCCCTTGAAGCACTCGTAATTGGTGATGGAGTCCAATCGGTCGGGACTGATATTCTGCTGAAAATTCCCGCAGTGGATGACCTCGCCGACGAGGAAGAAATCCGCTTTGCACTCGCGCACGGTTCGGCGCAGAAGTTCCATGAACCAGGGCGGAAGCAGATAGCACACGTCCAGCCGCAGTCCGTCGATGTCGAATTCGGAAATCCAGAACCGCACGGCGTCCATCAGATATTTCTGCACGTCCCAGTTGTCCAGACGGAGTTTGACAAGCTCGGGATGTCCTTCCCAATTCTCATAATCCAGCCCGTCGTTATAGCGGGAATTGCCGTAAAAGTTGATATTGAACCAGAATCTGTAATCCGTCCCCTCGCGCTTTTCGAGCACTTCGCGGAAGGGCGCGAACGCCCTGCCGACGTGATTGAACACGCCGTCGAGCACCACGCGGATGCCCGCGTCGTGGAACTCTTTCACGAGGTCGCGGAATTCTTCGTTCGTGCCGAGGCGGCGGTCGACGCGGTAAAAATCCACCGTATCGTAGCCGTGCCGCTCGCTTTCAAAGAGCGGATTGAACAGAACCGCCGTGATTCCGAGCTTTTTCAGGCGCGGAATCTCCGCGGAAATTTTTCCGAGGCGGTGACGGACTTCGCCGAAATCGTTCTCCCGTTCCGCTCCGCAGAACCCGAGCGGATAAATCTGATAAAAAGTACTTTCGTCAAACCACATGTTGTGTTCTCCTCCGTTGAGCTTACCCGAATATTGTACCATACGCAGAAAAAAAATACAAGAGGCAATGAAAAATTCCCTCTCGTATTTGTAAAAAAATATCAGATTTTGCGAGCTTATTGCGCTTCCACGCTGAAATCTATGCAAAATCTGCCGTTCCGCTCTTTAATTGCCGACGGTCAGTTCGGCATTTCGGCTTTCACGGTTTTCCCTGCACCCCGCGAAAAACGCATGATGAGAACGGTCACGGCGCCGAATATGAGAATTTCCGTAAGCGGCATGGCGAGCCAGAGCGCGTCCGCACCCGCAACGGCGGGAAGCAGAAAGAGCAAAAGCGCGCTCAGCGCGATCCCGCGCACGAACGACAATATCCACGACAGAGTCGAGCGCATGACCGACTGGAAATAATACAGGGAAAAGATATTATAGGGAAGGAAGAGAAACGCGATCGAATACAGCCGAACGATTTCAGGGGCGATCGCCTCCACTTCTGGGGTCGTGGTCATGAAAAGGCGGACGATGGGCACAGGCGCAAGCTCGGTCACGAGCAGCGAAACCGCGCCCAGCGCCGCGGCAACCGACACTCCCGCAAGGAGCGTATTTTGTACGCGCTGTGCATTCCCCGCGCCGTAATTGACGGATAAAATCGGCTGCGCCGCCTGTCCCACGCCGTAAGCGAGAGCCTGCACCAGGAAAGCGACGTTGATAAGAACGCCGTACACCGCGAGGGCGTCCTCCCCGAACAGCTGCATGACGCGGTTATTGAACAGCATGCAAAGGACGCCGACGGAAAAATCGGTCGCAAAGGAAGCGAGCCCCGCGGATACGATCTCCCCTGTCCTGCGGAAAAAGCGGGCAGGGCGCGCAAACGCGACCTTTCTGCGCGCGGTGAAAAAGTGCGCGATGAGGATGAGAAGCGCGATGGTCTGACCGATCGCCGTCGACATCCCCGCGCCCGCAATCCCCATATCGCAGAAAAAGACGAAAAACCAATCCCCGAACACATTGAATGCGCCGCCCGCAAGCACCGCCGCCGTCGCGAGCGTCGGATTGTCGTCGTTGCGGACCACGGCGGAAAGAAACTGCCCCATCATAAAGGAAGGGACCGCCAGCGCGATGAAAAAGGCATATTTTTTCGCGAGTTCCAGCGTTTCCCCGCGCCCGCCGAACAGGCGCAGAAGCGGTTCGGTGAGCGTGAGCATGAGAATCCAGATCACCGCCGTCAGCACGGCGCAGCCAATGAGGGCGACCGTAAAACAGGCGTTGCCCTGCTTTTCCTCCCCTTTTCCGCGCGCGACGCTCATCAGAACCGCGCCTCCGATTCCGAACAGAAGCCCGAGACTGTTGACGATGTTAAAGATCGGCATGACGACCGCAAGGGCGGAAGACCCGAGCGGACCCTCGTACTGCCCGACCATGATCATGTCGACAAGCGAATAGACGGATATGATAAGCGCGCTCCCGAAGCACGCAAACAGATAGCGCGGGAAAATTTTCCGGATGCGGTCATTGAGTAAATCCATATTCCCTCCGTATAAAAAAAGGACCGAACAGGCAAACGGGCGCACCCGTCATCTTATCCGGTCCGTAACTGCGGTTAGTTCCCCTCCGATGATCGCGCTTATTGTAACAGATATGCCCGATATTGTCAACAGGATACGGAGCTTTTCCGTTCAGAGAAGTTCCCGCTCGATCTCCACGCAATCTTCCGCCCGAACTTCGTCCGCCGCAATTTCCGCGCCCGCCGACGCAAACGCCGCGACTGCGCGGTCGTTCATGCGGAGCGGAGCTGCGGGAAACACCTCGGGCGTTCCGTAACGGACGGCGACGATCTGCCCCAGCCTGCATCCGCAGGAATCGGCAATGATGCGCGCTTTTTCTTCCGCGTCCCTGCAAGCCGCCGCCAGCGCCTGTCCGCGCAGAGCCGCGATATCCTTTACCGTGAAGCGCAGGGAAAGTTCGGCTTCCGTGTCCCGCAGGACAGCGAGCGCCGCCGACAGCCTTTCTTTGGTATAAACAATCGAAAGGCGGAAATTCTGACGGCACGCATACCCGACCTGTTTCTGACGCATGACGCCGTTTTCGTTCACGTTCGCGTATTCGACGGATACGTCATACGCCGTCGTTCTGAGCGCATCGGGAAATAGTTTATTATATTCCGCCGTGAGCGCCTGCGCGCGTTCGTTCACCTCCGTCGCCGCGGCCGCACAGTCCGCATTCACGCGGCGCACCGTAAAGCTGAGTTCCACACAATCGGGAAGGCGGCTCGCTCTTCCCGTTCCTCTGACGCTGATCGTCTTCATTTTGTTCCCTCCGTATCCGTTTTATTCCCTTTCGCCGTCCGCAACGCGGGCGCGTCGGGATATTCCCGCTCCATCGCGGGAAGAGTCAGGATTGCTCCGAGGATATCCGCCGCATTGCGCTGCAATTCCCCGAGCGTGATTCCTTTTTTCCTGCCATACGTTTTCAAAAGAGTCCCGTCCGGCTTACGCTTCCCGAAATATCCTCCGCCTGGCATCAGAAGATTGACGCGCGCACGCACGCGGTAGGCGTTATTGCTCAGGGCGGGAAACTCGGGACAGCGCGACGGGCGCATCCACCAGTCTGTCATCACACATCCTTTATAGCCCCACTCGCCGCGGAGTATTCCCTCGCAGAGAGAAAAATGATAATGCCCCCATACGCCGTTGATCTTATTGTAAGACGTCATCAGAAAGAGCGGTTTTGCTTCCTTTACGCAAATTTCAAATCCGCGCAGATACAGCTCGCGCAGAGCGCGCTCGGAAAGGCGGGAGTCGTTGCGGTTGCGGTTGAATTCCTGATTGTTGCAGGCGAAATGCTTGGGACAAGCCGCGACGCCCGCCTTCTGCACGCCGCGCACCGCCGCCGCGGCGATCTTTCCCGTCAGATAAGGGTCTTCCGAATAATATTCAAAGTTACGGCCGCACAGCGGATTGCGGTGCAGGTTGAGCGCGGGGGCGAGCAACACGTCCGAGCCGCGGGCGATCATCTCCCGCCCGATCGCCTCGTACACCTCTTCCACGAGCGCGCAGTCAAACGTACAGGCGAGCGCCGTCCCGATGGGAATGAGCGAACTCGCACGGCAAAGACGGATCCCCGAAGGCCCGTCCGTCGCCGTGACGGGCGGAATCCCCTTCCGCCTGAGTGAGGCGAGCACGCCGCCGAACACGCCCGCATTGCCCTCGGCGCCGAGCGGACTGTTCATCTGATAATCCCCTCTGCTGAGCGCTTCCAGCTCGTCCGGGGAAAGCTGCGCGACAAATTCCTCCATCGTCGCCTTCCCGCTCTTCACGTCGGAAAGCAGAATCCCGCGATCGCCCGTATAATCCGTCTGCTGCGGCAGCGCGCCGAGCATCCGCGCGGCGAGATCGGCTTTCGCGAGCGGAACGGGGCGCAATACGGGACGGCGTACGCCGCCCGCCTCTTCCGCCGTCACGATATCAAATGCGGAAACGGGCGCCGCCTGCTCCGAACACTGCTTCATGCAGACGGTGTGTTCGCTCTCGAATCCGCCGATCCGCTCCGCGCTTCTCACGTCCGTCCCCGCATAGACGGAATAAACGCCCTTTTCGACGATATATGCGGACGCAAATCCCGTCTTCCCTTCCGCATCGTAAGCATAAAAAGCGGAATAGGGAACGAGAATTTCTCCGTTTATCTCCTCATCGGGCTGAAGGAGAGGCGTTTTGGAAAATCCCGCGAGCTCCCGTGCGGCGTTCCCGAGAATGCCGCACGGCTTTTCCACATAAATCTGAACGACTTCTCTGCCCGCACGCGAACCGACGTTCTTCACGCGATAGCGCACACGCATTCCCTCGTCCGTCATGACGGGTTCGCGCGCGAATACGTCGAATTTCGTATAGCTCAGTCCGAATCCGAAAGGATAGAGAACGCGGTCCTTCGCAAACGTCTCGAACCAACGGTATCCGACAAAAATATCCTCGACGTATTCGTTATATTCCGCATTCCCGAAATGCGCCGAAGAGGGATAATCCTCATATCGGCGAGCGATGGTATCCGTGAGCTTCCCCGAGGGAGAAACTGCGCCGCTCAGAAGGTCTGCGACGGCGTTCCCCGTCTCCATCCCGCCCTGCCATACGATGAGCAGGGCGCCGAGCTTATCCCCGTATTTTTCCGCCCAAGACAAATCGATGATGCTGCCGATGTTGAGCACGACCGCCGTGCGCGAAAATTCCGACGTCACGAGATCGAGCATCCTTTTTTCGTCGTCGGTCAGATAATAACTTCCCTTCTCCGTTTCGTTCTCGCGGTCCTCTCCCGCCGCCCTGCCGATGATGACGACCGCGACGTCCGCACGCGCCGCCGACCTCTTTACCGTCTCTTCCGACAGCGGCATTTCGGGATAAAACCGCGGCCAGTTACCCCAGTATCCGTGATCGACGGGATTTTTCTGCGCCCAGGCGCGGTACTCCTCCGCAAGCGGGCGGTCATAATCGATCGAGCCGTTCCCCTCGACGCCGTCCAAGATGCTCACGCGGTAAGGTTTGACGACGTCCCCGCCCGAGCCGTAACCCGTATAGAAACTATCCGTCTGCACCCGCCCGAAAAACGCCGCTTTCTTTCCTGCCAAAGGGAGCATACCGTCATTTCTGAGAAGGACGGCGCCGTCCGCCGCCGCGCGGCGCAGCAGCTCCTCCAAGCCCGGCGTTGCCGCGTCCCTTCCCTCTTTCGCGATATTTTCGCCCTGACGCAGAGAACTGTTGAAGTATTTCGTATAAATTTTCACGAGCAGATTGATGATTTTTTGCCTGAACTTTGCCATAACCGCCGCCTCCCGCGGCTTTATGTTATTATAACACACGCACAGCGTCAAGTCAACGATCGCCCGCGCGCGCCACCCTTATTTTACTGTATTTTCCTTCCGCAGATCGCGATTCGCCTTTTTTCGCAAAATTGCGCGCACCCGATTGTCTTTCCGCAAATTTCATGTTACAATGCAATAAAAACGGCCTGACGCACGTTTAATGTAATGAAAAGCGACGGCCGCGGAGAAATATGAATGAAAAGAAGCTCGATTTCCTCCTGAAGGAGATCGCACAAGACAACCGCGACGCGTTCGAAACGCTGTATCGGGAAACGAAAAAAGGCGTATATGCGTTTCTCTATCCCTATTTCGGAAACAGATACGACACGGAAGACTGTATGCAGACCGCTTTTCTGAAAATAAAGCAGTCGGCTCACGCCTACCGTGCGGGGACCAATCCGAGCGCATGGATGCTCCAGATCGCCAAGAACGCCGCGCTCGACGAAAAGCGAAAACGCAAGCGCGTCGTCTATACGGATATCCCCCCTTCCGCCCCCGCAGAGACGGCGGAAGACAGCGGCGTATTCGAAGCGCTGCAACGCGCCCTTGAAAGCGAAGAGCGGCAGATCGTCATACTGCACGTTCTGTGGGGATATAAGCACCGAGAAATTGCAAACTTTCTGAACCTTCCCGTGGGTACCGTGACGTCCAAATACAAACGGGCAGTCGGGAAGATCAAAAAATACATGAAGGAGAATCGGGCATGAAATCGTGGAAAAGACAACTCAATCGCGAACTCGATCGGATTGTTCCCGAACTGCGCGACGATGTGCGCAACGCGCCCGTTCCGTCCGTCCCCAAATCGGACGAGGAAAAGACTTCCCGCCGTGCGGCGCTCAGCCCGCGCGCGAAACGGACGATCTTCGCTTCCCTTGCGACTGCCGCGGCGGCGTTTCTCCTCGTTTTCGCCGTGATCGGCATTCTGCCCGCGGCACAGCCTCCCCTCGCTTCCGCCTGCGTAACCGTAGAGATCAACCCCGAAGCAAACTTCGTGACGGACAAAGACGGCAACGTCACGCACGTGACCGCGCTCAACGAAGACGCCGACCTGATGTTTACCGACGAAGCGTTTTTCCGCTCTCTGACGGGAAAGCCGCTCGACGAAGCCGTTTCCCTGTTCGTCGATCGGGCTGCACAGCTCGGATTCCTCGATCTCAACGAAAAGGGCGGCGCGGTCCGTCTGACCGCATCCGAAACGCAGAGCAGAAAAAGCCTCGACGCGCTTTCCCGCTCGCTCGCAGATTATTTCTGCGGACAGGGCGCCTATGCCGTCGTCGCGACGGAGTACGTTCCCGACGCGCAGTTCCGGCTTTCCCTCGGCATTTCGGAAGACGGTTCGCTCAACGCGCAGGCGGAAGAACTTTCCTCTTCCTATACGCGGAGGACCGCCCTTTCCATGCCCGAAGATCAGCTTTCTTCCTATTATCGGGAAAATTACCTGCTGAAAGAGCTCCGCTCCTTTTTGCAGTCGCTCATCCGCGAACACTTCCGCACCCTGCGCGAATGCGGGCGGCTGATCGGCGAAATGTCAGATCTAAACGAACAGATCAAAGCGCACCCCGACAATCCTAACCTTATCTTCAAAGATTACTGGAATGTACTGCTCTTTGCGGATGAAAGCGCATTTACGCCCGAATTCGGCGCGCTGATGGATGAGATGTCCTCTCTTGCGGAAGAATACGGGCAGCTGAGTCTGATTCCGCTCACAAGCGAAAGCGAGCTCGAACTCAAAGCGTCCTATTACGACATTCTCCCCATCGACGAGCTGGAAAAACTCGCCAACGACTTCACGGAAGCGGACTTCGACCGATTTGCGGACGACGTGCTCGATCTGCTCGATTCGATCGGGCTCGACACCGCTTTTCTCCGCGGCTTGATGAAAATCCCCGCAACGGTTACGGAATTTCTCGACCAGACCTTCTCGTTCCTCCGCGAATGCGCGCAAAGACGTCTCAATGATTTCCGCGAGGCGTACGAAGCGGTGCGCGAAAAAATTACCGCTGCCGATTACGAGGCCTATATCGACGGGCTCCTGGCGGAATACGGCTCCCTGAACGCATACTGGGAAACGCTCGGAAAATAATTTTTTCTGTTCGTGCAACAAAATGCGTTTCCCGTTCGTTTAATAAGCAGAAAATAACCAGAACGGAGGTTTTATCATGAACAAAAAGATTATCTCACTGGCAAGCGTTCTGTGCGCAGGCGTGATGGCGGCGGGTACGCTCGCAGGCTGCAGCGGCGGAAAAGACGACAAGACGTTCGTCAGCCTCGATATCAATCCGTCCGTTGAACTGATTCTCGACTCGAACGACCATGTCGTAAGCGCATACGGCACCAACGAGGACGGACAGGTGCTCCTTTACGGAGAGACATCCGCCATCCTCGGTAAAGACGTGGATACCGCGATCGAGATCATCACCACCGCAGCCGTCGAGCTCGGGTATCTCAACGAAAACAACAAAGTGATCGAGATGAGCGCGACTTCCACCGTCGGAAGCAGGAAGTCGGACAAGATCCTCGAAAAGATCGACGCGAAACTCACAGCGACCGCGGATTCCCTCGGCATTGCCGTTTCCGCGGAGAGCGCGGGCGCTTACTCGCTCCTGCGCAAGCTGGAAGCGTTCAAGGCCGAACATCCCGACGATACGGAGATTCAGAAGATGACCGCCGCGGAGTTCCGTCTTGCCCTCTCCGCAACCGAAGCGGGAGGAATTACGCTGGAAGCCGCCGTTGAACTGGATGACGACGAACTCGTGCAGTACATCGCGGAAGCGAGAAAGGACGTCGCCGAATTTGCCACCAAGGCATACAACGCCGCAAAATCGGAGGCATTCCGCCTGTATGACAGCGTCGCGCAGACCGCGATCGACAGCGTGTATGCGGTCTACTACACCAAGAACCTCGTCAAACACGCCGATACCGCTTACTACGGCGGTGCGTATCAGATGTATGCGCTCGGCGCGCGCGGGTTCGACGCGATCGCAGACGCCGCGGAATATGCGGGCGTGCTCGCCTCCACTCCTCTCGATGAAGAGCAGATCGCAAAAGTGCTGACCGCGCTCGGCATGGAGGAATCCGAAATTGAGAAGTTAAAGGACGGAAACGGCGACATCACGATCGAGAGCATCGAAGCGTATGCGGACATCCTCTTCAAGAACTCCGAAGCGTCCGCGAAGCTGGAAGAGATGAAGGCGGAACTGACCGCAGCGCTCAACGAAGCGGAAAGCAAAATAAAAGCGGAAATCGAACGCCTTTCGACCGAATACGCGGAAGAAGCGGAAGCGATTGCGGCGTCCGTCAACGCGACGATCGCGGCGGTCAAGGCGACCATCGCGCTTCTGCCCGACTCGGTGCAGAATATCGCAGAAAAGACGATTGCAACGGCTGTCCGCGTCATGGAAGAGCTGGAAGAGATCGCAAAGAACGGACTGACCGTGGAAGACCTGCGCGGCTATGCGGATGAACTCCGCGGCGAAGCCGACCGCATTCTCTCCCTCATCAGGGAAGACCTTTCCGAGGAAGATTATGCGGAACTCGAAGAGATGAAGTCGGAAGCGGAAGCGAAGTTCGCCGACGCGCGCGCCGCGATGGAACAGACGATCGCAAAGGCGGAAGAGAGCGCACGCGAATATCTCGAATCGCTGAGAAGCGAACGGGAAGCGCAGGCAAACGCCTGAAATAAGGATTACCCCGAGGATATTCTCCTCTTTCTCACCTGTAAAAGGAACGCCGACCGCTGATGCGGTCGGCGTTCCTTCTTACTTCTATTTGTTTCTTGCCGAAAAAAACTTGATTCTCCCCCGAGCTTGTTGCTTTTTTTGCGCCTCCGCGCTATAATGAAGAAAAAATCTTTCGGTGTACTTATTATGAAACACGAATCGTTATTGCATTTCCTTGAAACTTCCTATACCGCCTATCAGGCAGTGGAAAACGCGGAGAATATGCTCCGCGCCGCAGGCTTTTGCGAACTCTCCGAGCAGGACGAATGGAAGCTCGAAGACGGCGGGAAATATTACGTCGTCCGCGGCGGAAGCAGTCTGATCGCATTTACCGTCGGCGGCGACGCGCGCTGCAAGATCGTCGCGAGCCATACCGATTCCCCCTGTCTCAAACTCAAAGAGCACCCCGCAGTCAAAAGAGCGGGATTCACCGTGCTCAACGCGGAAACGTACGGAGGCGGCATTTATTATTCCTTCTTTGACCGTCCCCTCAAACTCGCGGGGCGCGTGGTCTGCGAAGATAACGGCAAACTGAAAATCAAGAACGTCGTAAGCCCGTTCAACGTCGTCATTCCTTCCCTCGCTGTGCACATGAACCGCGAAGTCAACGAAAAATTTGCGCCCAATCCGCAAGTCGACCTGCTTCCCCTCTACTGCACGGGCGAAAAAGATCCGCTTGCGGCATTCGGCGATCCCGTTTCCTTCGATCTGTATGCCGTGTGCGCGGAAAAGCCCTTCCTTTGCGGCGGAGAGGGCGAATTCCTCTCTTCTCCCCGTATCGACAACTTGACGAGCGTTCACTCTTCTTTGCGGGCACTCTCGGAAGGTGCGCCGAACGGAATCTGCGTGGCGGCATGCCTGGACAACGAAGAGGTGGGAAGCCAGACAATGCAGGGCGCGGGAAGCGATTTCCTCGTTCATACGCTCACCCGCATTGCGCAGGCGCGGGGATACTCCGAAGACGCGTTCTTGCGCGCGATCCCCTCTTCTTTCCTGCTTTCCCTGGATAACGCGCATTCCATTCACCCCAATCATCCCGAAAAATGCGATATCACCAATCAGGCAACGATGGGAAAAGGCGTCGTCATCAAAGCGCACGCAAACCGCGCCTATACGACGGACGCGCTCACTTCCGCCGTCGTAAAGAAGATCTTTCAAAGCGCAGGCGTCGCCGTGCAGAGTTTTTATAACCGCTCGGATATGCGCAGCGGCGGGACTTTGGGCGCGATTTCGCTCGGGCAGATCGGCATCCCCTCCGCCGACATCGGACTTGCACAGCTCGCCATGCACTCCGCCGTGGAAACGGTCGCGCTCTCCGATTACGACGCCCTTGAACAGGCGCTCCGCGCATTTTATGCGAGCGATATCCTCATCGGGAAAGATTGCGTGACGGTCAGATGATCATGCCGTCCGCAGGCGATCCCGCCTTGATTTACCATGAAAACGCGGCGGACTGCCGCAAATATTTTTAAAGTCTGTTGCGCCCGAGGCAAACGTCTCGGGCGTTTTTGCAGCCGTCCGAATGCTGACAATCGCACTTTGCTTGCCCTCTTTTTTATCGGATTTTTGTTTTAAAACTCTTCCGAATGAGAAAATCCCGTCTCCGTAAAACGGAAACGGGATTTTTTTACACAATCCGGATCATCCGCCCCCTCGGATCATCCGAATGTGTATTCGATTACAACCTGCGCGCCCGCAGCCGAGGTGTAACTGACGGTGAGCGAAGTGATCGCGTCGTCAGTAAAGAGCACCTTCATCTGCATATCCGTACAGGTGATATCGCTTTGCAAAAATGCCTCTGGATCGGAAACGTCCGCTATGACGCTTCCGTCGTCGATCACCGCATTGGAAAAATACGTTTCATCGAATTTCACGCCCGACGCAGTCATCTGTTCAAACGTGAGATCTGCCGTGTCGCCGTTCTGTTGGACGATCCTTCCGTCTTTCACGACAACGCTTCCCTCGTACGTCGTCTTTACCGCGTCGGGAATGATATATCCGTCATCCGACGCGTCAAACGTACTCAGCCGTTCATAAGTGTATTCCACGACATAACCGCCGTCCTGTTCGGAAAGCGAATATTCTCCGCTCAGCGTTTCCCCGTCTGCCGTGACCGTAACGACCAGTTCCGCTTCGGAAGGCGTTTTCGCAATCAGAGAATTGAGTTTTCCGTAAGTCTTATTCCCTCCGCAAGCGGTCAGGGAGAGCGCGGCAACGGCGCAGACGCATGCAATTCCGATTATTCTCTTTTTCATCTGCTTATCCTCCCTCAGAATAATTTCTTCACGACAAACCATGCCGCCGCAAGCGCACTCATCGTCGCAACCGTCGAGACGATGATCTTCAGCGCGATTTCCGTCGCAGAAACGAGTTCATCGTTGACCGCTTGCGCAGAAGCGTTATAAGCCGTAATCGCGGTTTCGAGCGTTGCATACTCTTCCGCAACCTCTTCGCGTTCCGAATCCGTCAGCTCGCCGTATGTGGTCAATGCCAGCGAAATGGCCTCGAACTTCTCCTCGCGGGTATTTGCATCTCCGAGCGCTTCGACTTCTGCCTTGAACTTCGCCGCGAGCCCGATTGCGGGAATGTCGCGCGTTTCTGTTTCGTTGCAGACCGAGCAGGTTCTGCTTTCCGTACCCTTTTCGGTATAAGTCGGCTCTTTTGTCACCGTCCATTCGCCCCAACTATGTCCGAGCGCAGGAAGCGTGACCGTCGCCGCAAGAATGCTCTGTCCGTCCTTCTCGTACGTATACGTCGCCGTGCCCGTCTCCGTGCAGGTCGCCGCTTTTGTCACTTCGTACGTATAGTCCGTTTCGCTAAGCATGGGAAGCACAAACGTCTCCGTATGCGAACCGTCGCGTTCACACGTTCTCGTCAGTGTGCCGGCCTCCGTTGCCGTCGGTGCCTTCGTCACAGACCATTCGCCAAAGCTATGCCCGAGCGCGGGAACGGTTTCGGGCGCTTCGAGAATTTCGCCGCAGACCGAGCACTTGCTGCCCGCCGTACTTCCTTCCGTCGTGCAGGTCGGCGCAACTGCCGCGATCTCTTCGGGCGTATGACCTTTCGCCTCGATCGCTTCCGTCTTCGTCTCTCCGCAGACCGTACAGGTATACGTCATCTCGCCCGCTTCCGTGCAGGTTGCCTCTTTCGTCACTTCGCCGCCGTTCCAGCTGTGCGCCGCAACGTCCGTCTTATCGCCGCAAACGGTACATTCATGCCAATGGTTTTCCCCGTCCGTCATCCAATCGTTCGAATACTGATGCCCGAGCGCGGTCAGCGTGACTGTCGCCGCAAGAATGCTCTGTCCGTCCTTCTCGTACGTATACGTCGCCGTGCCCGTCTCCGTGCAGGTCGCCGCTTTTGTCACTTCGTATGTGTAATCCGTTTCGTTCAGCATGGGAAGCGCAAACGTCTCCGTATGCGAACCGTCGCGTTCACACGTTCTCGTCAGTGTGCCGGTCGCCGTTGCCGTCGGAGCCTTCGTCAAAGACCATTCGCCAAAGCTGTGTCCGAGTGCGGTAAGCGTGATTACCGCAACTTCATATTCCACTTCCTCATGCGTATAGAAATACGTTTTGCTCCCTGCTTCCGTGCAGGTCGCCGCAACCGATTCCACTCTGTAACTTTCGTCGCTTAACACGGGAAGAGCGATGCTCTCCGTCTCATGGCAA
>CASGEQ010000011.1 GCA_949300535.1 uncultured Bacillota bacterium
GCCCGACGATTATTCGGTTTCCGAAGAGAAAGGCGGGAGAGCGATCTCCATGCCCGTCCACTTCAAACCCGAACGCATCGACCGTCTGGTCATATTGAGCAATCTGCTCGAATCGTATCCTCGGACCGCCGCCACGCAGGATGTGCGCAACGGGCTCATCACCACGATCATGGCGGAACTCGCTTCCCTGTTCGCCGCCTCGCAGTCGGGGATCCCGAAACACGGGAAGCGCTTCCATACCATCATCAACTTTATCTTATCCAACCTGGGACACAACACCGCCCTCGACGTGAGGACGATTGCGGAGACCTTCGGATATAATGAAAAGTATCTCTATTCCCTCTTCCGAAAAAATCTGAACGTCACGCCGCACCGTTATATCACCGACCGAAAGCTGGACATGGCTGTCGAGCGGCTGCTCAATACGTCGGACACGGTCGCGGCGATCGCTCTTGATCTCGGCTATGAAACCCCGCAGCACTTTATGAAACAGTTTAAGCGCCGATTCGGGGTCACGCCGTCCCAATTCCGCGATAAGCAGCTTTTTAATATCGAGCTCTATTTCGACGACAGCAATAAATGACGATCGCAACCGCCCCGACCGCGCACACTGCGCCGAACGTCGCCCAGATCGCCGCGGATTTGTTTCCTTCCCCGCTGTTCGTCTGATCCGAAACGGTACTCCCGGACACGGCCGCCTCATCCTCCGCGAGCGGGACCGCATACAAAGTCACATCACTGCGGACATAAAGCACATCGTCCGATTTATATATGACGCTTCCGTTCTCCGTTTCCGCCCAGCCCGCGATCGCACCGACCTGCGCGCCGCTCACCAGATCGGAAAGCGCGACCCCCGTGCGGTATGCGATATTTGCTTCGGCAACCGCGGCGCCGTCTGCGATCAGCGTTACCTTGTACTGATTGCGTTGCCAAACGGCATACAGCGTCATCGTATCCTGATGTACGGGAGTCAGATTTTCTGCCGTACCGCCTCCCGCAAAGATAACGGTACCGTTAGGAGTGAGCGACCAGCCAATAAAGGTATGCCCTTCTTTTACAGGAATCGTCTGCGGAATGGCAAAGGGCGTTCCGTATACGGCATCGATCGCCGTAAAATCCCCCGTGCCGCCGTTGCAATCGAATGCCACCGTATAGGCGTTGGCTTCCCAGACCGCCGTAAGCGTTACGGCGGCATTTTCTTTTTCCGTCAACCCCGTGATCTGCGCGTCCGGAAGATAATTCACGCCACTTTCATCCGTCCATCCCGTCAGCCGATAGCCCGTCCGATAAAAAGCCTCGGACGGAAGATCGACAACGTCGCTCCAGAGAAGCTGCAGGTCTTTCGCCGCGCCCTTTCCGCCGTTTGCGTCAAATTTTACCGTATAGCGGTTGAGCTCCGCGCTCGACACCTTCAAAGTAGAGTCTTTCGTCAAAGTGACGGATACGGAAACACTGTCTTCCCCGTATTCCGACGCAATGTTCACACCGTCCAGAACGATCTCCGACAGATATCTCCCTGCCGTACAGGACAGCTCCACCGTCCCGCTGAAATCTGCGGGAAGCGGATATGTACCGGGCGCATAACTCTCGCCGCCGATCCTTGCCGTGACAAATTCCTCGTCATATTCGAGGGTGAGCGAATACCCCTTGGAGATGAACGAGATCTTCAATTCCGAATCGCCCGTGAGCGTAACACGGTATACCCCGTCTTCGCCTGCCGTGAGCGCCCTTCCGTTCAGCGATACCGCAGCGGAATAAAAATCGGGTTGAGAAACATTGACCGTCAATGCGATTTCACGGTCGCTCCAAGAGACAGGCCCGCTCGCGGAAATCTCCTTTCCGCCTGCCGTGATTGTCCATGTTCCCTCCTCCGTCGGCTCGGGAAGCGTAAGTTCATAAGTGATCTCTGAAAATCTTGCCCATAATTCCAGATCGCCTGTACGGCCTTCCAACGAGAAAACGCGTTCCCCGTCCGTTTCCGCATCGAACCAACCTTCAAAGGAATATCCTTCCTTTTCCGCATCGAGCAACACGCCTGCCGTCTCTACCGTATAAACGGCAGGATTTTCGTGCGACGCGCCGTCGGCGTGATATGTGATCTGATATTCCTCCGCCGTGAATTTTGCTTGAAGAACAAGATCTCCGCCCACATCCGTTCCTTTGGGAATGCGTTCGATGCGCTGTTCTCCCGCAAACCAGCCGTCGAAACGATAGCCTTCCATCACCGCATCCGAAAAGACGATGTCCTCCGAATCGATGGTATATTCGCTCACCGTATTCGGATTGATCGCGCCTTCGGGGAAACGATATTCGATCGTATAGACCGCTTTTTCCCATTTTGAGTAATAGGTACAATCGGAAGTCGGGATGATAACTTCTTCGGCGGGATCGCCGCTCAGCGACTCATCCTCATACCAGCCGACCAGCCGATAACCGTAATCCCCTTGCGTCGGAAGCGTGAACGGCTGACCGGAAACCGCCTTATGCGCCACACCGTCTAACGTGACAGTGACGATCTTGTCGCTGACCGTCTGATTGCCCGACATGACTTCCGCCACTTCGCTCTGAGTCAACTCGCAAGCCCAGATCCGCACATTATCGTAATCTGCGGCAAGGCGCCTGCTCGCCTCGTGAACGGGGGAACCAAGCGTAAAGAAGGAGGACGCCGCGTCGATATCTCCAACCACATCGGAAAAACGGCGGAACGCCTCCACGCCGTCCGACTGCATCACGCAAACGCCGTTGAGATACGCTCTGGCGGAATCCGCGCCGAACACCCAGGTAAGATTTATCCACTCGTCTTCCGCGAGAACGGTGTTTACCCCCGCCTCGGAAAAC
>CASGEQ010000012.1 GCA_949300535.1 uncultured Bacillota bacterium
GGCTAAAGCTAAATTCGACAGAAGTAAGCCCCACATCAACGTTGGTACCATTGGCCACGTTGACCACGGCAAGACCACTTTGACCGCAGCTATCACCATGGTTATGGCATGCAAAGGTCAGGCGCAGAAGATGAAGTACGACGAAATCGACAAGGCTCCCGAAGAGAGAGCACGCGGTATCACAATCAACACCGCGCACGTCGAGTATGAAACGGAAAAGCGTCACTATGCACACGTTGACTGCCCGGGCCACGCTGACTATGTCAAGAACATGATCACGGGCGCAGCGCAGATGGACGGCGCGATCCTCGTCGTTGCGGCGACCGACGGTCCCATGCCCCAGACCCGTGAGCACATCCTGCTCGCTCGTCAGGTCGGCGTGCCTTACATCGTCGTGTTCATGAACAAGTGCGATCAGGTCGACGATCCCGAACTTCTCGATCTCGTCGAGATGGAGATCAGAGAGCTCCTTTCCTCTTACGAATTCCCCGGCGAGGATATTCCCATCGTCAAGGGCTCCGCGCTTCTTGCGCTTCAGAAGGCTACTTCCGGCGCTTCCAACGAAGAGATCCTTGCGGCTCCCGAATGCCAGTGCATCCTCGAGCTCATGGACACCATCGACGAGTATATCCCCACGCCTACGCGTGAGGACAGCAAGCCTTTCCTGCTTCCCGTCGAGGACGTCTTCACGATCTCCGGTCGTGGTACCGTTGCAACGGGCAGAGTGGAGCGCGGTGTTGCGCACGTTGGCGATCCCGCTGAAATCGTCGGTCTGATCGACAAACCCAAGACCACGACGATCACCGGTCTCGAAATGTTCCACAAGCAGCTCGACGAAGCGATGGCGGGCGATAACGTCGGTGCTTTGCTCCGCGGTATCAACAGAACGGACGTCGAAAAGGGACAGGTCATCGCGAAACCCGGTTCCGTTCCCACGGCAACCTCTTTCGCTGCTCAGGTCTACGTCCTGACCAAGGATGAAGGCGGCCGTCACACGGCATTCTTCAACCACTATCGTCCTCAGTTCTTCATCAGAACGACCGACGTTACCGGTTCCATCGAGCTTCCCGAAGGAGTCGAGATGGTCATGCCCGGCGACCACGTCAACCTGAAGGTTGAACTCATCAAACCCGTCGCAATCGAAGAAGGTCTCCGCTTCGCTATCCGTGAAGGCGGCAGAACGGTCGGCTCCGGCGTCGTTTCCAAGATCCTGAAATAAGTTTTTCGGATATAGTAAAAAGCACAGCTTCGGCTGTGCTTTTTTCATGTCGAAAATTTCGCCTTACCGTCGGTCCGAGCGGTATCACGGCGGAAAGAGAAAGGGAAGTGACGTTTAGAGGAGACTGCGAACGTAATTTGCGGCAATAGGGCGGCGGCATGCTGCGCGAGAGAAGGCAACGGCCAACTTACTCAAAGTCTAATGTTCAAGGGAAGCCGCGCCCAAGAGGGAGGAGAAAACGCGCGGCTGAAAACGGACAATCGAGAGTTTGGGAAAAAATCAAAAGTGATGGGAAGAGCGAGAGAAGAGGATCAAGCTTCGTAAGACGGGCAGACATAGGCGACAAAAAAGTTTCGCGCCGATTTTTTCAGAAATATTACGCCTGAAATCGATTTTTTGGACCCAATATGGAGGTCTTCGTAAGATAATTACCTGCGCTTGCGCCATAATAAAATAAGTATAGCTTATATTTTCGTCTGAACCTGTCTCTTTTTTTGCCGCCGAAAAAAAATAACGGGAAAATCATTTTATGTAGTTGATATTATTGAAAAATTTTCAGAAAATGGACTTTTTTTAAGATATGACGGCAAGAAATTGACTCGGGCAGGCAGAAAAAGATTGCTTCGGCGCATAGAGCGGGCGAAGGAACGCTTCAAAGAGAAAAAATTTGTCTGTCGGGCGCGTTTTTTCGCGAAAAAAATCGAAACTATATGAATTTATTATACTTGTATCAAAAAGCGATAATTTGACAAATGGCGCTCCGAGAGATATAATAGATGAAATGATATAAAATTACTTTTCTTCCTCGCGAAGCGAAGAAAGGAGGTCACATGATTACGGGCAACTTACTTGCGGAAGAAGGCGACATCGGCGAGATGATGCAGGAAGCGCTCTTTCCCGACAACGTCGAGTTTTTGGGCATGAGCATCAATCCGAGTCTGCGCACGGCATTCCTTCTCACCGCCGCCGTCATCGTGATCGGGCTCATCCTGCGACTGTTCGTCATTCCGCGTTTCAAGACCGTGCCCGGCAGATTTCAGTGCCTGCTGGAGAAGGCGTGCGAATTTGTGGAGAATATCGCAAAGGAAAACAGTCCGCACAGTTACGGGTTTGTCGGTTGCGTTTGTTTCGGCGCGGTCATCTACATTTCGATGGGCACGCTGTGCGAGCTTTTGGGCATCCGCGCGATCCTGGTCGACCTGAACGCCTGCCTTGCGCTGGCGGTCACGGCATATTCGATCATGCTCGCGGGAGGCATCAAGTTCAACAAACTGCGGGGGGCGGGCAGCGTCCTTAAAGATTTCTCACTGTTGCTCTCGATGAGTTTCCGTCTCTTTGGCAGCATGATCGGCGGGCTGATGATGACGGAACTGGTTTATTCCGTTCTCTTCCTCTCCATCGGACTTCCCGTGTTGGTGGGCGTGGTGTTCACGATCTTCCATGCGGTCATTCAGTCGTATGTCTACATCCTGCTTCTGACGATGTTCTACGGCGAGGCGGCGGAACCGAGAATGCTTAACGGCGAGAAGGCGAACAAAAAAGAAAAAAAGAACAAAAAAAATAAAAACAATATCGATCAGACGATCGAAAGGAGTTATGTATGAACATGATTACGGCATTATTGGCAGATACGGCGGAAGCCGCGGCAAATTTCAGCGATAAGGCGCTGATCGCGATCGCGGCGGCTGTGGCGATCCTCGTCGCGGCGGCGGCGGCGATTGCAATGGGCATGGCGGTCAGCAAGGCGCTGGAAGCCATCGCGCGCCAGCCCGAAGCGGACAAGAAGATCTCCAAATCGCTCATCCTCGGGCTTGTCTTCATCGAGACGTGTATCATTTACGCGCTCGTCGTGGCGATCCTCATCATCTTCGTAATGTAATCTGAAAAGGGAAAAAACATGATGAACTATGCGGCATTATTGGCAGAATCCTCGGGCGGTCTCCTCGGACTGAGCTGGACGGATTTTCTGCTCCATTTGCTCAATTTCGCCATTCTGATCACGGCGGCGGCGTTTCTCATCTATAAACCCGTGACCAAGTTCATGCGGGAACGCAGAGAAAGCATCCGGAAGCAGATCGACGAAAACAAGCAGAAATCGGAAGAGGCTGACCGCCTGAAAGAGGAGTATTCCGAACGCCTGACGCAGGCGGACCGGGAGATCTCCGAGAAGAACAAGCTCGCCGACGAACGCATCGCGGCGCGCACGGGAGAGATGCTGGACGAAGGCAAGCGCCGCGCCGAGCAGATCGTCCGCCGCGCGGAAGAAGAGGCGAAGGCGGAGCGCGCAAAGGCGATGAACGCCGTCAAGGACGACGTCGCCGAAGCGGCGGTCATGATTGCGTCCGGCATCCTCGAGCGCGAGATCACGAGCGAAGAAAACGACAAGATCATAGACGAATGTCTGAAGGAATGGGCAGACAATGATTAAGTTTACCGTAACCACGCGGGAGGAACTCAGCGACGCCGAAAAACGCGAGCTGGAAGCGAAATTCCGCGCGGAATACCGAGACGAAGTCGAAGTGGACTATCATACCGACGCCGTGCTGGTCGGCAATATGGTCATTTTCGACGGTAAAAAGGAGAAGAGCGTCGTCAAACTTACGGTGACGACGAGTCTCCCGCTCACCGACGAGCAGAAGCGCAAGGTGGAGGCGACGTTCGCGCCCAAATACAGCGAGGAACTGTTCACGGAGTATTTCGTGGACGATACCCTGTTGGGCGGGATCATCGTCTTTGACGGCAAGACGGTCTACGACGGTTCGGTAAAGAGCAAACTCGACAAAATCAGGGAAACCATCGGCAATGGAAAAGCATGAATTTTCGTTTATAACGGATGAACTCAAAGAACAGATCCGTTCGTTCAGATTCGATAACGGCATGAAGGACGCGGGGCGCCTGGTCGCCTGCGGCGACGGCGTGTTGACCATCGAAGGGCTGACGAACGTCAAGAACGGCGAGCTTATCTACATCAACGGCGGGAAATACGCGCTCGCGATGAACCTCGAAGAAAAACAGGTGGGCGCGATCCTTCTCACCAACGCATACGACCTTTCGGAGGGCGATCTCGCCTATTCGACGGGGCGCATCGTCAGCGTGCCCGTGGGCGACGAGCTGCTCGGGCGCGTAGTCAATCCGCTGGGACTTCCGTTGGACGGCGGGAAACCCATCCCCGGGGAAAAACTGCGCAACATCGAGGCGCCCGCTCCCGCGATCTTCGACCGCGCAAAGGTGGACGAGCCGCTGTATACGGGCATCATGGCGCTCGATTCCATGATCCCCATCGGCAAGGGGCAGCGTGAACTCATCATCGGCGACCGTCAGACGGGCAAGACCGCGATCGCGGTGGCCGCCATCCTCAAACAGAAGGGGAAGGCCGTCATCTGCGTCTATGTCGCGATCGGGCAGAAGATCGCTTCCGTCAACAGCGTCATCCAGACGCTGAAAGCGCACGACGCGATGGACTATACGGTGGTCGTGTGTTCGACGGCGAGCGAAACGGCGCCCCTGCAATATCTCGCGCCCTATACGGGCACGGCGATCGCGGAAGAGTTCATGTACTCGGGCAAGGACGTGCTCATCGTCTACGACGATCTGTCCAAGCACGCGGTGGCGTACCGTACCATCTCCCTGCTCCTGAAACGCCCTTCGGGACGCGAGGCGTATCCGGGCGATATTTTCTATATCCATTCCCGTCTGCTCGAACGCAGCGCGAAGCTGAGCGAGAAGATGGGCGGCGGATCTCTGACCGCGCTTCCCATCATCGAAACGCTGGCAGGCGATATTTCCGCTTACATCCCGACCAACGTCATTTCCATCACGGACGGTCAGATCTATCTGGAAAGCGAGCTCTTCCATTCGGGCATCCGCCCCGCGGTCAACGTGGGACTTTCCGTCTCGCGCGTCGGCGGTTCGGCGCAGTGCAAGGCGATGAAGAAGGTGAGCGGACAGGTGCGTCTCGACCTCGCGCATTATCGCGAAATGGCGCAGTTCTCGCAGTTCGGCGCCGATCTCGATCTGGCGACGATGGCGGTGTTGGGCAAGGGCGCGAGACTGACCGAGAGTCTCAAACAAAACCAATGCGCGCCGAAAAAGATGTGCGACATGGTCGTATCCCTCGTCATCACGATGAAGGACTGGCTCTCGGACATCGCCGTGAAAGACGTCAATCCTTTCCTGGACGGGTTCTTGCGCGACCTGCACCTCAATCATCCGGAACTCACCGACCGCCTGGAACGGGAGCAGACCTTCTCGGACGAGGACGCGGACAAGATCAAAGAATACCTTACGCAATATAAGGAATCGAGAAAAGCATGAATACGCAGGACATCAAGCACCGTATCGCGAGCGTCGGGGACACGGTGAAGATCACGCAGGCAATGCAGATGATCTCCGCGTCCAAAATGCATAAAACGCAGATGAAATGCGAAACGAGCCGCAGATACCTTTCCGAGCTGGAAAGCGCGCTCAGCCGCGTTCCGCGCGCCGCATTGGAAGCGCACGCATACGTCAGGCAGAACGAGGGGAAGAAGATCGGGCTGATCGTCGTTGCGGGCGACAAAGGGCTGTGCGGCGATTACAATCATCGCGTTTTGTCCTTTGCGGACAGCGAGATTGCCCGCCTCAACGCGACGCAGATATTTGCCGTCGGGCAGGAAGCGCGCGATTATTTCCGTCGAAAGCAGGTCCCGCTCAACAGCTTTTACGCGCACATGGCGCAGGAACCGCACGCATTCGACGCAATCGCTGTCACGAACGACATGCTGGATCTGTACCGTACGGGCGAATACGGGGCGATCTATCTCATCTATACGCGCGTGGATACGCTCTCTTCCCAGCGGCCGACGATCAAGCGTCTGCTGCCGATCGAGTTGCCCGAAGCGGGGGACGAACTCCCGTTCGAGCCGAAAAACGAAGAGGCGGTCACCAATTTTCTGGCGCAGTACGTCATGGCTCAGATTTACAGCGCCCTCGCCGACAGCACGCTGGCGATCAACTATAAGCGCATGGTCTCCATGCAGGAATCGACGAAAAACGGAAACAAACTCATCGAGGAACTCGTTTCCGAATATAACCATAAGCGGCAGGAAGGGATCACGAACGAACTCATGAATTCGAGCGCATCTTCTTCCAGAGGCGGTAATTTATGAAAAAACAGTATATCGGAACAATCGTACAGATTATCGGTTCGATCGTGGACGTCAAGTTCGACAATCACCTTCCCAATCAGAACGAGCTTCTGCACGTTCTGGACGGGGACAGAAAGGTAGACGTCGAAGTGCTTGCGCACCGTCCCGGCGGCGTGTGCCGCTGTATCGCGCTGGAGCCCACGGAAGGGCTTTCGCGCGGATTGAAGGTTGAAACGACGGGAGCGAGCATCATGGTGCCCGTCGGCGAGCAGGTCGTCGGGCGCGTCGTGAATGCGCTCGGCAAACCCGTAGACGGCAAAGGCGAGATGACGGGGGAATTCCACAGCATCTACCGCGAACCGCCCGCACTCACCGAACAGAGCCCCGCGACGGAAATTTTCGAGACGGGCATCAAGGTCATCGACCTTCTGACCCCGTATGCAAAGGGCGGCAAGATCGGACTTTTCGGCGGTGCAGGTGTCGGCAAAACCGTCCTGATTCAGGAACTCATCTCTTCCATCGCGACCAAGCATAACGGGCGCTCCGTGTTCATCGGCGTCGGCGAACGAAGCAGAGAGGGCTACGAGATGATCGAGGAGATGACCCAGTCGGGCGTCCTCAAAAACACCTCGCTCGTCTTCGGTCAGATGAACGAATCGCCCGGCGCGAGAATGCGCGCGGCGTTTACGGGGCTGACCATGGCGGAATACTTCCGCGACGTCAACCGTCAGGACGTGCTCCTGTTCATCGACAATATCTTCCGTTACGTTCAGGCGGGTTCGGAAATCTCCGCATTGCTCGGCAGAATGCCCTCTGCGGTCGGATATCAGCCCACCCTTTCCAACGAACTCGGACAGCTCGAGGAGCGCATCACGTCCACCAAGCAGGGTTCTATCACGTCCATTCAGGCGATTTACGTCCCTGCGGACGACCTGACCGACCCCGCGCCCGCGACCATCTTCTCGCACCTGGACGCGACGACCGTCCTTTCCCGTAAAGTCGTGGAACAGGGTATCTATCCCGCAGTCGACCCGCTGGAATCGAGCAGCCGTATTCTGGAGCCGCACATCGTGGGCGAGCTTCATTACAATACCGCAAAACGCGCCGTGGAGACGCTGCAGCGTTATAAGGAATTGCAGGATATCATCGCAATTCTCGGTATGGACGAACTCAACGCAGAGGATAAGCTCCTCGTTTACCGCGCGAGAAAGCTGCAGAGATTTTTCTCCCAGCCTTTCGCCGTGGCGAGCGTGTACACGGGCTTCGAGGGCAAGTATGTCCCGCTGGAAAAGACGATCGAGAGCGTCAACGCCATTCTCGACGGTAAATGCGACAATATCCCGGAGAGCAAGTTCTACTTTATCGGCGATCTGAGCGATCTGGAGGAATATAAGGGATGAGCACCTTTCATCTGATCATGCTCCGTCCCGACAAGACGTTTTTCGACGGCGAAGTAGTCTCGGTGGACGTGGGACTTCCCGACGGGCGCGAAACGCTGCTCCGCGGGCATATGCCCATGCTGTTCAATCTCACGACGGCGATGGCAAAGCTCGTTTTCGAGGACAAGAGCGAAAAATTGTTTGCGCACGGCGAGGGCATTCTGACCGTATATCCCGACAAGGCGATTTTGCAGAGCGATTTCCTTGCATGGGAAGAACGCATGGCGGCGGCAATCGAACGCCGCGAAAAGGCGATGGAACAGGAAAAACTCCGCCGCAAACAGAGTTATATGGAATACAAACTCAACAAGCTGGAGATGGCAAAGACGTTCATCAATCTCGAAAAGCATCATTAAAGACGATATTAAAGACGATCGCGCCCCGCGGCAGAATGCCGCGGGGCGCGTTTTTTACAGTTAAGGTGTTGAAATCGGTTTAAGATGATATCATCGGGCATTATACAGACAGACAAATCGTCTGCAGCATTCGTTTATACCTTTTATTGGAGATATATATAGAATGCGCGCAGGTAACTGTGAGAAGGCCTAACCGGGAATTTTTGTCGCGGCCTGCGCCTTTCTGACCGCTTCCGCGCGTTTGCGGAGCAGGCGGTTGATGAGCAGGAGATAGACGATCGTGGAAACCATACCGCCGATTCCGTCTGCGATCGGTTCCGCATAGAACACCGATTCGGCGCCGAAGACGGCGGGAAGGATCAGCGTGAGCGGCAGCATCAGGACGATTTTGCGGAAAAGGGAGATGGAGATCGCCGCAGGCGCAATGCCCAGCGCGGTGACCCCGTCCACAAATGCATATTGGAATGCAAGCGGGATGAGCATCATCGTATAGATCTTGAGATAGCGTTCGCTCGTCGCGAGCAGGGCGGCGTCGTCGGTGAAGACGGAAAGGATCGGGTGCGCCGCGAAGCGCGCGAGGAAGAACATAATAACGGCATAACCGAGGCAGAGGAGCAGGATATACAGCTGACAGCGTTTGACGCGGGCGGGCTGGTTGGCGCCGTAATTATAAGAAATGGCAGGCTGAGTGCCGCCCGAAATTCCGCCCATGGGCAGCGTCACGATCTGCATGAAGGAAAGCATGATCGTAGTGGCGGCAATCATTGCGTCCGCCTGGTCGCCGCCGTGAATGCGCAGAACTCCGTTAAGCGCGAGAACGAGCGCAGAGTCTGTTGCAATGATCAGAAAAGGGGAAAGCCCGAGCGTGAAGATATTCCGCATGACGCGGAGGCTGTACCCCCCGAATCCGATGGTGACGAGAGTGCGCTTGTTGAGAAGCACGAGTACGGTAAAAAGGGCGGAAAGGAATTGGGAGATGACGGTAGCGATTGCCGCGCCGCGTACGCCCATCCCGAACGTGAAGATGAAAAGCGGGTCGAGCGCGATATTGGCGACGGCGCCGACGAGCACGGTCGCCATACCCGTTTTTCCGTACCCTTGTCCCACGATAAAGTTATTCAGTCCCGTAGAGAGAACGGCGAACAGCGTACCGACCGAATACCATGTAAAATACTCGTCGGCATAGATTTCACTCTCGCCGCCCGCCCCGAACAGGTGCAGAATGGGCATGCGGAAGGCAAAGACCACGCCGGTCAGGATAACGGAAAGGACGACGAGCATGAGCGCGCCGTTGTTGAGAATGCGTTTCGCTTCTTCCTTATTTCCTTCGCCCAGACGGATGGACATGGTCGGCGACCCGCCCAGACCGATCAGCGTGCCGAAGGACGCGATCAGGGTGACGATGGGGCCGCAGACGCCGACGCCGGCAAGGGCGACGCTTCCGACCGCCTCCATGTGTCCGATATAGATTCGGTCCACGACCGAATACAGGACGTTGACGAGCTGTGCGAAAAAAGAAGGGATCGCGAGCCCTAAAACGACAAAAATGGGCTTACCTTCGGCAAGATAGCGTTCACCGTGTTTTTTGAAATGCAGATGACGCGGGTGTTTGATCAGATTCATATCTACTCTCTCTTTTCCGATACAATATTATACAACTTCCTAAAAAAATAGCAACTGAAACTGCATAAAAAACTTTGTGTGAATACGTTTCATTTTAATTATTTTGTGGTATATATATAAAAATACTGCACATTGCGGCAGAATACATTATAAGGAGTTTTTATGGACGGACAGGACGGGAACAGTCGCGTGCCTTGGCACGCGCGATCGTTGGCGGAAGTGCTGAGTTCGCTCAACGCGACCGAAGAAGGATTAAGCGATGCCGAGGCGGCGAAACGGCTCTCGGAGCATGGCAGGAACGTATTGAAGGAAAAAAAGGCGAAGAGCATCTGGAAGATGCTGTGGGAGCAGATCAGGGACGTCATGGTCCTCATTCTGATCGCCGCGGCGGTCATTTCCATGATCTTTTCCGAATGGGCGGAGGCGATCGTCATTCTCGTGATCGTCGTACTGGACGCAGTGATCGGCATTGTTCAGGAGAAAAAGGCGGCAAACGCGCTGCGCTCGTTGATGGAACTGAGCGCGCCGACGGCGCGCGTATTGCGGGAGGGCGAGGAAAGCGTCGTTCCCGCCGAGAATCTCGTTCCGGGCGATATCGTCTATCTCGAAGACGGTTGCGTCGTCCCTGCGGACCTGCGCCTGTTGCAGGAATCCAATCTCAAAATACAGGAAGCGTCGTTAACGGGCGAAAGCGTTCCCGTTGATAAGGACGCGACCGCCGCTTTGGCGGAAGATGCGGCGCTGGGCGACCGCATCAACATGGCGTATTCGTCCTCCGTCGTCATGTACGGTACGGGCGTCGGCGTCGTCGTGGAAACGGGCATGAACACGCAGGTGGGCAGCATCGCGGGAATGCTCGATAACCAGGACGAACTGGATACGCCGCTCAAAAAGAAACTCAACAGCGTCGGCAAGATTTTAAGTATTGTCGGGCTCATCATCGGCGTGCTCATCTTTGCGATCGGGCTCGCATACGGCAGAAACTGGCTGCCTCTGCTCATGACGGCGGTATCGCTCGCGATCTCCATCATTCCCGAGGGGCTTCCCGCGACGGCTACCGTCGTGATGGCGCTCAGCGTGCAGCGTATGGCGAAACAGCAGGCGCTCGTGCGTTCTCTGCCCGCCGTGGAAACGCTCGGCAGCGCGACCGTCATCTGCTGCGACAAGACGGGCACGCTCACGCAGAACCGCATGACCGTCACGCATATCGCGGTGGACGGGGATTTTGAAAGCGGAACGCCGACCCTTATGGAAAACGCTTCCGAAAAGGCGGAGCGCTATCGCAGTTTGCTGTATGCGGCGGCGCTGTGCAACAACGCGGCGAAGGACCCCGACCGTCCCGGCGAGACGCTGGGCGACCCGACCGAGGGCGCGCTTCTCTATTTTGCCGACCGTTTCGGCGTGGACAACGAGGCGCTGGAAGATACCTGTCCCCGCGTGTACGAGCAGCCGTTTGACTCGGACAGAAAGAGGATGTCCACCGTCAACCGCACGGAAGAGGGGCTTACGGTGTATACCAAAGGCGCGGTGGACGAACTGCTGCCGCTCTGTACGCATTTCCTTGACGACGACGGGGTACGCCCGATTACGGCAGAGGACAAAGAGCGCATTCTTGCGCTCAGCAATAAGATGTCCGAGCAGGCGCTCCGCGTGCTCGGCTATGCGACCAAACAGATCGGCGAAGTGCCTGCGGACGATACGGACGTGGAGTACGATCTCACGTTTATCGGTCTGACGGGCATGATCGACCCGCCCCGCACGGAGGTCATCAAGGCGGTGGAAACCTGTCATACGGCGGGAATCCGCGTGGTCATGATCACGGGCGACCATAAGACGACGGCGGTCGCCATTGCTCGGCAATTAAAGATCTATCGCAAGGGAAACACGGTCATTTCCGGACCCGAATTGGACGAGATGACGGACGAACAGCTGGACGCGGCGGTGCGCACCACGACGGTGTTTGCGCGCGTGTCGCCTTCGGATAAGCTGCGTATCGTGCAGTCGCTTCAACGAACGGGCGAAGTGGTATCCATGACGGGCGACGGCGTCAACGATTCCCCCGCATTGAAGGCGGCGGATATCGGCGTTGCGATGGGGGCAGGTACGGATGTCGCCAAGGGCGCCTCGGACATGGTGCTCATGGACAATAACTTCACGACCATCGAATATGCGGTTCGCGAAGGGCGCAGGGTATACAGGAACATTCAGAAGGTCATTCAGTTTCTTTTGGCGGGCAACATCGCCGAGATCATCGTCCTGTTTCTCGCCACCCTGTTCAACTGGGAAGCGCCCATTCTTGCGGTGCATGTGCTCCTCATCAATCTCGCGACGGATACGCTCCCCGCGCTCGCGCTGGGCGTGGATCCCGCAAGCAAGAACATCATGAAGCATCCTCCCGTGAAATCGGGCACGCTGTTCGAGCGCGGACTCATCATTCGGGTATGTACGCACGGCGCAATCATCGGCGCGGCGACGCTTGCGGCTTACTTCATCGGGCTTACCGATAACCATACGGTCGGCATGACGATGGCGTTCACCGTTCTCGCGCTGTCTCAGCTCATTCACGCGCTCAACCAGCGTTCCAATACCGAATCGATACTCTCCAAGGGCAACGGGCATAACCCGTACCTCTTCGGCGCGATGGCGGCGTCCGCCGTCATTTTAGCGTTGGTGCTGTTTGTGCCGCCCGTGCAGTCGTTCTTCAGCCTTACTTTCCTCACATGGAAAGAGTACCTCATCACGCTGGCGCTGTCTCTTGCGCCCATTGTGTTGGTGGAGATCATCAAAGCGGTCAAGCGCGCGGTATTGCGGAAAAGAAACGTTGCGGAAGAGGAGTAAAAATGCTCTCGAGTTGCGCTGTCGGCAGGAGAAATTGCTTGCTCTTTGAAAGCGCAGCCGCATGAATAAAGGATAAAAACGCCCGCCTTTCCGTTCGGAAGGGCGGGCATTTTTATTTGCGGAAAATTGCAAGGCCATTCAAAACAGCCGACGAAAAAGTCGGCGATATCGGCAGGCGTCAAGCAAAGGCGGCGATATCGGCGGCTTTGACAAGCAAGGAAGAATGACAGTCAGGATTGTTCAAGCAAGGCAGAGTGACGGTCAGGATTGTTCAAGCATGAGGTGCAAAAACGGCTTCGGAATGATTCCGAAGCCGTTTTTGTTAAGAAATCAAGAATTACTTCTTAAAGACAAGTTTCAAAAGTTCGCAAGCCGCCGCGACCAGAGAGAATACTCCGCAGAGGATCGCTCCGATTTTGATGGAAGCTTCTACCTGTACCCAATCGCTGCCGATGACGGTGGCGGGGAAGGTGGTTGCCATCAGGAAGGCGAATACACCTGCAACAACAAACACCGCGCAGGAGATGAGCGAAAGCAGTTTGGATTTGAATCCCACAAGCGCGACGAGGATTCCTGCAACGGGAAGCAGGTAGGCGAGCAATGCAAGCACATTTACATCGAGGATTTTGGTCGTGATGGGACCGAGCGTTTCGCTGTACCCGAATGCCGTCTGTACGCCTGTATAAACCGTCCCGACAGCCGTTTCGATCGCGTCGAGGAACATCATGCAAACCGCCGCAATGCCCAGAAGGCAGGCGACCGCCGTCAGAATCGTTCCGATCGGGAGCGAGGATTTCTTTCTTCTTTTTGCCATAGGTAACTCCTTAACAAGTTTTGTTATGCCTATTATACGCTATCTGGGGCGTTCTGTCAAGATGCAAAATCAAAAAACATATTGAGGTCATTCTTGGACCTGTTCTGCTGCGGAGGATGTGTCCGCTGTATCCTGCGCGTCGGATACGACGATGGCCCGATCGAGAATCTTATGAGCGACGCTGAGGACGAGGTCGAGCACTGCAAATATCAATGCCACGATAACGGGAGCGACGCCGATTTCTGCAGGAGCAACTGTAGCGGTCACAAGCTCGTTGCTAATATAAAGCAGAGAGAAAACAAGCAGGACAATCGCAAGAACCGTATTGGCAATGGAAAGAGCCAGGGAAGCGGCGAAGCGTTTTTCCGTTATATTGCGGAAGCGCAGCGCCATGGAAATGATCGTCGTTACCGTGAGCGCGATGATGGCGAATTGCGCGACGGAAGCGTAAGAGAGCAGTTTTCCAAGCATATCCTGGTCTGCCGAACTGTCGTTCAGCGAGAACGAACTGATAAACGAGAAGAAATTCAGCTTTATCGTGGCGAGCTGTCCCGATTCCGCATTGGAAACGGCAGCGGGAGGAGCGGCGAGCATTCCCGCAACGATCGCGAGGAAAATGATCCCGAGCGCGCCCGCCGAAAGGTTGACGATAGATTTGACTTTTATCAGTTCTTTACCGCGCTGTATCAGCATAGCCGCGATCATAAAGGCGAAGAATATGGAACCGAGCACAATGCCCGCAATGCTGGCGCCGTTATAAGCGGTTTTCACCGTGACCGATGTCGCCATCGTCGAGGAAGAGTAAACGATTCTTGCATATGCGCAGGAAAGAGAACTGAATGCGATCAATCCCCCGAGGAAGGCGAAAAAGGTTGCGGTTGCAAGTTTATATCCTGTTTTTTCCGTTTTGCCGAGCAATTTATTGACGCAGCGGATGACTGTAAGGATGAACAGAACGGTGACCGTCACAATCATGGCCGCGGAAACGATCGTGCCGAAAATGACTGGCAGATAAAGTGAAGTTTCATACAGACCGGAATACTGTTCCGCCGCAGACAATGTCGCACGGATATCTTCATAAGCCTGACCGAAATAATAATACAGGTCAATTTTGGTCATATCCGTGAATCCCAAAGATCCGATGATCGCGTTCGTGAGGTCATCTCCTGTCAGTTTGAGCCCGGCTAAAAATACAAAGATAAAGGAAAGAAGAGCGACGAAAAGAGCCGCCCCGTGGCCGAAGTAATTGAGAAACTTCGGTAAATTAAAATCGATTTTCACCTTTTCGCGGGATGTGGGCTGAGGCGACGCATTTTCCTGCGCTCTGGTACCGCATTTGGGACAGAAGTTACCTTCAAAAACAGTTTCGCATTTAACGCATTTATGCTGGCCTTCGGGCAGCGTCGGTTCCGTTTTTACTTTTGTTCCGCACTGAGGGCAGAAAACAAAATCTTCCGGAATGAGATTCCCGCATTTCGGACAGGTGTGTTTTCCGTCCAGTCTCTGACCGCACGCAAAACAAAAAACCGCATTATCCGGATTTTCCGTGTTGCATTTTTTACAGATCATAATTCTCTCCTTATCATTTATTAAATTTATTTTATCACATATCTGTCACAAAGTCAAGATAAATTTGTTTGAGGATACTTTCGGGAGTGTATGATTACAATAGATGTGAGACAAAAAGAATAAAAAAAGAGTAACAAGCCAAGAAGTTTGTGATATAGTTTAATCACCACAAAAAAACTAAACAAACGAGGCTGTTACTCCATGAAAACTATATCACAAATCGCCCGCTTTCGTCAATCAGTTGTGCAATTTTCTTTTCATTTCGGCGTTCCTGCCGCCGTTCGCAGGTTTAACGTATCTCGC
>CASGEQ010000013.1 GCA_949300535.1 uncultured Bacillota bacterium
GGATCTGAATCCGCCGTTCCGCTGCGAACAATGCCGTGATACAGGCGAGCGAGCGGATCATACATACTGCGATTGTTGGAGGATCCAACGATGAGCAGGGCAGGAATGAAGGCGAACTGAAAAGAAAAGGAAGAGCGCGGGCAGCCGCGCTGATCGGCGTACAATCACCGCGCCCCGCGGAGGACAGGTCCGCGGGGCGATCCCTTTGTGTTTTTACTGTAACAGAAATGAAACTTTAACGGTTTCAGAAGTGATACAAAGACAGTCTCAAAAGTGGTACAGTAATATTACATATTATAATAGATCTTTTTATATAAAGAATATTCCACTATCGGCGCAGGAGCGCTGCGCCTTGCCGTGGATGAAGAGGCAGCGCCGCACGCGGCGCGGGATCCGAAGCGAAAGGGCAAGAAGGAAGGCGCCCGTTCGGGCGCCTTGCAGAGAAATTTCAACCGCTGAAAGGGTTGATGAGTGCAGAAACAGTTTTCAGTTTTGGGGAAAAAATTGGGGAAAACGGCAGATCGGCTTGATCGAAGCTATTTTCACAATAATGAAAAATGAGCAAAAAACGGCGAAAAAACGTCATTTCTTGCTCATTTTTGTGCTTTGGTGCGGATGACAGGGTTTGAACCTGCAAGGTTGCCCATCGGATTCTAAGTCCGACGCGTCTGCCAATTTCGCCACATCCGCATTTCTTCTATCAATTATATCATATTTTTTCCGTTTGTAAAGTAATTTGTGGGCGAAATTGCCTTCAAACACAGTACTATGTGTGACATAATATAAGAGATAAGCGCAAAATGTCTTGTGTGATATTGCAAAATTTCTGTATTTATGATAAAATATAGAATAGAGCGCGTGCGGGTAATTTTACAGTTTTGTTATTCCAAGGGGTGGTTTTTATGAAAAAGTATTTTCTTTCAATACCGATCATATTGTTCCCTTATACGCTTTTAGGGGCGCTGCACTGTCTGTATACAGGTTTTCTGATGGAATCGCTGTTTGGCAATAACGGATTTCTGCTCTTAGGCGCCGTTGTCCTTTGCGCGGCGATCGCGTTTTTGTTTTCCTTATTGCTCGGCGCATTGGCTGTCGCGAAAAAATGGAACGCGAAGGGAATGGCTCTTTGCAATATGATTATTAAGCTGTGTCAGATTCCCGCTTATATTGCAATTTTTGTTTTAGGGGTAGTATTCGGGATTTCCGTTCTCGGACTTCCGTTTGTAGCTGTTTTTTTCCTTTGCGATGTTGCGGCGATCGTGACAAGCGGGCTGGTTGGTGCTTCCGCCGCATATGTCGGGTTTCTGGAAGGCAAATTGTTAAAATCCGACGCCATTATCTATGCGCTTTGCCAGTTTATTTTCTGCATCGATATCATTTTCTGCATATTATTGTACGTCCGAATCAGGAAACTGCCTAGGGTATCTGCAGATGCTTATCTGACTCCTGATCTGTCCGATAAATTCAGTTCGTCCTGACGATCGAATCAGAATCTTATGCCGGTTTTCACGATCGGCAAATGCGCACGGAAAGATATTTTTTCGTGCAGGCCGTAAGTCGAAATACCGTTTATATGGGAATTTATGAAATAGATGTTCTTGCCGTCAGGAAGGCACGTGAGCGAATATATTTAATTACCTGTAAAAGCTCCTGTGTGAAAGCTCCTGTTTTCTGTCGAAACTCCCGATATAATTACCTGCAGAAATTCCCTGACTGTTATTGTTTGCCGTCGTCGGCGCCGCGGGATATGCCGCCATGCCGAATGTTGCAAGGTGCTGTAATTGTAAATAATATTTAACAAGTTGAACCCGTCTGTTATTTTGACAGCGGTTTTTTGTTATGTTATAATATTATTATGACGGTAAATGGAGGGCAGAATGGATAGTCACCGATATGCAATCGAAATATGCAGCTTGACCAAACGGTATGGCGACGTGTTAGCCGTTGACAATATCGATCTGACCGTAGAAAAAGGGCGCCTGTTTGCCTTTCTCGGACTCAACGGCGCAGGGAAAAGCACGACGATCAACATACTATGCACCCTTCTCAGGAAAGACGAGGGAAAAGTGATTGTGGCGGGATACGATATCGACCGCGAACCCGAGCGCGTGCGCGAACGGCTGGGAGTAGTCTTTCAGGGCTCTGTCCTGGACGGCGCGCTGACCGTAAGGGAAAATCTGATGCTTCGCGCGGGATTTTATGCGGGGAGCGGCGCGGCGGTGAAACGGGAAACGGAAGAGGCGGCGCGGTTATTTTCGCTCGGCGATATCTTAAAACGCCCCTACGGGAAACTTTCGGGCGGACAGCGCCGCAGGACGGATATCGCCCGCGCATTGCTCGGGAAACCGGAAATACTCATTCTGGACGAACCGACGACGGGACTGGATCCGCAGACGCGGCATATCGTCTGGGATACGCTGGAAGAACTGAGAAGGCGCGAAGGACTGACGATCTTTCTCACGACGCATTACATGGAAGAGGCGAACCGCGCGGACGACGTCGTCATCATCGATTCGGGCAGAATTGCCGCGAAGGGCACTCCCGCGCAGCTGAAAAACACCTATTCGGGCGATTATCTGTATGTATATGCGCCGAGAACGGATGAGCGCGATCGGTTGTTTGCGGAAAAGGGCGGAATTTTTGAAGCGGGAAGGTATATGCTTCGTGTGGAATCTTCCGAACGGGCAAAGCGGTTGCTCCGTGAACTTGACGGGCAGATTCCCGATTTTGAAGTGGTAAAAGGGGATATGGACGACGTATTCCTCAACGTAACGGGAAAAAAACTGACGGGAGGAGCGGAATATGCCGAACATATTCAGGCGTGAAGCGCGGTCATTCGGCGGACTCGTTCTCCGCGGATTCCGTATTTTCCTGCGCAACCGCGCGGGCGTGTTTTTCTCTCTGCTCGCGCCGCTGATCGTGTTGCTTCTGTATTTTCTCTTCCTGGGCGATATCCAGATGACGAGCGTAAAATCGGCGCTCGAGGGGTTGCCGTATGACGAAAAAGCTCTCAAAGGTTTCGTGGACGGCTGGATGATCGCGGGCGTGGTGTCCGTTTCCTGTATCACGGTCTCCTTTTCCGCGCAAAGCGTGATGATCGAAGACGGAGAACGGGGTACGCTTTCCGACATTCTCGTCTCGCCCGTGCGGCGCGCGACGGTGACGGCGGCATATTTTGCATATAATTTTGTCGTGACCTGCGCGATCGTCTTTGTCGTGCTTTGCGTGTGCTTTGTCTATCTGGCAATCGTCGGATGGTATCTCACCGTCGGGCAGGTGTTTGCCGCAATCGGAATGGTGATCATGAGCGCGTTTTCTGCGTCGCTGATCAGCACCCTGATCTGCAGGTTTATCCGTACTTCAAGCGTACATTCCGCCGTGACGGGCATTCTCAGTGCGGCAATCGGATTTCTTATGGGCGCATATATGCCGGTATCCATTTTCCCGACGGGCGTGCAGTATGTGGTTTTGTTCGTTCCGGGCACTTATTCGGCGGGCGTGTTCCGCAATATTTTCAGTCAGGGCGCGCTTGAAACATTATGTCAGAATGCTCCCGCCGCCGTGGAAACGGCATTGAGAGAGGCGTTCACCATGGATATGAACTTTTTCGGAATTACCATAGGAGCAAAGGAAATGGCATGGATTTTCGCCGTTACGATCGCAATCTTCCTTGCGGCATTCGGAATTATGATTCTGATGCGAAGGTTAAAAAGACACAGCTGAATGAAAGACGGGCTTGCGAATACAGTTCGCAAGCCCGTTTATTTTTTGAATTCACAATAATGAGAGTTTTTATGTCGGGAGAACAAAACTGCCGATCCCGAAAAGAGGACGGCGCCGCGCGGAGAGGGCGAAACCAATCCGAAAAAACGGCCGATAAGCAAGCCGAAGCTATTCGCCGAACCTTCCGCACGGTTGTGTTAAAGGGAAAGATTTTTGCGGTATTCGGAAGGGGTCATGGACGTTTTTGTCTTGAAAAACAGAGAAAATCTGCTGTAATATTCAAAGCCGCATTTCGCGGAAATATCATTAAGGCTGATGCTCTTGTCTGCGAGCATTTTTTTTGCGGCTTCAAGCCTCGTGTGGAGGATGAATTCCTTGGGAGACATTCCCGTCTTTTTCTTGAAGACGATGCGGAAATAATCGTCGCAATACCCCGTCGATTTGGCGAGATCGACCAGATTGATGTCCGCCATGTAATATTCCCTGATATAGGAGATCGCGTAATCGATGTTGGTATCCTTGGCGGGAATGAGTCCGGGCGATCTGCGCAAGACGCTGATGAGAATATTGCCGAGCAGATTTTCAATACTTTCCCGATAATACGGCTGCTTTTGTTTGAATTCGTGTCGGATGGATTGCACAAGGTCGAAGATCCTGGAGGATTCGTCCTTGTAATAGCAGCTTTGAGGCGCGATGAAATGATCGTTGAGGCCAAAGCCGATCGAGATCATGCTCGTTTGCGTGTTATGCGTTTCGCCGTGAACGGTATCGGGCTCCACGATGACGAATGTGCCCGGTTCGTAATGATATTTTGTCTTGCCGAACAAACCTTCGCCGTCGCCTTTGAGATAATAGATAAATTCATAACAGGCGTGCTGGTGCGCAACGATCGTGCGCGGAGATTCGTAATTGCGGATCCAGACATATTGCATTTTAATCATTTTCGGCGTTCTCCGTTTTTGAGGATATCGGGAAAAGTATAACATTGCATACGCATTGTGTCAATGGAGTAAACGAAAAAAAGTTCAAAAAAAAGTAAAAAATATATTGACTTTTGGCAGATTTTGCGGGAATTTATCGGGAAAACAATAAATTCTTATCGGCTTTCGTTATTTACAAACGACAGCGGCACATTATATAATTGAAATGTAATCGGAAACGGATTGTTTCCGTTTTACGGGAAAGGAGGGAAACATGGACGGCACGGTATGTCGTAAAAAACGGAAAAAATGGGACGTTCGGAACTGGACGATTTTTATCGTCGCAACGCTCGGACTTCTCGTGATTGTTGTATTTCATTACCTGCCCATGATCGGTTTACTGCTGGGGTTCAAGGATGCGGATTATTCCTCAAATCTTTTGGGCACGCTGCTTTTCGGCGAGTGGGTCGGATTCCAACATTTCACTGCTTTTTTGCATGACGTGGACTTCTGGAACGTGATGTCCAATACATTGATCGTCAATCTGATCATGCTTTTGCTGAATTTCCCCGCGCCGATCATTTTCGCGCTGATTCTCAACGAGGTGCGGCACAGGTGGTTCAAAAAGGGGATTCACGTCGTTACGACGTTCCCGCATTTCATTTCATGGGCAATTTACGGCGGTATCGTCATCGCGCTGACCGATCAGACGACGGGTATCATGAATCCCATTTTAAGCGCGTTCGGGTTATCGTCGGATGCGGATCCCGTCTATCTGATGGATTCCGATCATATCTGGACGGTTCTGATCATTTCGTCGATCATCAAGTCGGTCGGCTGGGGTTCCATCATCTATATGGCGGCGATCGCCTCGATCGATCCCGAATTGTATGAGGCGGCAGAGCTGGACGGGGTGACTCGCTGGCAGAAGGCGATCTATATCACGCTTCCCTGCATTGCTCCCACCATTACGGTATTCCTTCTCCTCAACATCGGGCGTCTGCTCTCCAATTCGTTCGAGCAGTTCAACTCGTTGCAGAATGCCGTTAACCTGAGCAGGAGCGAAGTGCTCGCTACATACATTTATCGCCTGAGCTTCTCGTCGCGCCGATACGGCTATGCGACGGCGATCGGACTGTTCAATTCCTTTATCAGCCTGATTCTGCTTGTTATGAGCAACTTCATCAGCAAGAAAGTTGCGGGGAGGGGATTGTTTTGAGTATCGTGGTGGAAAAAAAGCATCGGCACAAGCTGTTTCATATGCACTGGGTGGATTGGATCATCTATCTCTGCCTCTTCATTTTTGCGGTGATCACGTTTTACCTTCTCTGGTACGTCGTCATCGGCGCGTTTTCCAACGGGCAGATGTACGCATCGGGCGGCGTGTTCCTCGTGCCGAAAGGATTCACGCTGGCGAATTTCGGGGTCATCTTTCAGGACGGGCAGTTCTGGACGGCATTCCGGAACACCGTTTTCCGAACGGCGGTGGGCATCGTGGCGGAACTGCTGTTTACCGCGCTGGTCGCCTATGCGATGTCAAGCAAGCATCTGCGCTGTAAAAAGGCTTATTACTGGATATTCATCTTTACGATGTTCTTCTCCGGCGGTATCGTGCCCATGTATCTGCTTCTGCGCATCATCGGGCTTTACGATACGTTCTGGGTTTACATTATTCCGTCCATCTTCTCCGTCTACAACATGATCATCATCTCGAATTTCTATAAGGGAATTCCCGACAGCTTATACGAAGCGGCGGAACTGGACGGCGCGGGAGAGCTTAGGATCTGGGCGCTCATCTATATGCCTCTTTCCAAACCCGTTCTGGCGACCGTGGCGCTGTGGATTGCGGTCGACCATTGGAACAGCTATATGGGCACGATGCTCTATACGAATGCGGGCGAATGGACGATCACGCTGCAATTCTATCTCAAGCACCTGATCAACGAAGCGAGCGGCGTTTCGTCCGGTTCGGAATATTCCGATCTCGTGTCCGCCAAGACCATATCGTATGCGGGGATCATCGTCGCGCTCATTCCCATCATGTGCGTGTATCCGTTCATACAGAAACACTTTACCAAAGGAATCATGATCGGCTCGCTGAAGGGCTGATAAAGGAGGAAAATTATGCGTTTCGGAAAAAAATTTCTGTGCTGTTCAGTGGGCTGTCTGATGCTCGGCGGGATTGCGTTAAGCGGCTGCAATAATCCGATGTTCGATTTCAGCGGCTACGAATATCCCGATTTTCCCTATGCGGACAGCGATCCATCCATTGACAGCTGGACGCAGTGGGAGGAAGACGAGATCATCACGATCGACTGGTTTATCGACAGTACTTCCTATTCGCTTCCCAAAGAAGGTTCGCAGGTCATGGACGAGATCCTGCGCAAGACGGGAATCAAGATCAATTTCAAAAAGGCGACGACGGGCGACGGCAGCGAGCTGACCACGATGATCGCGGGGAACGATCTGCCCGATCTTGTGTCCGTCACGGCGGGTATGGACGATCTGGTTGGCGGCGGCAAGATATTCCCCATCAACGGGCTTGCAGAGCGCTGGGCGCCTTCTCTGTGGAAAAGAATTACGGACGAAGGCGAAATGTATAACACCTACAAGGATTCGGATGAGAATCTGTTTTACATCGTCAACAATTTCTATAACAGCGAAGAAATGGCTTCCTACCGCGAACTTGGCGGAGATATTCTGCCCAACGACGGTATTGTGGTCAGGAAAGATTATCTGGAAGCATTCTGCGAATACAAAAAACAGCAGAATCCTTCCTGGAAAGACGCGGATATGGCAAATCCGGACGGAATACTTGAATTCCTGCTCTGGACAAAAGAGACTTATCAGCTCAGCAACAGCAACCACTCCGTGCTGATGTCCGCTTTCGATTCCAACGAGAAGAACGGAAGCCGCGGGATTCAGGTGCTCATGGAGTATTTCTCCTGCGAGGAAGAGGACGCGAACGGCAATTACGTTTATCCGCAGGCGAGCGAGAATTTCGTTGAGATGATGCAGTGGCTGAACGAGCTGTACCGCAGCAATCTTCTTACCTCCGGCTGCCTCGGCGCCACGCAGACGCAGATCAATCAGTACATACAGACGGGCGAACCCATCATGTATATCGGCAAGATGATCACGCCTTCCAGCTATTTCAGAAACTGGGAAATGAACCTGAACGGCAATAATCCCAAAGGCGAAGACGCCGCATACGTTCCCATAATTTTCACCAACAGCAAGGGGCAGATCCCTCAGCTTTCCTGCCGCACGTCAGGCGAACTGTTTACGATGGTTTCCGCGAATTGTGAACGTCCCGACCGCGTGATTAAACTTCTCGATTATCTGTATTCCGAAGAGGGGCAGAGACTCATTTATTACGGGATCAATACGGCGGACGACGCGGAAAACGGAACGTATTTCTATACGATTCAGCCGGGAACAAAAGTGACGCTCGACGACGGAAGCGAATATGTGTATAAATACGGTCAGATGGATTATACCGACGAGGTCAAGACGGCATTCCAGACGAACGTAGAAAGCTACGGCATTTATTTCTGTATGTTCCTCTGTAACCCCATGTATGTCAACCTGACGAGTGTTTACGGCGGACAGTTCAACAATTACCGCGACTATGTCAAGTGGAATTCCCGTGCGGCGCTCATTCCGTATTCCTATGACAAACGCGGCTTTGAGTTTACGCTCGACTCTTCGGACAGCCGCTATAAATCCAGTCTGAATACGCAGAGCAATATCCGCTCGAAGTGGTACAAAAAATATGCCGAGATTATCGGCCTTGCGTCTGCGGAAGAGGTGGAGGCAGAAATTGCCGATCTGCTCAAATGGTGCGAAAGCGCAGGTCTGAGCGGTTATATCGAATTCAACAACGACTGTTTCAAAGCGCATAAGGAAAGGCTCGGCATGACATATGCCTGGGCGCCGAATGATCCGTCGGGAGACTACGGCGACCTTACCATTCAATCGGTGTACGGTGACATCAGATATAATAAAGAGGTCCCCGATTATATGAAAAATATACAGACATAGGAGACCAGAGGGGATTATGAAAAAAATTATTATCGATACGGATATCGGCGACGATATCGACGATGCGTACGCGTTGGCCCTGGCGGTAAAAATGAATTGTTTTGACCTTCTTGGCGTGACAACGGTCTACCGCAACAGCAAGCAGCGAGCGAAAATCGCTTCGGCGCTGCTGTACGCGCTGGGCAGACATGAGGTGGGCGTATATGTGGGTAACGATTATCCATACCGCGAGCATTTCGTCGTAGAGCCGTTCGAAACGCGGCTTCCGGACGGGCGGCCCGTCATTCCGCATTACTGCAAGCAATTTGAGCCTATGCCCGTAAAAGAACAGAGCGCATCCGATTTTATCGCCGAACAGGCGGAAAAATTTCCGGGCGAAATCGTGATCGTCGCGATCGGTCCGCTGACCAACCTCGCGGATGTCGTGAGAAAGTATCCGTTGTCTTACCGTAAATTGTCCGAGATCGTCTGCATGGGCGGCTCGTTTGCAAGAGAAAAGGCTGAATGGAATATCCGCTGCGACCCGGAAGCGGCAGATATCGTCCTGCACGGCGGGGTCCCCGTCCGCTTTGTGGGCGTAGACGTTACGGCGTATACCTATCTCGACGAAGATGCGGTCAATGAACTGACCTCCGCAAAGGGGAACGAATTTGTCATGCTCGGCACGATGTTGAAAAAGTGGATGGATACACATCCCGGGCGCCGTCCTACCATGCACGACGCGCTGACGGTCGCGGAAGTCAACGGCGGATACTGCGAATACAAAGATTCGGGTATTGTGATCCCGTTGGAAGGGCTCTATCGGGCCTACACCTGCCGTACGGAAAGCGCAGACGCGCCTGTCGTGTCCTATGCGGTCAATTTTGACAGAGCGGCGTTTATGGATTTTTTCATGGAAACGCTGTTTGAATGTAAATCTGCAAAAGAAGGAGAAGGAAAATGAAGACAAAAGTGGTTTCCGTGATGCTGTCCGCGGCTATGCTGGCCGCAGCGGGAATATCCGCAGGGACATTCGGAGCGGCGGCGCAGACTTCGTATCCGCTCATTTATGAGGCGGTAGGGAAACTGGAAAGCAATGAAACGATCTCTTATTCCCTCCCCGAAGAAAAGTCGGTTACGGGCAACGCGCTTTCCCTCAAAGTGTTTATGAAAAACACCTATCATTACAGTCTTCCCGTCAGTATTTCCATTACTTCGGAAGGGAAGGAATACGTGTGGAGCAAGACGACGGGCGCAATGCAGGGGTTCGCATATTCTTCCCCCGACGCACTGCAGGCGACGATCGAAACGCCTCTTCAATGGAACAAGGACGGGACGCTGGAAATTCCTTATATGTTTTATGGGGAGATCGTTCTTCCGTTTTCTGCGCTCAATTACGGCGCGGGTGCTGAAATCGGTTCCGTTTCCGATCTTTCCATGACGATGACGGCGGCGGTCAACAGCAATTTTGCGTCGGGCGACACTTGGCTTGCGGACGGCGTGTGCATGTATCTGTTTGACGTTTCGTGCGTTACCGTGGACGACAGCGGCAAAGTCGCTCCTGCGGAAGAGCTCGTGGATTTCGGCAACGTGAAGGCGGACGACGTGACGCATACGGCGGAAACGGGCAACGTTGTCGGGGAACTGCGTTCGGCGTCGGAAGAGGATTACAGCGTATTCGAGGCGTTTGTCAGACAGTATAATTCCGCCTGCGAAACAAAAGGCGACATGAGGATTATCGAGAGTTTCTCCTATGACGAGACAGCGTTCGCACAGGTGAGCGAAGAGCGCACGGCAGCGGAGCTTCTCAAAAAATTCTACTTATCCGGGCAGGAATCTGATTATTCCATCGTAAACGGCGGAGCGGAAGGAACGGCGCTTTCGTATACCTGCGATTCCGCCGTCTATGACGCGGGAAAGAATTCCTATGCGGGCGTCCATTTCAATTTCGGTCGGCGCGAAGCGACCGATTGGTCGGGCGCAAACGGAATTACCGTTTATGTGGAAAATACGGCGGATTATCTGGCAAGTTTTGCGTTGGAGATCTTCCAGTACAATCTCGGAACGGGGCTTCTGGAACAGTACAATCTCAACGACGTCGGACAGAAATACAAGACTCTTTACGCTTATAATGTCGAGACGGGCGAGGAATTCTCCTATCATACGCAGACATTCATGCGCGTTCCCGCGAACTTCAAGGGGTGGATCCGTATCCCGTTCTCACAGTACGCCGCGCCTGCCTGGTCGATGACTCCCACTTACGGCAATGAGGGCGTCCTTGATTTCGACAAAAATCCTGTCGTAAAGATCTCGATCACCCGTCTGTTTAACGTCAATCTCGATACCGAACTCATCATCGACGACGTCGCGCTGTATTACGGTGATTTCAGCGTCGGCAATCTGTTCGATCAGAGCAAGCAGTCCATCCGCGATTGCATTGAGAAGGGCAGCGTTCCCGCATGAGGAGATAAACGATGAAAAAATTATTTTGTGTTTTATTGGTCGGGCTTTTTGCCGTTTCTTTTGCCGCATGCAATAACAATACGCCTTCCGATGATCCTGGCGGAAATACGGGCGAAACGTTCGAAGAAAAGGTGTTTGACGGCATCGGAGCAGTGTTTGACGAAAGTCTCGGTTATTATAACGAGCAGCCTTCCGCAATTCAGGAAGGGACGACTCGTTGGCTGTTTTATACGCGCAACACGGTAAAATACGACGACACGACCGACAGCATAGCCGTGCGCAAGGGCACCTATTCGGGCGGGAAATGGACGTACGGAGATCCGTCGACCTGCATTACGACTTCCGAAAGCGGCTGGGACAGCGCGCGCGTGTTCAATGCGGATGTCGTGAAGGGGACGTTTTCCTATGGCGGCGAGTCGTTTTCGTATCTGATGGCATACAGCGGAAGCGACAGAGAAGACCGCGCGGATGCCGATATCGGCTTTGCCGTCGCGAAAGAGCCGGACGGAGAATGGGTGAAAGTGGGGACGGAACCGTTTATCCGCTTCAACAGTTCGGAATGGGATACCGTCGGGCTTACCTATTATCCGGGGGCGATCGAACCCAGCCTGATCAGCTACGACAAGGGCGGAAAGGTATATCTGTTCTATGAAGAATCGGAAGTGTTCAAGACCAATTATGCATACGAGCTTGATTGTTCCAACCTTGACTCGATCGTAAAAGGCGGGCGTAAGGTCGTCGAAAGAAGCGGCATTACCGATCTCGGAACGAGCAATCCTCTTTTATACGGCGCGGATTATGTTTACGACCCCGATTCGGATTATCTGTTCGCGGCGAGGGAAGGCCGCACGACGGCGACATCCGAACCCAAAGTCGCAGACGAAGTGCAGGCGCTCCGTTCGTCGATGGATATCCTCGATACCATCGATCAGGGCATTTTGCAGGGCGAACCGCGCGTCTGGTGGGAGTCGGTCGGGGACAAGATCGACGGCGATACCACTGCGGATATGAGCAACCCCGACAGGATTTTCGGCTATACCAGAATTTTCTCTCCCACGATCGTCAGCGACGCATACGGATATATGCTGGAATACGGCACGTTCGAAGTTCTGTTCACGACGCAGGCGAATGACGGCGACGAGCGGCTGCCCGCCGATCATGCCGACGCCTACAAATATTCTCAGATGATCCATTCCATGATCATCACCTATTGACGGGGTGCGTATGAAAAAAAGCAGTATCTTTTTGGCGGCATTTATGGCGGCGGTAATGTGTATGCCTGCGTTTACGCTCACGGCAGCCGCGGCGGAAGAAGCGCCCGTCGTCGGGTTTTGGTCGACGGAGCCGGGTGTGACCGAACGCCCGATTGCCGAAGGCACGTCTGAAACGTATGCGGAAACAGACAGAAAATGGCAGGGACTTCCTACGATCGCCGTGACGCCCGGCGGGCGTATGTGGTGCGCCTGGCAGACGGGCGACGCGATCGAAGGCTCGGAAGGACCGAATAACTATGACGTCATGTATTACAGCGACGACAACGGCAAAACGTGGAGCGAGGAATACATGATCTGGGACGTACCGGACGATTCCGTTCGGTTAGCCGACCCGCGGCTGTTTTACGATCAGTTCGGGAAATTGTGGCTCGTCCTTATCCGCGGCGGGCTGAAAGGCGCATATGCGCTTGAAATGAAAAACCCCGATTGTGCGGATCCCGCAAACAATCTGGAAATGGGGGATCCCGTCAGTTGGTTGAAGGGACCGCCCGCACATCGGCCCACCATTCTTTCCAACGGATATTGGATTACTCCCGTGGAAGTGGATACGGACGCACAGCAGACGTATATCTGCCGTCCCAATAACGAAGCGGGGAAATATCCCTGGACGACGACGACCAACCAGCCCGCGGTCACCGCGTTTCCCGATGAAAAAACATACGGCGAGTCGCAGATTTTGGAATTGCAGGACGGCAGTCTGATGATGCTTTCGCGCTTGCCGCGCAACTGCGGGGGCGGAATGGAGATTTCCTATTCCTATGATTACGGCACGAGCTGGACGCCGTATAAGGCGGACAACGGGGTTCCGTATATCACGCCGAGTTCCAAGTTCCACATTCAGCGCCTTCAAAGCGGCGCGATCCTGATGCTGACGCACGCGACGACGGCGGACAGAGAACAGCTCGCCGCATATCTTTCCTATGACGACGGAAAGACGTATCCGTATATGATGATGCTGGACGATACCGATATCCGCGGAAATTGGCGCGATTTCGGCGTAAGTTATCCCGAAGCGGCGGCGCAGGAAGGCGAAAACGGAGAAATTTATATCGTTTACGATGCAGGGCGTTATGCGCTCAAAGAAATACGCATGTGCGTGGTGACCGAAGAGGACATCAAGGCGGGGAAGCCCGTGACGCAGTTCTGCAGAATGCGCGAACAGATCAGCAAATTGGGAGATTATCTCGATTATGTCGATACGAAAGAGGAATATTCGCAGTATATCACGGTCAGGCCCGGAACGGAAAAGAGCGAAATCCTGGCGCAGTTGCCTCAGACGGTGACGCTTGTCGCGACAGACGGCTCCGAGCTCGTTTTGAACGGCGGGTGGGAGTGCCTCGACTATTCCAAGAACGCGGAAGGACGCTATACGTTTGAATTTTCCGAAAAGGTAACGGGCAAGGCGCAGGACCTTTACAGCCTGCTCAAGGTATATGTCACCGTCGCCGCAGAGCAGACCGAACCCGGAAACGATCCCTCCGGTAACGACGGCACGACCAATCCGCCCGATACGGGCAAACCCGGCGAAAAGGGAAACAATTTCGGGCTTTGGCTCGGAATCGGCATCGGCGGCGCAGTGATTGTCATCGCGGGCGTGACTGCCGCGCTGGTTATGAAGCATAATTCCGCAAAGCGGAAAAAATAATGTGAAAGGATAAGGAGGAAAGAAACAATGATGAGAACTTTGCGCAGAACGCTGATCGCATGTTTTGCATTCGTATGCATGCTGTCGGCATTGTTGGGCGGCGTGTTCTTTGTCGGCGCGTCCGCTGCGGAAGGGGATATCCCTTCGGCAACGACCGTTCCCGAGGATGAACTCAAACAGCTCTCCATCGACAACGGTGTGATTGCGTATGCGACGGCAACGGGAACGGCAACCGTTCGTTTTACGCCTGCGGGCACGGACGGAAATTATTCGCTTGAGAATGCGACCGACCTTGCTTTGCGCTTCAAGGTGATGAACCGACAGGTCAACAGGCCTAACGTCGGTTCGGGGCTCTGCTATGTGCGTATCAAGTTTGCGGACAGCGACACGGTTTGGGGCGTGACCAAAGAGGATATGCGCTTCACCTTTGTCGATGCGAGCACGGGCTCGGTAGGTAATGTGCGCTTTTCCAACGGCGGGAACAATGCGGTAAGCGGTCAGCTCAACGTCGGAGTCGGAAAAGACGGCACGGTCTATATCCCGCTCACGCAGATCCGCGACGGAAATATGACCGATGCGCTCGGGAACAGACTGACAGAAACGGAAAATTATCAGGATCTCGTTATCGAATATATCGAATTTACGTATAGTTCCAACCGTTGGGATTTTGCATTCGGCGATATCGCGCTCATCCGTCAGAGCGAGGGAACGATTACCACGGACATCCTCGATCTGACGGCGGCTGCTCAGAGCGCCAATGTGAAAATTTATGACGCATGGTATGACAACGTTACGCTCATCGTCAACGGACAGACGGCAACTCAGACTGCCGAAGGCGATTTTGCAGTCGATCTCGGCGAAAGCGGAAAGGTATATATCGAATCGGATAAGCTGTTCGCTTACGATCCGATCGAACTGAAATCCGATCTTGCCGCGGGTTACGGCATCACGAAGGTATCGACAAGCGTGGATGTGGACGGCTACACGCTCGGACAGTACGGGGAAGAAAAGGATAACTGGAATTTCTCCGGTTCGAATGCGGGGCGAAACAAGAGCCGTACAGCGCTTTCGAGCGGATATACATACGAAGGGGAATATTTCCTGCGCTTTGGCAACCATTCCAATGACTATAAAATGGGCGATAGTCTCGAACAACTCGGCGCTGCGCCCGTAAACGGGACGATCACCGTAGAGGTGACTCCGCTTGTGGGCCTCAGCGTGACGGGAGAGAGCGGCGGCGCGGATGTCTATTATACAAGGCTCAGCGACGTGACAAGTTTTACAAATATTACCTCCATCAACGATTGGAGCGATATGCCCGATGACGGAAAGGACGGTACTTTGTGGCTGAAACCGGAGGAAGAAGCTGCCGTGATCGTCGTGCCCAAAGAAGGATATGATTTTACGGGGCTCGAACTCAACGGAACCGCGCTTACGGCTGACGCTGCAAATATCGTGACGGATGAAACGTCCGGAAGAATTACCGCCGCGCTGTATAAAGTTGCGGTCGGCGAAGCGGGAACGCTCGAAGTGCTGGGCGTAGGCGATGAAGTGGAACTTGCGGTCGACGTTGCGCAGGAAGGCGGCGCAGTCAAGGTGGACGGCGCGGCAGTCAGCGGCAGCGCGGTCACGAGCAATATTTATAAGACGCTCACCGTTGAAGCGACGCCTGAAAAGGGCTATGCGGCGGAAGTCAGCGTGGTCTATCCCGCAGCGGAAGAGGGCGGAGAAGATCGCGTCGTGCCTCTCACGGCTTCTTCGGACGGAAAATATTATTATCAGGTAGACGAAGCGTTTACGCTGAAAGTGAATTTCAGCGTTGTGACGTATACGTTAACTTACCGTCTGAACAACGGCGAGTATGCGTCCGGCGAGAGCAACCCCGAAACGATCACTTATTTTGAAACGGTAACGCTCAAAGAACCTGCGCGCGAAGGCTATGACTTCAAGGGCTGGCGTGTCGAAGGACAAACGGATTACATCACCGAGCTCAAAAACGTGGAGAGCGACCTTACGCTCATCGCTGTGTTTGAAATGTCGGAAGAGACGGTTGACCCGAATCCCGGCGGCAACGATAACCCCGATCCTGATGATCCCGCCGAACCCAAGAACAATACGGGTCTGATCGTAGGACTGAGCGTCGGAGCGGTCGTTGTGGTCGCTGCGGCGGTGGCGGCAGTCGTCATCATGAAAAAGAAGAAGGGATAAGGCTTCAGAAAACTTACCGCGTCCGCCCGTGCGGCGGGCGCGGTAAAAATATTCGGAGATTGTTTTGTATGGATAAAATCTGTATGGTGCATCGCGATTCGCTCAGCTGTGAAGCGATCGTGCGGAAACTTTCGGACGGAAGTTTATTGCTGCTCTCTCAATGCGGCGGATTAAGCGAACCGTGCATCGATAACCGCGTACTCGTCTTTCACAGCAACGACGGAGAGCATTGGTCCAAGCCCGAACTCATCAAAGAGGACAACGGCAGGGCGCTCTATACGACGGATGTTTTTGTCGACGGCGACACGGTGACGGCGTATATGACGGAGCATAACGGCGAATACCTTGACGACGATTGTTTCGCCCTCGTCAGCCGCGACGGCGGATATACCTGGGAGCGGCGCGAATTGCCCGTTTTCCGAAATGCGTTTGTCTTTTTGCGCGGCACTTTCCGCACGACGGACGGGAAAATCATCATTGCGTATCAGCATTATCCCATTCCGAAGGAAGAGAACGACAGGCTTTCCGCGGAAGGGAAGTCCGTTTCCGACAGTCAGATTCCCGCCGTTCTTTGCGGAACGCTCGTATCCGAGGACGGAGCGCATTTCCGCAAAAGCAACGACATAGCCGTTCCCAACGAATTTGCGGGTAAGCGGATATGGCAATGGCCCGAACCGACGGTGGCGGAGCTTTCTCACGGGTTTGCCATGCTGCTGCGCGTGAACGGAGCGGGTGTGCTTTATCGGAGCGATTCCGAAGACGGCCTGACGTGGTCTGCGATGTATCCGACCGATATTCCGAATCCGAACAACAAACCCAAACTCATCCGCATGGAAGGCGGTGCGATTGCGCTCATCAATACGCCCAATCCCGTCCCGGGCATGAAAAACAGGAATCCTTTGGAGATCTGGATTTCGGACGACGATATGCGGACCTGGCGCTATAAAAAGCGCGTGCTCGATTTCCCCGGCTGGCTTTCGTACCCCGACGGTTTCGCGGAGGGAAAGAGAATTCTCTTCTCGTTTGAAGTCAACCGCCACGACGTCTATTTTGCGGACTGCGACGTGTCCGACTTTTACGGATGAGACGGCTATATCTCGATATCGGAAGCACCAACATCAAGAGCATGATTTCTGACGGCGGGAAATGCGAAGAGGTATTCAGAACGCCGTTTCCGCCGCCTGTCCTTGATGAAAACGGAAGGTTTGAAGTGGACCCGCAAAGCATTCTGGATGCCGTTCTGCCTGTCGTCGGGAAAGCGGGGTGCGGCGAAGTATTTATTTCGACGCAGATGCATGGATATCTTCTTGCGGACGCGCGGGGCGAACCGGTGACGCGGTATATCTCCTGGCAGGACCGCAGGGCGGAGCATTCGGGCGTCAGAATCGGGATAAGCGCGGAGAGCGGGACTTCCATGAAGGCGAACCTGCCCCGTGCGGGAGTTGCGGTGATTGCGTCCGAACTGCCCGAGGTGTTTGCGCGCGCGGCGGAGTTTTTTACGCTCGGGTCGTATCTCGCATGGGCGCTCACGGGAAATAACGCAACGCATATCACCGATGCGGCGGCGAGCGGTTATTACAATGTCAAACGGCATACGGCGGAAAATTTTCCACTGCGGCTTCCGCAGGCGCTGTATGAAGTCCGCCCGACGGGAACTTATCGGGGAAGCCTCGTTTATGCGCCGATGGGCGACCAGCAATGCGCCGTTAAGGGCGCGGGCGGCAATGAGGAAACGCTGATTCTCAATCTCGGAACGGCTGCACAGATGTGCACGGTTGCAAAAGGCTTTGTCTCGGGCGAATTCGAATCGCGGCCGTATTTCGGAGGAGATACGCTTTGCACGGTGACGGGGCTTTCGGGAGGGAAGCGCCTGCATTCACTCGACGGAAAAGAAAGCGCCGTCAACGAGTTGGCGGAGGAGTATGCCGCAGCGGCCCGTCGTCTGCCGCCACGGAAAAAACTGCTCATAACGGGCGGCGCGTTTGCCTATTACCGCTCACTGCTGAAAGAGGCGCTGGAAAAACTTGCCGTGCCTTATACTGTCAACGAAGGGGCGGACGCCCTGGAAGGACTTAAACTTATCTCGGAGGAAATTTCCAATGGCTGATTATCGTGCGGGGATCATGATCAATGAAATCCCGTTCTCCAATCTTCCCGTACTCTTCCGTCAATGCGGGTTGGATTTTTACATCATCGACGGGGAACACGGTGCGTTTGATTACCGTGAATTTTACGGAATGGTGTGTTCGGCGCGTATGATGGGCGGCATAGAGACGATCATTCGGCTTCCTTCCAATCAAAGGAAGGATATCGTCAAATTTATGGATATGGGGGCGGATTCTCTTTTGCTTCCCATGACCAACTGCGCGGAGGATATCCGTCAGGTCGTGAAATATGCAAAATATTCTCCTCTCGGCGAGAGGGGGATTTCCACGATGCGCGCACATACGCTTTACAGTCCGCCGCCCCTGCTCGAATACATGCGCTCGGCAAACGAGAGGACCGCAGTGTATGCACAGATCGAAACGGCGGAAGGAGTGGAGCGGATCGACGAAATCCTTGCCGTAGACGGCGTGTCGGGCTTTTTCATGGGTCCGAACGATTTGTCCGATTCCTATGGCTGTCTGGGCGACAAAGCGGCGCCGCAGATCCTTGCCGCCATCGGAAAGACGGCTGAGAGCGCAAAGCGCGCAGGGAAGAAATGCGGAATCATCACGGAGAATGAAAATTATATCCGTAAAGCGAAAGAATCGGGAATGACGATGTTCAGCAAAGGCAGCGAACTTTCCCTGCTTGCTCACGGACTCCGCAGGACGGTAACGGAGATCAGAGAACGGTAAAAGGGGGAAGGGTTTATGCTTCTGAAAGATAAAGACACGATCGTCTTCGCGGGCGATTCGGTAACGGATGCGGAAAAACTGTCGACGGACGACGGGCTCGGAAGAGGGTATGTAAAGCTCATACACGATGCGCTGATCGCCTTTCGCCCCGAGTGCGAGTTCCGCGTATTCAATGCGGGCGTAAACGGGAATACGTCCCGTGAGCTTTTGGCGCGCTGGGACAAGGACGTCACGGAAAAAATACCGGATATCCTATTTTGCATGATCGGCATCAACGACGTGTGGCGACACTTTGATTATAAGCATCCGTCGGCGCGATTTGTTTCGGCGGAAGAGTTCCGAATCAATATGGAGGCGATCTGCGATAAAGCGAAGGGAATACGGGAATTCTGCCTGATTCCGCCTTATTATATGGAACGAAACCGAAGCGACGAGATGCGGCTCATGACGGAAAAGTACGCTACGATCGTATCCGAAGTTGCGGCGGAACGCGGCATCGGAACGCTGAACATGCAGAAGGCGTTCGACGCGTATATGCTCCATCGTCCCGGACAATCTATTTCCTGGGACAGAGTCCATCCGGGAACGATCGGCGCGCTGATCATTGCGCGGGAGATCATGAAGCGGCTCGGACTCATTGACTGATATTACCCTGATACCGACAGAAAAGACGCGATAATCCCCCCTGAGAGTTGCCTTTTCTGTCGGTATTTTTGTATATCCGAAAAGAAAAAACGCGGAAATCACGGGATTTAAGCCAAAGTTTTGCCGATGTATATATTTTTGCATGTAAGCCGTCCGAAGCCGTCACAGGAGCGGTTCAGGGGCTGTAATCGCGTGAACGACGGGAATTCTTTAAGCGCGGCGCAGCTCGCAACGGCAGGACGTATAAAAATGAAATAATATAGAAAGGTAAAATTGCCGGACGGCGAGAGGCAGGTTAGATATTTATGTATTTCTCGGTGAAAAAAGGGGAACAGTGTAAACGGAATAGCATAAATAGTGTAAACGGAACAGTATAAATAACAGGAAACTGAATAAGAAAAAAGACAACGAAAAAACGGTCAGAAAACTCTGACCGTTTTTTCTGGTGCACCAAAGCAGACAGAGATTGAACCCCATATATCTATTCGTAAACGGTGTAGCAGGTTTTATCTCTGCAAGGTAAGGAAAAAGCACAAGGTTAAACGCCTTGTGCTTTTTCTATCTCCCTCCCAAGAATGCCCACCCTTTTGTGCCGCTAAAACGGGCAATCGCCCTCATCGTCAATCGGTATTAAAGTTATCGTCTTTTCTTTTAATTTCCCCGTAAACTTGTTTACGGGGATTTCTTTGCTTTTGTCAAAGTCATATACCGCCGTTATCCGTCGGCAGAACGCCGCCCACGTTTTCGGCTCTGATTGCTGTATATTTGTATATTGTTCTTTCAATGAGAGGTTAGAAACGATATACACGGTATCATAGCAAGCCACGCGGTTATAGTGCCGCCCGCGTATGCGTATAGGCTGCCCGTCCAGATAGTCCAGTATTTCCGAGATTTTGAACGAACTGCGGAACTCGTCCAAAAACAATATCTTTTCGCCGTTGTAATCGTCTATCCAGCCGAACTCGTAATTCGTTGTTCGATACACGTCATCGTAGCCGTGTTTTTGAAACACATAACTTGTCTTTCCGCACCCCGCCGAACCGTATATATAATAGACTTGCATTTTACGGAATTGCCGCTTGTACCTGTTTTCTAAAAATGCTTGCCTGTATTCCTTTGCCCATTTCGTAACCCTGATAAAGCGGTTGCCGTGTTTTTTGGAAAGGTCGTAAAAACTCATATCGTTTTCAATATCGCGCATTATGTCGGTCAGATCGGTGCGTTCCCCGTCCTCTATGAACTCGCCGCATTCGTAGTAGGTGGGGCTAATGCGTGTTTCCTCGTCCATACAGTATAAGCGGGCTTGTGTTCGTTTTGCTTTGCGTTGTTCTATATGCGCGTCAACGCCGATTTTCTCTTTCGACAGGTACTTTTTAATGGTGGTAAACCATTTCGGTTGCGTAAACTCAAAATATCCCTGATAGTGTTCCGTACCCGTTTCGGGAGCGCGTTCACGCTGAAAGACTGCGTATCGCAAATCAGATACGGTTTTCAGATATTCCAAAAATTCTTGTTCGCTTTGCACGGGATTGTTTATCGTAAAGCACCAGTCGCGGGCTTGTTTGTTCTTTTTAGGTTTTCCGTCCGTTTCGTCCGTAACGGGCAAATCTATCTTAATCTTGCTATTTTCGTCCATATCAAAAACTCCATATAATTGCCGCCAATGCGTTACACTATGACATAGTGGCGTGGTAATACTATACGCCACGCGCGGGCGGCAAGCCGCCCGCGCACGTTGCCGATTT
>CASGEQ010000014.1 GCA_949300535.1 uncultured Bacillota bacterium
ACTTCCAACGGCTATTTCGAGGCGCGGGTGCGCCGCAAGGGAATGTACATCGAGGCGTCGGGGCGAGACTTCGAAACGATGCGCTCGCGCTTTCTGCAAAAGCTGACAGCCTTTTATGAACGCCCGCCCGTTCAACCGACCGAGAAGCTGCCTGCACCCGTTGTCACGGCCAAGACGGCGCTTTTCGGAGACTATGCTCGCGACTGGTTGAAAATCAAAGAGCAGACGACAAAGCCTTCCACCTTCAAGGAGTATGAGCGTTCCTTCCGTGTGGACTTAGAACCTGCGTTCGGAAACAAGCCGCTTGCCGACATCTCGAGAAACGAACTGCAAAATTATCTGTTCGGAATTGTGGGCGAGAACAAGCATCGCAAGGCGGAAAAGCTCGCACTCATGCTGAATTGTATCTTCGACATGGCGGCAGAGGATTTTTCCATTACGTCTCCCATGAAGAAGGTTGTCCTTCCCGGCTATCAGGTGCGGCGCGGACAAGCGCTCACCGCAGATGAAGAGGAGAGGCTCGTCAAATAGTGCAAGACACATAAAGAAGTCGAAGGCACTGACGCTCTTCTCGTTCTACTGTTTTTCGGTCTGAGAAAATCCGAACTTGCGAGCATCGAGATCATCGACGGCAAGTGGCTGCAATGTGAGACGAGCAAGGAGCGTTTGGGGCAGAACGTGGTGCTTCGCAAGATACCGTTTACCCCGCAGGTGAAAAAAGTTTTGCCGTTTATTGACTTTAAGAAAGCAAAAAACACCAATCTCAACACGATCTCCACGCGTATGAAGCGGCTTTTGCCCGAACGACACCCGCACGAACTGAGACACACGTTTATCAGTCGTTGCAAGGAATGTGGCGTTGCCTCAGAAGTCGTGAGCATATGGGCTGGACACAGTCTGAGCGGCACAATTACGTCGACGGTGTATACACATTATTCGGATGAGTTTCAGCTCAAAGAAGCCGAAAAAGTAATTTATTGACAAAAATTTCCCCAATCCCATTTTTGAAAAAGATAAAAAACAAACAAAAACGCCCGATTTCGCGGGCGAAATAAGCAAAATACAGGGCAACGGACAAAAATTACTCCGAAAAGTTTCCCCAAAAGTTTCCCCAATTTGGGGAAATGCTAAAAAAGCCATAAAAACAAAGACACCATATATTGTGTTTCACTTCTAAAAACATCAACATATAGTGTCTGGTGGCTGGGGTAGCTGGATTCGAACCAACGAATGACGGAGTCAGAGTCCGTTGCCTTACCGCTTGGCGACACCCCAATATAGTGAGCTTTTCGCAAGCTCTGCGAAAAACATCTTCTTAACAGGTCTATATTCTATCAAACTATCAAAAAATTATCAAGCGTTTTTCGGGGCTTTTGACAATTTTTTTTCTTTTCCGCGAAAAATTTCCCGCTATCCCCTTTCTGCCCTTTCATACGCTATACCAAAAAAGAGGTGATAGCATGAATCTTTCGACTGTAATCGGAAAACCCGTTCTCTCCCCACAGGGCGAAGCCCTCGGTTATGTCAAAACCGCTTATTTGAACCGCACCCTGAGCGATCTTTCCTCCCTCGGCTGCATCGACGACGATGAAGAGGAATTTTATCTCTCCGCGCGGGCGATCACGGCAATCGGTGACGCCGTCATCGCAAAGCGTTCTCTGCGCTCAAATCCCGTCGGCGTTCCATGCCCTATCGGAAACGCGGCTTACTCCTCCGACGGAAAATTTCTCGGCGCCGTCGCCGATTATTCCCTTGACGGAGAAAATTCCGAAATCATCCTGCGAAACGAAACTTCTGAAATCCGCATTCCCGCAAAAAGGGTCTCGGTCGGCGAAACCGCCATTATCTACCCCGAAGCCGCGCCGCATTCCACCCGCACGTCCGCCCCGAAACGCGCAGTGCCAAAATCCGCCGTCGAAGCAAAAGAACCGCCCGCAGAAACCCCCATCCCTTCCGCGCTTCCTGCGGAAGATACGCCCGATCGGTTCAATCTGCTCGGAAGACGGGTAAAAAAAGACGTCCTGGACGCTTATGGGACCCCTATCGCGCGGGCGGGCGAGACAATTACACCCTCCGTTATCCGAAATGCGCGGCAAAACAATCTGCTGTTGCGGTTGGCGGTAAATACGCTCACCAATCTGACTTGATCAAAGAGAATATTTTGCCGTGAGTTTTAAGACGGAAGCCAGACAATCGTTGAGAGATCGAACTTCCGCGGCGGTCAGCTTTTTGTTCCGATAAACATCGAGCGAACGCGCGAGCACATCCGTTTCCAGACGATCGCCCGCCGTCAGCGGAGCGTTCCGAAGACGAGTCAGAAGTTCCTGCACATGCGACAGGCGCAATTCTCCGAGATCGTCCGCTTCCTCCTCCCCGTTTTCGGCAGAATCGGAAAAGCAGTCCACCTTGGGCGGCCGCGCCCTCTCAGCCCTGACCTGCTCCTCTCCCCCTGTATTTTTCAGGCGGAACGTCTCGTAAATCCGCTCTTCCCGCTTTTTCCGCCTGCGGGAAAAGAGCGCGCAAAAACGAGGGATTCCCCTTAATACTGCGCAGTAGAGCGCGAACAGTCCCAGCCAGATAAAGGCATAGCGCACATCCACTTCGCAGCACAGCAAGGTAAAACCGAGCGCGGCAAAGACGCAACAGCACGGCAGGAAACGGCCAAGCGATTTTTTCTTCCATAAAACGGCGACCGTTACGAGCGCAAGCGCAGGCGACAAAAAGAAAGAGATCCAGTCAGGAATGCCGCCGAGAAAGGCGGTAAAACGCATAAAAACTTCCATAAGAAAAACTCCCGTTCAAGGATACCCCTTTGAGGACGGGAGTTTTTGTCTGTTTTTGTCTGAGAAAAGTTTTTTTCCGCGAATGGACGGGGATTTTTATACGACGATCTCGCGGCAGAGCAGGATATTCACGATGCGCGCCCGTACCGTCCGCTCATCCACGCGCAAAATCCGCGCAACAGCCTTGCGATAGAGCGCGACCTGCACGGCATATTTTTTGCGCAGGCTTTCATCGTCGAGCACGGAGAACTTATAATCGATGATCGTAGCGCCGTCCGTATCGAGGCACAAGAGATCGAGCGCGCCCTGATAGACGATCGGATCCGTTGCGGAAGTATCATTGAGTTCGTCCGCCTGTAAGCGCACGAGAAAGGTCTGCTCGCGCAGAATTTGTTTTCCCGCAAGCGCACGCAGGCAGGGAATATCGAGAATCCGCGCCAACTTGTCCGCATCTAAAAGGGCAATTTGTTCATCGGTTAGCAACTGCTCTTTTTTCATGCGCTCTAACTCCTCTGCCGCGGAACGGGAAAAATCGACGTGCTGTAAAAAGGCATGGTATGCCGTACCCGTTTCGGGAGACGTTTCCCCTTCCGCGCCTTCGGCGCGGCGATATTCGCCCCGTTCCTGCCGTTCGAGGAGATCGGTCGCGGTATCCTTGACGGGAAGGCTGACGCTCTCCTGCCAGCGGTACGGCTTGCAATATGCGCCCAAAATGCGCGCTTTCTGTTCCTCGTCCGCGCGGAACACGAGCGCCTTGCGTTCGGGCGGAGGAAGCTCTGCGGCGGAAGCCGCCGCAAAATACTCGGCGCACTCGTCCCCGTCGATAAAATCGGAGAACTTTTTCGCGCCGACGGGATCCGCCGTTTCGGGCATCTCCTCAAACAGGACGTGAAGACGGTATTTCGCGCGCGTCATGGCAACATATAAGAGATTCAGCTCGCCCTTGATCTCCTCGCGGGTCTGATACAGCGCCGCGGCGCGGCGGAGAACAGTGTCATATTTGAGCTTATTCTCAAGATCGAAACTGCGCGGCGCAATGGAAAACTCCTCCGTCCAGAGCGCCTCATCCTTATCCGCGCCGTGAAAAGAGGTATCCATGTCCGCAAGGATGACCACGGGGTACTCCAAGCCCTTTGCCGCGTGCATGGTCACCACGCGCACCGCCCCGTCGCCGCCGCTTTCGGAAAATCCGATGTCGTTGCCCAGACGGCGGACATGGTCCAAAAAGGCGTGAACGCTCCCTTCCGCTTCGGCGATCAGCCTGCGTACACGTCTGAGTCTGCGCGGCCCGTCCTTTCGGGAAGCGATTTCCGCTTCCAGCCCTTCGGAAAGCAGGACGATGAGCATTTCCCGCGCGGTTTTGACGCACGCCTGCGTTCTCAGACGCTCCGCCAATGCAAAAAATGCGCGCAGTTTCCCGCCGAGCGTATTTTCTTCCCGCGCACAGCGGCGGCAGGCATCGCGGAAGTAGTAACAGGGCGCGCCCTTTGCGCTTTCCAGGCGGATTCGGGCGAGTTCGTCTTCGGTAAATCCCCCGAGGGAGGAAAGCATGGCTCCAGCGAGCGGGATATCCTGCTCCATGTTGTCGAGGAAGGACAACCAGTCCAGAAGAAGGCGCACTTCCCAATAATCGCAGATATTCACCTCGGCGGCGGACGTGACGGGGATATCCCTTTCGCTCAGACATGCCACCACTTTGGCGCTCATGCCCGATTTTTTACGGGTAAGAACCGCAATGTCGCCGTATCCCACCCTGCGCACGGTACCCGTGTCCGCGTCGTAAAATTCCGTCCCGACTTCTTCGGAGACGATGCGCGCGATCTCCTCGGCAACGGGATCGGCAATCTCCGACGCACTGCCCGACAGCACGGAATAGACTCCGCGCTCCTTTCTTTGCGCCTTTTCCCGCTCGGGCAGAAGGTGAAATTTCACGCTTCCCCGATGCCCGTTATACCGCCTTCCGCCGCGCATGACCGAATCCGCCGCATACGAAAATCCGCAGGTATCGGGGCGCATGGCGTTGAGAAATACGCGGTTGACTGCTTCAAGTACCCCTTCCGCGCTGCGGAAATTCTCTGTAAGGCGCAAAGATACGGGGAACTCTTCGCATTTTTTGGCAAAAAATTCCGATTTACTGCCGCGGAATCCGTAAATGGACTGTTTCATGTCCCCCACGAGAAACACCTCGTCCCCGCCGACGAGGGAGATGATCTTTTCCTGTGCGGGGTTGACGTCCTGATATTCGTCCACAAACACATAACGATATTTCTCGCGCACCGAACTGAGCACGGACGTGTCCGAGAGCACTCTGAGGGCACCATGTTCGAGGTCGTTATAGTCAAGAACGCCCTTTTCGCGCTTTAAGCGGGTATAGACTTCATCGAATTGCAGCACGATCTGCGCAAGGGCGCGGGCGCGCTCCGCCGCGTCGTCAAAGCGCGCGCGTTCCTCTTCGGGAGATGCAAGCCCCGCAAGCTCCGAACGCACTTGTTTGATCGCCGCCGAAACGCGTTTGAGGCGGTTGATGAGCCGTCTTTCCTCCGCCCCTGTCTTTGCGGTGACGGACGGACTGCGGGAAAAGGCGCGTTCTTCGCGCGCCGCGGCGGCGAGGGAGAAAAGATCGCCCTTTGTGAGCGGTTCCGCCGCCGCGATGATCTGATCGCACAGCTTCTCCGCCGTTTTATTGCCTGCAAGCGCCTTTAACAGTTCCCGCGCCTTTTGCAGACAATCGTTTGCGCGGTGTTTATATTCCTCTTCCAGGCACGCGCAGGCGCGCTCGTAGGCCTCCCCTTCGCCCGCCTTTTCCAGCTCGCTCCGATAATCCGCCATCGCGCGGTAATGATCGTAAAGCCCGAGCACGATCTTGCGCAGGTTATCGTCCTTTTTCTTCCTGAAATATACGGAAAGAAGGCGCAAAAACGCCTCGTTTCCCTCCTCGTATGCGCTGTCGAACACCTCGTCCAGCGCGCGGGAAAGAAGATCGGCGCCTTCCGAATCGTCCGAAGAGATGATGCGGAACGCCGCGTCCGTTTCCGCAAGGAAGAAATGCGAGCGGATGAGCCTGCCGCAGAAAGAGTGTATGGTGCTGATATCCGCCGCGGGAAGCGCGGCGAGCTGTTCTTTGAGCCGCGCCTTTTCTTCGGGCGCGCATTCGGAGATCTTGCGGATGAGCGCGGTACGCAGTTTTTCGCGCATCTGCGCCGCCGCCTTTTTGGTGAACGTGACCGCAAGGACCTGTCTTACGTCCGCGCCGCCGAGAATGAGGGATACGAGGCGTTCGATCATGACGAACGTCTTGCCGCTCCCCGCCGAGGCGGATACGATCACTTTCCCGCGGCGGGAGATCGCTTCGCTCTGTTCGGGCGTATATTGCATTTTCATACCTCGTCCCCCCTTTGCTTGCGCACGATCCGCACGATCTCGGAACAGCTTACGCGCGATTCCTTGCGCGCTTCGCCGTCGTATGCGCACAAGCCGCGCAGACGGCAGTATTCGCACGCCCCGTCATAGGGACTGGGCGCGATATTCCCCTCGCTCATTTCCCGCTCGGCGACGGCAGAAATCAACAGAGAATAGTCAAGAAAGTCGGAAAAATCCGCTTCGCTCATTCCTCGCTCCGAACGGCCCCCGCCCAGCGTTCCGTCAAAAAGCGCGCTCTTCACCCCGTCCGTGAGCGTTCCGTCGTTGAGCAGCATCGCCTCGCGCTCGGAACTGTAAAATCCGCTCATCTGAAACTTTACCTGCTCGGGTTTGGTGAAATCGTCCGCCGCGGGGAAATAGAACGCCGCCGCGGGCTTTCCGCCTTTTGCCGCGCCTTTCAAGTATAATTCAAGCTGCAGCTTTCTGCCCGTATAATATCCCGACGCGCTCGCGTCGATCCTTCCCGTTTTATAGTCGATGACGCGCACGTATTCCCCCGCTTCGTCCACTCTGTCCGCCTTGCCGCGCAGGGACAGATCGGGAAGGGCGATCTCCTCTTCCAGACTGCGCACGCGGAAGGAAGAAAGGGCAAGCTGGCGGTACATCGCCGCAGAAACGGCTGCGCCCTCTTCCGTCAGGCGCTCCGCCGTATACTTACCCGCGCCCGTGTCCGCGACCGAGGAAAACCGCGGTCCCTCGAAAAGTTCCTGCGCCACCTTGCGCGCCAAGGCGCGGCATTCCTCTTCGCTTTTCAGCTCATTCAGTTTATGCGCGACGCGCTCCAATACCGCGTGTACGAACGTCCCCGCGTCCGTATCCATCACGCTCCGCTCTTCCCGCTCGCGCAAACGCAGTCCGCGCGCGGCAAAGCCCGCATACGGACAGGCAAAATACTGCTCCAACAGGGTGGGAGATACGCTCCCGCCCGCAAAATACAGCTCCTTTCCGCAGGAAATGCGCCGCTTATCCCCGCCCGAGAGCAGTTTCTCCGCGCGTTCCCCGTCGCCCGCTTCGCTCAGCGCGGCATACAGAGAAGAATATTCGGAAACGTCGTTGCTTCTGCCCTCTTCAAAATCGCTCCGCAAAGACAAAAGGCGCAAAAGCGCGGTCTCGCGCTCCGAGCAGTCATACGGAAAGACATCGGGCAAAGCCCTGCACTCAAAGAGACGGGAAAGATAGGAGAACGCCTCCCCCGCTTCCTTCTCATCGCCTCCCGCGCGCAAAGGACGGCTCACATACAGCGCCTCGGAAAAGGCGCAAAGATTGAGCGCAAGACTCTCCCTCGCGCGCGCGTTGACCTGCGCGATCGCAGGCTCGATCTGCACCTGCAGATCGGACAATTTTCTGATATCCCCGTCCGATACGACCGCCGTATCCGCCGATACGCGCGGCAACTCGTCCGTCATGCCCGCGCAGAAAAGCACCTTCGCGCGGGAAAATTTGCTGTCCGTCGCGTCCCCGACGAACACCACGTCGGAAAACTGCGGGATCATAGAGATCTTGCACGCTTCAAGACCGCTTTTCAGCATGGAAGAAAATTCGCGGGAGGTCATCGTGCGGTCGCCCGATACCGTCTCCGTCTCGGCGAGCACCCCCTCGAGCGGGGAAAGATCGAGAAACTTTTCCTCTGCGCCCGAAAAGCGGGAACGCAGGTCTTGGGTGATCTTTTCCCCGTCCGCAAGCTCATACAATCTGCGCACGCCCGCCGTGAACGCCGCACCCTTTCCCTTGCGGGGAAATACGGACAGAACGGAAAGCATTTTTTCGCGGCAGGCGCAGAGCGCGCCGTAATCGTAGCCCTTTATGACGTCCCCCGTCTTGATCTCGCGGCGCACCGCATTGCGGAATCCGCCGAATTTTAAAAGATAATTGCGGTATTCATCCGCGTTGCCGAAATACACGCTCGACGCCACCGCGTCCGCCTCGGCGGGCAATACGCCGTCCGTCACCGCTTCGAGTACATTCAGGACGAACGAACAGAACGGGTGCTCGGAAAACGGGCGCTTGCGGTCGGCGTAATAGGGAATATGCGCGGCGGAAAATACCTTCTCCACCGTGAGAAAATACGTCTCCGACGGGACGAGCAGAGCGATATCCCGCCAGCGTTTCCCTTCCGCGATTGTTTTTTTCATGAGGGAAGCGATGTGCGAAAGCTCCTCTTCTTCGTCTTCCGCCGCAAACGCAAACACCTTATCGGTGGGTACGGGCGGAAGGGAAAAACTCTCGGGAGAAAACAGGCCGCAGCGGAGCGTTTCCGCTTCCGGGCAGAGCGTGGAAGAAACCATCGTCATTTCCGCGCCGCCCGTCTCTTCGCAGACGCGGCGGAAAAGGCGCGCCCCCTCGTTGGTATAAAGATCGGGTTTGCCCGCGATAAAAATCCCCGTTACCGTGCCCGCGGAAGAAAGCGCCGCGCGGATCCCCTCCTGCGCCTGGGCGGTAAAGGAAGGAAAGGCAAAGAAACAGACATTGGTCTGCTGCAAGCCGCCGCAGGCGATCTTTTCGGGCAGGAGGGAAAGATATCCGCTTTCGTCCGTGAGTCCGCGTTCGGAAAGAAAAGAAAGGTATTTTTCCTGCAAGCAGGCAAGATCGGAAAGTTTTTCGCGCAAAAGTCCGTCCGTCTCTTCTGCGGACGCGCGGAGCATTTCCGCCGTCACGCGGGAAGCGGAAAGCTGTGCGATCGTCTCATAAACGACCTCGGCGGAGCCTTCCCCGAAACAGGAAAGCTCTCCTTTCGACTCGGATACGAGCGCGGTCATTTCCATGACAGAACCGTGTTTGGAAAGCACGCGGGCGCTGCCCGAAAGATAGCGCGCGAATGTGGTGACCTCGGTGTCGAACGTGCCGCCGACGGCGTCAAGCACGGCGCGCTCCGCAAGGAGCGTAAGCCTGTCTTCGCAGAATATGAGATTTTTCTCCCCGCGCTGTTCCGCGGCAGCGACCGCGCGGCCGAGCGCGTGAAGCGCGTCGTCCAGCGTGGGTGCGCCGATGATCTTCGGCATTTGCCTTCCCTCCCGTGTGTTTTTTTCATTATAACATACTTTTCGCAAAAATTTCGCGGATTTTCGGACGATTTATTTTTACAAAAGAAAAAAGATATGGTATAATGACTTTGATTTTAAAAAATTACGGAGCCATCTATGAAAAAAATTCGTCTTGCGGGACTTGCGCTCGTCGCGCCTTTGTGTCTTCTTTGCGCGTGCACGACGCAGACGCCCCTTTCGTTCAGCGCAAACTGGTATTCGGATACCGCTCTGAATGAGAATATCAGCGACACTTATGAACATCTCGAATACAAGGTGGAGTTCAAGGAAGCGGAAGAAAAGGATTTTTCCGTCGCCTATGATCCCGGCACTTATACCACTACGCTCAAATCCGAACTCGCCACCCTGCCCGACGGCACCAGCGAAACGGTATACGTCTATTCCACCGAACTGAAAATTTCCGGAAGATATACCTTCAATGGCGAAACGAGCGACACGTTTGAAGACAGCGTGACTTCCGAAGTCATGTTCCGCAACGTCAAGAAGGGGCTTGCGCCCGTTTCCAGCACTAAGACGGTCAAGACGACGTCCCCCGTCCAGAATGCGGATTCGCTCGAAGAATCGTTCAAGGAATACCGCTATACCTATGACGTTTCCTATAACGTCGAACTTACGGAAGCGAAGATCACCTTCACCGACCTCAATGCGGAAACGCCCGAACCTGCGGAAACGACCGTGGCTATCGCGGAAGGAGGAACTTATCTCGATAACGAGCAGATTCTCTTCGCACTGCGCGGACTTGACCTTTCAACGCAGAAGACCTTCCGCTCCATCAACCCTGTCGTGAATAACGTACAGACCGTAAGCATTTATTCCCCTTCATCCACAACCGTTTCCCTTTCGGGCGCGGAGATCGACGGGGTTACGGACGATTACGAAATCGCCGCGTATGCGGTCAATCTCGGTTATCAGACTTCCTTCCCGGGTGGCACCCAGGTCGCTTATTACGCGCAGACGGTCGCTACCAACAACACTTACCGCAACGTGCTCCTGTATCTGGAAGTCCCCGTCATGCAGTCGCTCGGAACGCTGCGCTATACCCTCGTCAAAGCGCAGTTCGCCGAAAAATAATCTGAACTGATTAAAAATAACGCCGCCGCGCAGAATCTGCGCGGCGGCTGATTCGTTTTTTGACTTATTTTTCGTAAACGCTGCGCTTGAGGATACCCACATAAGGGAGATTGCGATAGTTTTCAGCATAATCCAGACCGTATCCGATGACAAATTCGTCCTCGATTTCGAAACAGGTATATTCGGGCTCGAGCGGCATCTGGCGGCGCGCGGGCTTATCCAGCAGCGTCACGATGTTCACCGATGCGGGCGCGCGCGTGTTGAGCATCTTTTTGAGGTGATACAGCGTGTTTCCCGAGTCGATGATATCCTCGACGATGAGCACGTCCCTGCCGCGGATATCGGCGGCGAGATCTTTTTTGATGATCAGCTCGCCCGTGCTCGTCGTACCCGACCCGTACGAGGATACCGCCATGAAATCCAGTTCGCAGGGCGTCTGCATATTGCGGATGAGGTCCACGAAAAAGACCCCCCTTCCATTGAGAATCCCCACGACGACGGGCTTTCTCCCCTCGTAGAGCTTATCCAGCTGTGCCGCGACCTCTTTCACGCGGCGGCCGATCTGTTCTTCCGTCAACAAAATTCTTTCGCAATCGGGATGCATATTATCTCCTTTTACCGAGGCGGATATATCCCTTCCGCTTCGTTTTATCCGTCACTTTGACGCGGTCGGAAATCTCCGTGCCGCATACAACGTAAATCTCTTTGCCCAGCGCGACGAGCGGGACCGACCGCCCCACCCGCGCGGGAATTTTTTTATCGCTCAAAAATTTTTTCAGCTTTTTTTCTCCGCCGCCGAACGGGCGGAAAATATCCCCTTCCCTGCGGCAGCGGATCTGACAGCCCTCGGGGAGCGAATCCAGATCCAAATACAATCCGTCTCCGCTTTCCCCCTCGCCCGCCTCGATCAGATAGTCTCCGAACGCAAGCGTTCCGAGACGGAACGGGATTTCCTCCGTACTCTCTTCGCGGCGGAACGGAAAGACGATCTCGTCTCCTTCGCGCACGGCCTCCGCTCCTTTAGGGAGGCTTGCCCGCCGCCCGCTTTGCAACGCGCGGAGAGAAGAAATTTCCTCCACGTTTGCGCGCGTATAATCGCGCACGATCCCCAGCTCTTTCATGGCAAGAATGCACGCGCGGGAAAAGACGGGAAACGGAAGCGACGCGGAAATGCGGATGCCGTCCTCCTTTTTGACAACGGCGTTTTCCGCCAGGGTATACAGATATCTGTCATCTTCTGCGCCGCTGAGGGCAAAGGCGACAAGGTGCGCCGTCGCGCCCGGTATCGCCCGCTCCAGCGCGGGAATCACGTCATGGCGGAGCGCGTTGCGCGTATACCGCGTATCCGCATTGCTCTCGTCTTCGACCCAGGAAAGCCCGTTTTCGGCGGCGTAACGATCGATCTGAGCCCGCGTGACGTGAAGGAGCGGGCGCACGATTCCGTCATATTCCCCAATCGACGCAAGTCCTGTCAGAGAGGTCCCGCGGCACAGGCGGAATAATACCGTCTCCGCAAAATCGTCCTCGTGGTGCGCCGTCGCGACGAGATCAGCCGCGCCCGACGAGAGCACTTCGGCATAGCACTCATAACGGAATATGCGCCCCTCTTCTTCCAGACCCCTGCCGCTTTTTTTTGCGCGCTCGGGAACGCACGCGGAAAAAACTCGGAGCGGAATATCCCATTTATTGCACAGATCGCGCACGAAGCCGAGATCGCGGAGAGACTGCTCGCCGCGGATACCATGTTCGCAGGTGAGCGCGGAAAGGACAATGCCGTATTGTTTGCCGCGGCTGAAAAATTCATGAAGGAGCGCGACGGAATCGCGCCCGCCCGAAAGAGCGACGCACACTCGTTTTCCCGTATACGGTTGTAAATCGCAGAGGTTCATGTAAGAGCAGTATACCACGTTTGCGCGGGATTGGCAATCGGAAAAAAACAAAGAAAAAAATATTTCCGTGAAACGAAAAAAATTTCTCTTTTTTTCTCAAAAACAGTTGACAAACGGCGGCTATTCCGTTAAAATGAATAAGCTATTCGGTAACGAATATCAACATCGCGGGGTGGAGCAGCCAGGTAGCTCGTCGGGCTCATAACCCGAAGGTCGCACGTTCGAATCCTGCCCCCGCAACCATACGGCGATGTAGCTTAGTTGGTTAGAGCGATCGGTTCATACCCGATAGGTCAGCGGTTCG
>CASGEQ010000015.1 GCA_949300535.1 uncultured Bacillota bacterium
TTTTCCTTCGCGCGCTCGGCGACTGCGCCGCCGACAACCTTCGCCGCTTCCGTCTTGGTCATATCCGCGATCTTTTCCTTGATCGTCTTCTCCATCGTGGATGCGGACGCGAGCGTTACGCCCTTGGTGTCGTCGATGATCTGAACATAAATGTGATTCAAACTTCTGTAAACGTTCAGACGAGGCGTCTCGGCCGTGCCGGAAATGTGCTTTCTGACGCGGGCATGACGGCGCTGTCTGACGGAATTTTTATCAATTTTGGAAATCATGTCTTACGCTCCTTTACTTCTTGCCCTTACCGGACGTCTTGCCTTCCTTATGCTCTACGTTCTCGCCCTTGTAGCGAATGCCGTATCCGTGATAAGGTTCGGGAAGTCTGATCGCTCTCAGATCCGCCGCGACCTGACCGACGAGGACCTTATCGATGCCGCTGACGGTGATCTCCGTCTGCGTGGGGCATTCGAGCTTGATCCCTGCGGGTTCGGCGAACTCGACGGGATGAGAGAACCCGACGTTCAGAACAAGTTTGTTGCCCTGCTTCGCGACCTTCCAGCCGACGCCGCGAACCTCGAGCCCCTTGGTGTATCCTTCGGATACGCCCTTGACCATGCTCGCGATCAGCGCTCTGTAAAGACCGTGACGCGCGTTCGTCTCCTGTTCCGCGTTGAGCGCTTCGACCACGACGTGGTTGCCCTCGACTTTGACGTCGATCGCGCCCGTGATCTGCTGGGACAGGGAGCCTTTCGCGCCCTTGACCGTAAGAACGGAATCCTTGTATTCTACCGTTACGCCTGCGGGAATTACGACAGGCATTTTACCGATTCTCGACATAGTTGCCTCCTTACCAGATATAGCAGAGCACTTCGCCGCCGACATTCGCCGCCTTCGCCTGCTTATCCGTCATAATTCCTTTGTTGGTGGAAACAATCGCGATGCCGAATCCGCCGAGAACCTTGGGCATTTCTGCCGCGCCGCGGTACGTTCTCAAACCGGGCTTGGAGACTCTCTTGAGGCCGCTAATGACCGACTGATTGTTTTCCGTGTATTTGAGGGTGACAACGAGCTTGCCGTTGTAGCCGTCGTCCACCGTCTTAACGTCCTTCACGTAACCTTCGCTGAGCATGATGTCCGCGATCGCTTTCTTCATGTTGGAAGAAGGGATCTCGACCGTCTCCTGTCTGGTAACGAGAGCGTTTCTGATTCTTGTAAGCATATCTGCGATAGGATCTGTCATTTGTTCTACCTCCTTACCAGCTCGACTTCTTCACGCCGGGAATCTGTCCCTTGTACGCAAGGTTTCTGAAGCAGATACGGCAGATACCGTACTTTCTCAGCACTGCGTGAGGTCTTCCGCAAATGGAGCAACGGGTGTATGCTCTCGTGGAAAACTTGGGCGTCTTTTGCTGTTTGTTAATCATAGACTTTTTTGCCATGTCATCTTCTCCTTACTTCTTGAAGGGCATACCCATCGCCCTCAGCAGCTCTCTCGCTTCTTCGTCCGTCTGCGCCGTCGTGACGAAGCAGACGTCCATACCTCTGATCTTTTCCACCTGGTCGTAGGTGATCTCGGGGAAGATCAGCTGTTCCTTCAAGCCGAGCGAATAATTGCCTCTCCCGTCGAACGACTTGTCGGACACGCCGCGGAAGTCGCGCACTCTGGGAAGTGCAATCGAGATGAATTTGTCATAAAAGTCATACATCTTCTTGTCGCGGAGGGTCACTTTGATCCCGATGGGCATCCCCTCTCTGACTTTGAAGTTTGCGACGGACTTGGTCGCTTTGCACAGGACGGGCTTCTGTCCCGTGATCTGCTTGATCTCGTTTTCCGTGATCTGGATGGATTTCTGGTTATCCTTGATGTCACCGAGACCGGTGTTGATGACGATCTTCACCAGCTTGGGGCACTGCATCACGGTCTTGTAACCGAACTTCTTCATGAGGTAGGGAACGACTTCCGTTTCGTACTGCTCCCTCACTCTGCTCGTATACTTCTTTTCTGCCATGATAAAAGCTCTCCTTTTCCGTTGGCCTTATTCTTCGCCCGTAACAGCGGACGTGCTCTCAACGGATGCTTCTGCGGCCGGCTCTGCCGCTTTCGCGCTGCGCTTTCTCGTTCTCTTCTTGGGCGCTTCCGCCTTTGCTTCCTCGGCAGCCGTTGCCTTGGACTTCTTGACGTATGCCTTGTCGAGGACCGCGCCGCACTTCTTGCAGACTCTGACTTTCTTGCCGTCGATCACGGCATGACCGACTCTCGTCGCTTTGCCGCATTTATCGCATACGACTTCGACGTTGGAAACGTCGATCGCGCCTTCTTCCGTCACGATCTTGCTCGTTTCGTTCGCCCTTCTCGCCTTCTCGTGCTTGTGCTGGATGTTCACGCCTTCGACCGTGACCGTCCCGTTCTTGGGAGAGGTTGCGAGAACCTTGCCCTGCTTGCCCTTGTATTTACCCGTAATGACGAGCACGGTATCGTTTACTTTGACTTTCATTTCGGCTCCTCCTTACAGTACTTCCGGAGCGAGGGAGATGATTCTCATGTAATCCTTCTCTCTCAGCTCTCTCGCGATGGGCCCGAAAATACGGGTTCCCTTGGGTTGTTTCTGGTTATCGATGATGACTGCAGCGTTGTCGTCGAAACGGATGTAGGTGCCGTCCGCTCTGCGGATCCCTTTGGCACTTCTCACGATGACTGCCTTCACGACGTCTCCCTTCTTGACGGCGCCGCCGGGGGTAGCCGTCTTGACGGAAGCGATGATCACGTCGCCGATGTTTCCCGTCCTGCGGAAGGATCCGCCCAGGACTCTGATACACATAAGCTCTTTCGCACCCGAATTATCTGCCGCTTTCAGCCTTGTCTGAGGTTGTATCATAAGTCTTATTCTCCTTATAAATTACTTGGCCTTCTCGATGATCTCGGCGACTCTCCAATTCTTGTCTTTACTGAGCTTTCTCGTCTCAATAATTCTTACCGTATCACCTACGCCGCACGAATTTTCTTCGTCGTGAGCCTTGAAACGCTTGGTTTTCGTGATCGTCTTCTTATAGACGGGGTGGATGCTCTTGTCCGTGACCGCCACGACGACCGTTTTGTCCATCTTGTCGGAAACGACGATGCCCACTCTTTCCTTTCTGAGATTTCTTTCCATGTCTGCTCCTCCTTACGCCTTCAGCTCGCGCGCACGGATCTCCGTGTTGACTCTTGCGATATCCTTCTTGCAGGTGTTAATGGACATAGGGTTTTCCAGCTGTCCGGACGCGTGACGGAAACGCAGGTTGAAAAGCTCGCTTTTCAGCTCGGCAAGTTTGGTGCTGAGTTCAGCATCGGTCATATTGTGAAGATCTTTCGCTTTCATTAGCCTTCACCGCCTTCTGTGATATTTTCTTTCTTGACGAATTTGCACTTGATGGGAAGCTTATGAGCCGCAAGACGCATCGCTTCGCGCGCCACGTCCTCGCTCACGCCCGCCATCTCAAAGAGCACTCTGCCGGGTTTTACGACCGCGACCCAGTACTCGACCGAACCTTTACCGGAACCCATTCTCGTTTCAGCGGGCTTCTTCGTGATCGGCTTGTGGGGGAAGATGTCGATCCAGACCTGACCGCCGCGCTTGATGAAACGCGTCATCGCGATACGGGCTGCCTCGATCTGATTGGATTTGATCCATGCGCACTCTTCCGCAACCAGGCCATATTCGCCGTAAGCGATCGTATTGCCCTTCTGCGCGGAACCGGTCATTCTGCCGCGGTGCTGTCTTCTTCTTTTAACTCTCTTCGGGATTAACATTTACTGCTCTCCTCCTTCCGCCTTTTTTGCGGATTTCAGGACTTCGCCTTTATAGATCCAGCACTTGACGCCGAGCATACCGAACGTCGTGTGCGCTTCCGCAAATCCGTAGTCGATGTCTGCGCGAAGCGTCTGAAGAGGGATGGATCCTTCGTGATAATGTTCGCTTCTGGAAATTTCCGCGCCGTCCAGACGTCCGCCGACCATCATCTTGACGCCCTTGACGCCCGAACGCATCGCCTTGCCGATCGCCTGCTTCATCGCGCGGCGGAAAGACATTCTCTTTTCCAGCTGCGCCGCAACGCTTTCCGCAACGAGCTGCGCGTCCGCGTCGGGTTTTCTCACTTCCGTGACGTTGATGATGACCTGCTTGCCGTTCGTCAGCTTCGCGAGGTCTTTCTTGATGACTTCGATCTCGGCGCCCGCTTTTCCGATCAGCACGCCGGGTCTGCCCGTATAGATCGTCACGACGATCTTGCCCGCAGCTCTCTCGATGAGGATCTTGGAGACCGCAGCCGCATAGTACTTCTTTTTGAGGAAGGTGCGGATGGTGTGATCTTCTTTGAGGAATGCGGAAAACTCTTTCTTATCGGCATACCACTGGGTATCCCAGCCTTTGATAACGCCTACTCTCAAACCGTGAGGATTCACTTTCTGTCCCATTATAATTCTCCTTCCGCTTTCTTCACATCGAGGATGACCGTGATGTGGCTCGTTCTCTTGAGGATCGCGTGCCCTCTTCCCTTGGAAACGGGCTGCATTCTCTTGAGCATCGTACCGCCGTTGGCATAGCACTCCGCGACGATGAGGTCCGCTCTGTCCATACCCATATTGTGTTCCGCGTTTGCGACCGCGCTCATGAGCACTTTTTTCGTGGGAGCCGCGCCGCCGTTGGTGCAGTTCTCGAGGATCGCCTTCGCTTCGGTCACGCTCTTGCCTCTGATGAGCGCAAGCACCGTTCTGACTTTATACGGGGAAATTCTGATGTACTTCGCGACCGCATAAGGACGTTTTTCTCTCTTTTCCTCCACTCTCGCGGTCTTCTTTTTCATATTACCGGCCATGATTATCCTCCTTATTTCCCGGGCGTCGTCGTCTTCGCCGTGTGCCCTTTGAACGTTCTGGTGGGCGCGAACTCGCCGAGTTTGCAGCCGACCATGTCTTCGGTGATATACACGGGAACGTGCTTTCTGCCGTCATAAACGGCAATCGTGTGCCCTACCATCTGAGGGAAGATCGTCGAAGCTCTCGACCAGGTCTTTAACACTTTCTTCTCGTTGACCTTGTTCATCTCTTCGATTCTGGCAATCAGCTTCGCTTCAACGTAAGGTCCTTTCTTGATACTTCTGGACATTTATATTCCCTCCGTCAATTAATTCTCTTCAAGATGAATCTGCTCGTAGGATTCTTCTTCTTTCTCGTCTTATAACCGAGCGCAGGCTTGCCCCAAGGAGTTTCGGGACCCGCATGACCGACGGGCGATTTGCCTTCGCCGCCGCCGTGAGGGTGATCGTTCGGGTTCATGACCGAGCCGCGGACGGTGGGTTTGATGCCGAGGTGTCTCGTCTTGCCCGCCTTACCGATGCGGATAATCTCGTGTTCGAGGTTGCCGACCTGTCCGATCGTCGCCTTGCATTCGAGCGGGATGAGTCTCATTTCGCCGGAAGGCATCTTGACGGTCGCGTACGCGCCCTCTTTCGCCATGATCTGAGCCGCGATGCCCGCGCTTCTTGCGATCTGGCCGCCTCTGCCCGGTTTCATCTCGATGTTGTGGACCATCGTACCGACGGGGATGTCCGCAAGGCGGAGCGCGTTGCCGACCTTGATGTCGGAACCTGCGCCGCTCGTCACCTGATCGCCGACGTTGAGTCCGACGGGAGCGAGGATATATCTCTTTTCGCCGTCCGCATAGACGAGGAGCGCGATGTTCGCGCTGCGGTTGGGATCGTACTGAATGCTCTTGACCGTCGCCGCGATGCCGTCTTTATTTCTCTTGAAGTCGATGATGCGGTATTTTCTCTTGTTGCCGCCGCCGATATGTCTGACCGTGATCTTGCCGGCGTTGTTGCGGCCGCCCGACTTGCGCTGATCCTCCAAAAGAGCGCGCTCGGGTTTATCGCCCGACAGCTCTTCGTAGGCATGAACCGTCATGAAACGGCGCGCGGGGGAAGTGGGTTTATATCTCTTAACAGCCATTTTCTTATCCTCCGATGATTACGACAGCGCCTTGAAGTGCTCGATGGGTTTGCTGTCCTCTTTGAGAAGGACGATCGCCTTCTTGTAAGCGGGCGTATAGCCTTCGCTTCTGCCCATTCTCTTGAACTTACCTTTGCAGTTGACCGTGTGAACGCTTTCGACCTTTACGCCGAACATCTGCTCCGCCGCGATCTTGATCTGCGTCTTGTTCGCGTCTTTCGCGACGACGAACGTGTATCTCTTTGCTTCGATCCCGTCATAGCCTTTCTCGGTGAGGACGGGCTTCAAGATGATATCTTCGGGTCTCATTACGCGTAAACCTCCTCGAGTTTTTTCACGGAACCCTTCGTGAGAACGACGACCGCGTTCGCGACGATCTCATAGGTGTTGATTTCGTTGACGGAGATCGTGGAGAGCTTTTCCAGGTTGCGCGCCGCGACGATGACGTCTTCGTTCTGTTCGTCCATGACGACCACCGTCTTCTTGTCGAGTTTGAGCGCTTTCTGGAACGCCGCCATCTCCTTGGTCTTGGGTGCGGATACGCTCAGCTCGTCCACGACGATCAACTCGCCGTCCGCAACTTTCTTGGAAAGCGCGGAGATGAGAGCCCCTCTCTTTGCCGTAACGTTCATCTTCTTGGAGAAATCGCGGGACTTGGGTGCGAACACGACGCCGCCCTTCGTCCACTGAGGCGCACGGATGGAGCCCTGACGCGCACGGCCCGTCCCCTTCTGTCTCCAGGGCTTTGCGCCGCCCCCGCGGACTTCCGTTCTCGTCAGCGTGGATTTCGTGCCCTGACGTCCGTTCGCAAGATAGGTGACGACCGCCTGATGGATCAGGGGTTCGTTGTATTCCGCTCCGAACACCGCGTCGGAAAGGTCCATCGTTCCGACTTCTTCGCCTTTCATATTATATACTTTGATGTTGGCCATGTCCGTTCTCCTTATTTGCTCTTCACGCTGTCGCAGATCGTGACGACGCTCCCCTTTACGCCGGGAATCGCGCCCTTGATGAGGATCGCGTTGCGCGCGACGTCCACTCTCACCACTTCGAGGTTCTGAATGGTCACGTTCTCGACGCCGTACTGACCGGCGAGGTGCTTCTGCTTGAACACTCTCGAAGGAGAGCTGTTCGCGCCCATGGAACCGGGCTCTCTGTGCACAGGGCCTACGCCGTGGGATTCTTTGAGACGGTGCTGATTCCATCTCTTGATGACGCCCGTGTAGCCGTGTCCCTTCGTGACGCCCGCCACGTCGACGCGGTCGCCCGCCGCGAAGATGTCCGCCTTCACTTCGTCGCCCACTTTGTAAGACTCGACTGCGTCGATGCGCACTTCTTTGAGCACTTTGTGGGGCTTCACTTTCGCCTTCGTGAACTGTCCGAGTTCGGGTTTGTTCAGCTTCTTCTCGCTCGTCTCGATGAAGCCGAGCTTCAATGCGCTGTACCCGTCCGTTTCGACCGTCTTTACCTGCACGACGGGGCAAGGTCCCGCTTCCACTACCGTTACGGGGATCACCTTTCCGTCTTCCGCAAAGATCTGCGTCATGCCTACTTTGCGACCGATGATTGCTTTATTCATTGATAAAGTTCACTCCTTAAAAATATTTTCTCAATACCTTCTTCGAAAGTATTATCGAATTACAGTTTTACTTTGATGTCTACGCCTGCGGGAAGGTGGATGGAATCCAGCAGCTTCGCGTTGGGCGAATAGATGTCGATGATTCTCTTGTACGTTCTCAGTTCGAACTGTTCGCGGGAATCCTTATACTTGTGCGGGCAACGAAGGATCGTGACGATCTCGCGTTCGGTGGGAAGCGGAATGGGACCGGAGATCTTCGCTCCGCCCTTCTGCATCGTCTCGACGATACGGCTCGCAGCCTGATCGACGAGTTCGTGATCGTATGCCGCCAACTTGATTCTGATTTTCTGACTTGCCATGTTGTTACTCCTTTTTTATACTAACTGCGTATTACTTGTGTCAACATTTCCGTGCGTATCGAGCCCTTTCCATCAAAAAAACACTCGTTTTTTGCGGTGTTTTCTACGCAAAAGCCTCGGTTAGTCGCAGAAGTCTTGCCTCTACATTTGTCAACGGAAATTATCTGCCGAGGGGCTTTCCTGCCTCGATTTTTCAGTAACTTCCCGTCTCAACCCTATACGCCATAATGACACAGCCTAAAAATAATAACAGAAAGTCAAGAGTTTGTCAAGGATTTGGAGCAACTTTTTTTGCAGATTTACGCATAATTTTTTTCTGCGCCGCATACGGCGATCATTCCCCTTTTTCTCCCGTTTTAATCGGTCGCGGAACATTTTTCTTTCTCCTCGCCTTTGCTCTTATATATAATGAAGTAAGGAAAAAATTCGGACGATGCTTGCCATGCGCGGTTTTGAGTTGACTTTCGCGCGGCGCGGTATTACAATATACGGCATGAAACCGCTCAAAGAAAAACTCATCCGCTTCCCCGTGTATCAGTGGCTGGAGATCGGCTTCTGCCTGTGCTTCGTGGGAGGGTTCCTCGACGCATATACCTACGTCTCCCGCGGCGGCGTATTCGCCAACGCCCAGACGGGAAATCTCGTCCTGCTCGCGCTCGGATTTGCGCGCGGCGACGGGCTCTCCGCGCTCCGCTATCTCGTGCCCATCCTGCTGTTCATCGTCGGCGTGTATGCGAGCGAACTGTTTCTGCACATCGGAAAAAAGCATGACAGCGATTTTCAGGGACACGGCATCATCCTCATCGCCGAGATCGCCGTGCTCTTTGTCGTGGGATTTCTTCCGCATTCCGTTCCCGATATGCTCGTGAACGCTTTCGTATCCTTTGTCGCCGCCATTCAGTTCGATAATTTCCGCAAGATGGAAGGGCTCCCCTTTGCGACCGCGTTCTGCACGGGCAATCTGCGATCCTCCACCGAGCAGGCGTTCCGCGCCTTCTCCAAAAAGGAAAAGGGCGCGCTGTTTTCTTCCCTGAAATACCTCATCGTGATCGGCGGATTTCTCGCGGGCGTGTTCGGAGGTTATTTCGCCACCGTCGCCTTTGACGGTTACGCGTCCTTTTTCCCCTGCGCCGTCCTCCTGCTCGTCTTTGCGGCGGTCATGCTCGGAGAACGGCTGCGTCGCAAGCTGACGGCGGAAGCCGAACGTTCCGATACGCAGGAAGAACCACCCCTCCCGTCGGGAAACGAAAAAGCCTGATTTCCCCGAAGCGATCCCCCCCCCGCGACTCCGACAGCATGAAACCTTCGTTCTCCATGGCAGACGGAAAGGTCCGATTTTTCCAGAAGCGCTTATCCCGAAAAGACACAAAACGCCCTGCGGCATTGCCGCAGGGCGTTTTGATCGTTTTAAGTTATTTGCTCATGCCTTCCTGCACCGCGACCGCGACCGCGACCGTTGCGCCGACCATGGGGTTGTTGCCCATGCCGATGAGCCCCATCATCTCGACGTGCGCGGGAACGGAGGAAGAACCTGCGAACTGCGCGTCCGAGTGCATACGTCCCATCGTATCCGTCATGCCATAGGAAGCGGGACCTGCCGCCATGTTGTCGGGGTGAAGCGTTCTGCCCGTACCGCCGCCGGAAGCGACCGAGAAATACTTGACGCCGTTCTCGACGCACCACTTTTTATAGGTGCCCGCAACGGGGTGCTGGAATCTCGTGGGGTTGGTGGAGTTGCCCGTGATGGAAACGCCGACCTTTTCGAGCTTCATGATCGCGACGCCTTCGGGAACGTTGTCCGCGCCGTAGCACTTGACCTTCGCGCGGGGGCCGTCCGAATAAGCGATCTCTTCGGTGACGGTGACCGTTTCGGTATAGGGATCGAACACCGTTTCGCAGTAGGTGAACCCGTTGATGCGGGAAATGATCATCGCCGCGTCCTTACCGAGACCGTTGAGGATGACGCGGAGGGGCTTCTTTCTGACCTTGTTCGCGTTCATCGC
>CASGEQ010000016.1 GCA_949300535.1 uncultured Bacillota bacterium
AGATAATTCCCTTTGACCGTCACCTTCTCCCCCTCTTTTGTAAGAAAAGAGGTTTTCGTCTGCGGAATCAGCATTTCCCCGTTGACGGAAATCGCCTTTTTGCCCGTCCAGAAACTCTCTTCATAGACGATCTGACCATAAGTCGGATGATCGATAACTTGTTTCATATTCCCCCCTGAAAAAATAAATTTTCATGATTATATCATAAATACGGCGTCTTTACAATCACTTTCTCCCCGATCGTTCGATTTTTTGAGCCGTATTACAGACATTTGACAGCGAAGCTCATTTTTTACGGAAAGGCAGGCGGTCGGCGAGAGATCGCCTGCCTTCCCTGCCATCTTCTTCGTCCGTTTCACCCTTTGGGGCAACCTTTTGCTGTTCCCGTTCGGCGAGCTTTGCCGCCTTTGCCTCGGCGCGCGCTTCCGCCGCCTTTTTGCGTTCCTCTTTCATTTTCTCGATCTTCCTGCGCACGAGAAGTCCCAAAACCATGGAAACGAGCTTCGCAAACACCGTAAATCCGGTCAGCGCCGCCGCAAGGACCTCGAAGAAGGACGGCTCCCCGACCGCCGTCACGATGCTGTAAACGGTCAGTCCCAATCCGAGCACGGCAAAGAGAAGTTTCGCCCATTTATACCCCCCTTTGATGCGCGAACCCCACTTCTTTTCCGAATTGGTCATCCGCCAGAGCGCGAACACGACCGCATACAGCCCCGTCAGCGCGAGCAAGCCGACGTTGACCGCAAAATATCCCGACCCGCGCGCGATCTTGAACCCGAGCACCCCCATATAAATGAGAATAGTCGCAAGCTCTCTCATCAGATCGAAGATACGGAACGCCTTTACGATTTTCGGCGTTTTCTTTTCCTGCACCGCCTGTTTTTCCATTATCAACACTCCTTTACAATTTATTATACTGCATTTTGCATGGTTGTCAAGAGCAAAACAAAATTTGGGAATAAAAAGGCGCCCCGCGCTTTTGTAAAGCGCGGGGCGCAAACGGCTGTGCCGTATCGATTATTCTTCGTCGTCCTGTCCGCCGGGAGCGACCTCTTCGGGCGGCAGATCCGCCGCCGTCTCTTCGGGCGCGGCGACTTCCGCCGTATCGTCGTATTCGGTGATCGCGACCGTCGCGACCGCTCCCTCGCGCACGTTCATCAGTCTTACGCCGCGCGTATTCCTTCCGATAACGGAGATACTCGCCGCGTGCATGCGGATGACGATACCCGCCGAGGAGATGAGCATAACGTCGTCCGAATCGGATACCAGCTTCATGTTGACGAGCCTGCCCGTCTTTTCGTTGAACACGCCCGCTTTGATGCCCTTTCCGCCGCGCGTCTGCAAGCGGTAATCGTCGGGAGAAGTGCGCTTTCCGTAACCGTTTTCGGAAACGGTGAGAATGTCGTATCCCTCGCGCAGGACGATCATGTCCACCACGTCGTCGTCCTCGGAGAGGTTGATCGCGCGCACGCCCATCGTATCTCTGCCCATCGGGCGGACGTCTTTTTCGCTGAAGCGGATACACTTGCCCGAACGGCTGGCAACCACGATCTCGTTCTCGCCCGTCGCGAACTGCACGGAGATGAGCTCGTCGCCCTCGGAGATACGGATTGCGATCTTGCCGCTGCGCAAAATGTGCGCGAATTCGCTCGTCGCCGTCTTTTTGATGAGCCCCTTCTTGGTCGCCATGACGAGGTATCCCTCGCCCTCGCCGAGAATGGGCAGGATCGCCGCGATCTTCTCGCCCGCGTTGAGCTGCACGATATTGACGATCGCCCTGCCGCGCGCCGTGCGGTTCGCCTCGGGGATCATATACCCCTTGATGGAATATACCTTGCCGAACGTGGAGAAGAGGAGAATGTCGTTGTGCGTGGAGCAGACGAACATCTGCTCGACGAAATCGTCCTCTTTGGGCTTATGTCCCGTGATCCCCACGCCGCCGCGGTTCTGCACGCGGTATTCGGCGACGGGGAAGCGCTTGACGTATCCCGAATGGGTCATGGAGATGACGACGTCCTCTTCGTCGATGAGGTCCGCGTCCTCGATTTCGCCGTAATCGACGGAGATCTCCGTCTTTCTCTCGGAGGGGTATTTCCCCTTGATCGCGATGAGGTCGTTTTTGATGATCTCCATCACGCGGCTCTCGTTGGCGAGGATGTCTTTGAGGTCGGCGATGGTCGCACGGAGCGCGTCCAATTCCTCCTTGAGCTTTTCCACTTCGAGGGAAGTGAGGCGCTGCAAACGCATTTCGAGAATCGCGTTCGCCTGCTTTTCGGAGAGTTCGAACGCCGACGTAAGTTTGACGGTCGCCTCCACTTTATCTTTGGATTCCTTGATGATGCGGATGACCTCGTCGATGTTCGCGAGCGCCAAAACCAGCCCTTCCACGATATGGGCGCGCTCTTCCGTTTTGGCAAGATCGAAGCGCGTGCGGCGGACGATGACTTCCTTCTGATGTTCGAGATAGTAATAGAGAATTTCGCGCAGGTTGAGCACTTTCGGTTCAGTGCCGTTCTCGACGAGCGCCAGAAGAATGATGCCGTCCGAAATCTGCAGATTGGTGTGTTTATACAGGGAGTTGAGCACGACCTGCGGGTTTGCGTCCTTCTTGCACTCGATGACGATGCGCATGCCCTCTCTGCCCGATTCTTCGCGGATATCGGAAATACCCTCCAAGCGCTTGTCGCGCACCATGTTCGCGATCGTCTCGATGAGCTGCGCCTTGTTGACCTGATACGGGATCTCCGTCACCACGATGCGGGAACGCATGTTGCCGCCCGTGCCGTGCTCTTCGATCTCGCACTTGGAGCGGATGACGATGTTGCCCTGTCCCGTGCGGTAAGCCTTGCGGATGCCGCTTCTGCCCATGATGATGCCGCCCGTCGGGAAATCGGGCGCGGGGATGTATTCCATGAGTTCGTCCACGGAGATCTCGGGATTGTCGATCATCGCGATCGTGCCGTCGATGACTTCCGCGAGGTTATGCGGCGGGATATTCGTCGCCATGCCGACCGCGATACCGTCCGACCCGTTGACGAGGAGGTTGGGGAATCGCGCCGTGAGCACGGCGGGCTCCATCTCGTTGCCGTCGAAGTTGGGGAAGAAATCCACCGTCTCCTTGTCGAGGTCGCGCAGCATTTCCGCCGCCAGCTTGGAAAGGCGGGCTTCCGTGTAACGCATTGCCGCGGGAGGATCGCCGTCCACGGAACCGAAGTTGCCGTGTCCGTCCACCAGCGGGAAGTTGATGGAGAAATCCTGCGCCAAACGCACGAGCGCGTCATAGACGGAGGAGTCGCCGTGCGGGTGGAATTTACCCAGCACGTCGCCGACGATACGTGCGCATTTGCGGTACGCCTTGTCGTTGTATAACCCCATTTCGTGCATGGAGTAAAGGATCCTTCTGTGGACGGGTTTGAGTCCGTCGCGGACGTCGGGGATGGCGCGGGATTTGTTGACCGCCATCGCGTATGCGATGAACGAGCGTTTCAGCTCGTCGTCCACCTCCACGTCGAGGATCTTGGTCATCTGTAACGTCTTTTTGAATTCTTCGGTGAGCTCGGGGCTCGTTTCTTTCTTCGCCATCTGCCGTCTCCTATATGTCGAGGTCTTTCACGAGCGTCGCGTTCTCTTCGATGAACTTGCGGCGCAGGGCGGGGCTTTCTCCCATGAGGATGGAGAACATCTTATCCGCCTCCACCGCGTCCTTCATGCTGACGCGCACGAGCGTTCTCGTCGCGGGATTCATCGTCGTGTCCCACAGCTGTTCGGTACTCATCTCTCCGAGACCTTTGTACCGCTGATATTCCACTTTATTGTTGTTGAGCGCGTCGTACGCCGTCTTTTCCTCTTCCGAATAGAGGTATACGTCCTCTTTGCCCTTCACGCTCGCCTTGTAAAGGGGCGGCATTGCCGAATACACGTGCCCGTGCTCGATGAGCGGGCGCATATAGCGGAACAGGAAGGTGAGCAAAAGGATTCGGATATGCGAACCGTCGACATCCGCATCCGTCATGGAGATGATGCGGTCATAGCGCAGCTTGCTCTCGTCGAAATCGTCTAAAATGCCGCAGCCGAACGCGGTGATCATCGCCTTGATCTCGGCGTTTTCCAGCACGCGGTTGAGGCGCACCTTCTCCACGTTCAATATCTTTCCGCGCAGGGGCAGGATCGCCTGGAAGCGGCGGTCTCTTCCCTGTTTCGCCGTGCCGCCTGCCGAGTCGCCCTCGACGATGTAGATCTCGCACAGCTCGGGGCGCTTATCCGAACAGTCGGCAAGTTTCCCGGGGAGCGTGGTGCTTTCGAGCACGCCCTTGCGGCGGGTCAGCTCGCGCGCCGAACGCGCCGCGTCGCGCGCCTTCTGCGCCGTGATACAGCGCAGAACGAGTTCCCGCGCTTCGGACGGGTGTTCTTCCATATACGTGCCGAGCTTGTCGCTCACGCACTTGGACACAAAGGAACGGATGAAGCTGTTGTTGAGCTTATCCTTGGTCTGCGATTCGAACTGCGCGTTTTCCAGCTTCACGGACACCACGGCGGTGATGCCCTCGCGCACGTCCTCGCCCGTCAGACGGTCGCTCTCTTTGAGGATATTCAGTTTTCTGCCCGCGTCGTTTACAACCTTGGTCAGCGCGAGTTTGAGCCCGTCGACGTGCGTGCCGCCGTCAATCGTGTTGACGTTGTTCGCATACGAGTAGATGATCTCGTTATAGCTGTCGTTGTACTGAAGCGCGATCTCGCACGTCGTGGTGCCGTCCTGCGCCTCGAAATAGAGGGGTTCGGGGAAGAGCGTTTCCTTGCCGCTGTTGAGCTCCTCGACCAGTTCGCGGATACCGCCCGTATAGCAGAAGCTATCGGAGTGTTCCTTCCCCTCGCGCTTGTCGGTGAGGGTGATGGTCAGCCCCTTGTTGAGGAACGCGAGTTCTTTGAGTCGGATACGCAGGGTATCGTACTTGAAGACGGTCGTCTCGAAGATCTCCGCGTCGGGGAAGAAGGTGACCTTCGTGCCCGTGCGGTCGGTATCGCCCACGATCGCGAGCGCGCGCTGAGGCACGCCGCGGTTATACACCTGTTTATAGATGTGCCCGTTCTGATAGACTTCCGCTTCCAGCCATTCGGACAGCGCGTTGACCGCCTTCACGCCCACGCCGTGCAGACCGCTGGAAACTTTATAGCCCGAGTCCCCGCCGAACTTGCCGCCCGCGTTGACCTTGGTAAAGACCACTTCCACGGTGGACACCCCTTCCTTGGGGTGGATGGCGGTGGGGATTCCGCGGCCGTTGTCCTCGACCGTGCACGACCCGTCCGCGTTGATGGTCACGTCGAT
>CASGEQ010000017.1 GCA_949300535.1 uncultured Bacillota bacterium
TTCTCGGATATGACATGAAAAAGATCTCCGAGGACGATTTCAACAATACGGAAAAGGACGCGGGGGAGATCGGGAGCAATCTGTGCGTGACGGTCATGTACGAGCTGGAACTCAACGATCAGGCCTCTGCGGAATCGGGCGAAAATCTTGCGCAGATAGCGATACGTTATCGGGATACGGATGACCGCGATTGCGAAACGGCGATCACCGTTACGGGACAAGAAAGCGCGACGGAAGATACGCAGTTCGCCTCCTGCGTCACCGAATTTGCGCTCGTCCTGCGGCAGTCGGAATACGGCGGCAGCGCTTCGCTTGAAAACGTGCTTTCCCGATTGAACGGCATGAAAGCGTATCTTGCGGACGACGTTTATAAACAGGAATTCCTTCAGATCGTTTCGTCGGCCATAGAGAGCGGGCTGTACGAGGGCGATTCGCAGGAAGGCGCAGAACCTGCGGTATGAAGTATTCCGCGGGAGCATGAAGCATTCGGGTCACGATGTCCAAAACAGCATAAATCTGCCGCTTTTGAAATAAGAAAAAATCCGCGTTATTCTGCGCGGATTTTTTTAATAAGTTTTAGCTGTGACGATCATTCCTCGGAGGGATTTCGGGCTGACTCTGCCGACTCTTCCGAGCGCTGGGCTTCCCGCTCAGCCTGTTCTCTGCGCACCGTCTTTGCGGCGATCAGGAATACGATGAGGCCCGCTATGAACAGGCAGGCGATGGGGATGACGCCGAGATTGACGCTGTCCGTTGCCTGCGTGACGATACTCACGCAGAGCGTGCCGAAGAAGGCCGCGCCTTTCCCGAAAATATCCATAATTCCGAAAAATTCTCCCGAGCGTTCCTGCGGGATGATCTTGGCAAAATAAGATCGGGAAAGCGCCTGTACTCCGCCCTGGAAGAGTCCCACGCAAACGGCGAGGAACCAGAATTCCCATACCTGATTCATCTGTATCGCAAAGATTGCGACTGCGGTATATGCGACGATGCATACGAAGATGAGTTTATCGTTGGATACCTTGGGCGCGAGGATTCCGAAGACAATTGCCGAAGGGAATGCGATGATCTGAGTCAGAAGAAGGGCAAGCAGAAGCTGTGTGGTGTCAAATCCGAGCGCAGTCCCGAAGGACGTCGCCATATCGATGATCGTATAAACGCCGTCGATATAGAGGAAGAATGCGACGAGGAAGAGGAGGATTCCCTTTTTTCCGTGGAATTTTCCGCGGAAGACGGAGAATAATCTGGCGAATCCCGCGCGCACCGCATGGGGATGGTGGGGAACGGAATGCTGCTGCTTATAGGAACGGGCAAGCGGAATGGTCATTCCCAGCCACCAGACTGCATTCATGCAGAAGGCAATGGGCATGGATACCGCGATATCGAGAGGCGTGAAATTGATGAGTACGATGCTCAGGATAAAGGGGATACAGCTTCCGATATAGCCCCAGGCATATCCCTGCGAGGAAATCCCGTCCATGCGCTCTTTCGTCGTGACGTCGCAGAGCATGGAATCGTAAAAGACAAGGCTGGTAGAATATGCGATTTTGACGACGACGTACAGCGCAAGGAAGAGGATCCACGGCAGAGGGACGGAAAGCGCGGCGCAGCCGATGACCCCGATCATTGCGGAACCGAAGAACAGGGGACGTTTCCAGCCGCTGTAATCCGCAAAAGTGCCGAGAACGGGACCGAGGATTGCAACGATAAGGGTAACGGCAGAGGCCGCATACCCCCAGAAGGCGACTGCGTCCGATTCCGTCACGCCGCCCTGACCCGCAATATAATTAAAGTAGATGGGCAGCACGGTGGAGGCAAGCAAGGTAAATGCCGAATTGCCTACATCGTATAAAATCCATCGTTTTTCCAGCCCTGTATATTTCTTTTTTTTCGCTGTCATTGACTCCATACTCTTCTCTCCCGTATCTTATCCGAATTATTCGTAATTTCTTTCAAAATAATCGTCAAGCGGATGGTCGGGCGACGGATCGTCCGCATACTCTTGTATCAGGCGCACGGCGAGCGGCACGCTGTTTCGCATTTTTTCCCGCAGTATCCTGCAGCTGTCAGCGCAGACGGGATTGGCTTTTCTTCCGATGAGCAGTCCGTGCATTTCCTTGTAATTGCCGGAGAAGCGCAGAATGCACAGAATTACCGCCCGTTTCAGCTTTCCCGGAGCAACGAGAATGTTGTTGAATTTCTTCATATCTTTCAGCGCGCGCTGTACCTGCGCGGCGGTGAGAGAAAAGAAAGGCGCGATAACCTCGGCATATTCACGCTTTGTGCGGATATGCTCGGTCAGGCGGGTGCGCAGGGGATCTTTTCCGTCTGCGATCAGCAGATCGCGGTCAAGTTCCACCTCGATCTCAGTATGCGTCGCGCCGCTCGCGGCGATCTTTTCCGCGACATACCCGTGGCAGGCGCTGTCAAGGACGAAATGGGTGATAAAGCCGAGAATATAGGCAAGCGCAGCTTCGGGATCGCAGCTCTTCGGGATCAGCTCCTTTGCCTTGCGGAAAAAGGGCGCAGCGCTTTTTGTATGCATGCCGAATCCGACTGAATTTACGGCGTTTTTCCCGAGGGGATGATAGTAAAACAGGATATCGGGTCCGTGCGCGCCTGTAAGATAATATGTTTTATAACGCTCCGTTACGCGGCGGAGGCGATCGGGTAATTCGTCAGCGACTGCCTGGGCAAATTTGAAGTGAGTATAAGTAGAAGGCATATCGTATCTCCTTGATTTCAGACGCTATTATAATTCGCGCGTGTAAACTGCTTGTCGGATTTTTGTAAAATAATTGTAATAAGTATTCCGAAAGATGTAAAGCAATCAAGGGCAAAAAAATGAAATTATTTTCAATTGAAAAAAGTTTGGGCGCAGTACTTGCTTTTTATGATATGATGTGATATACTAATGAAAATGTGCCTGAAAGAGGAAAGGACGGCGATTCGTCCCTGAAATTCGGGGTGCGCCTTCCGTCGGTCGAA
>CASGEQ010000018.1 GCA_949300535.1 uncultured Bacillota bacterium
CGGAGGGTGATCCTCAAGTACTTTCGGCGTAAGAGAGCTTAACTTCTGTGTTTGGAATGGGAACAGGTGGATCCTCATCGCCATTATCACCGGAATGGCTCCGCTTGTTGGACTTATACAAGAAAAGCGCAAGTGACAGGCTTGCGCTTTTCCCTATTATATTATTTCAAAATGAGCCAGAGTTTCTTTAATAGCCAAAACCATCTTTTCTGTCGGATGCGATCAATCGCAATTAAAAAGAGAAATTTTTAGAAAAAATTGCTCTTTGGAGGTTAATTTTGCTTAAAAATGGCACATATCCAAAGTTACGACCTTTACGAAATTTGACATAGCTACTCATACTACATGCCTCCCCCAAAAAAATAAAGGAGCGGCTATTTCTCAATTCATAGCTGCTCCATAAAATTTTTATCGTCTATATATTGTGGTGCAATCAAAAACAAAACACAATATATAGCTATTTCCGACATAGCAAAACCAGAGTCTCAACGTGCTTTGTCTGGGGGAACATATCGAACGGCTGCAAAAAGTCGATCTTATAATCGCCGTCGGCGGAAGAGTTTTTTTCCAGCTCGCCCGCAGGCGTTTCTTTCAGTGTTCCCGTCAGAATCCCAAGATCGCGCGCCAGCGTCGCCGGATTGCAGGAGATCATCACCACCCGCGCGACCTTCTGCGCGAGAATCGCCTTTATCACCGAACGGTCCACGCCCGCGCGCGGCGGATCCAGAACTACCGTTGCATTCGGATACTTTCCGATGAGCGCGGGAAGCAAATCTTCCACCTTTCCGCACAGATTGGTCATTTTATCCGACAAACCGTTCTTCTCTTTGAGCGAATCGGCGCAGGCGCTCGCTTCGGACACGATCTCGACCCCGTACGCATGCGCGCACTTTTTCGCAAACATCGCGGTGAGCAGTCCGCCGCCCGCATAGCAGTCGATGACGACGTCTTCCCCGCCCGTGACCGCCAGCGAAACCGCCTTTTCGTACAATTTTCCCCGCACGCTCTCGTTCACCTGAACGAAGGTATTCGCGCCCGCTTCAAACACGATTCCCCCGTCCGTACATTCGTAGATCCCGGGACCTTTGAGAAGGGTAAACTCTTCGCCGAATACGACGTTTGTCTTTTTATCGTTTAGGTTGAGATAGAAAGAGTACTCGGAGAAAATCCCGTCCAGCAGGAACAGAAGATAATCGATCCCTTTGATCTCGCGTACCGCGGAAACGAGCGTGACGATGAATTTGCCTTTCAGCTCGCGCACCACGATATGGCGGAGCTGTCCCGAACCGTCCGTTTCGTCATAGCCCTCCAGCCCGCATTTTTCCATAAAGCGGGCAAGCGCGGAGATGAGCTTCCCCGCCCAGGCGGGATGGATGGGACAGTCGGAAACGGGAATGATGCGATGAGACCGCTCCGCATAGAACCCGATGACGTTCTCCCCGTCCTTTCTGCCGATGGGCAGCTGTAACTTGTTGCGATAACCGTATTCCTTTTCGCTGCGTTCGCAGGCGGGCACGGCGTAATCGATGCCGCCGATCTTGCGCAACGCCTCTTTGACGATGTTGCTCTTCAGCTTCAATTGAAGGCGGTAGCGCATATGTTGCAGCTGACAGCCGCCGCAGCGGTAAAACGCCTCGCACTGAGGGCGCACGCGGTCCTCGGCAGGCGTGTAGATCTCGACCGCCTTTCCGTAACAGACGGCGCCCTTGCATTTGAGGACTTTGATACGCGCTTTTTCGCCCGGCAGAAGATACGGCACAAAGACAGTCGCTCCGTCCGCCTTCACGATCGCTTCCCCGTTCGTCCCGAACGATTGCGCAACGCCGTCAAAAAGCTGATTCTTCTCCATTGATTACCTCCCGATTCTGCGCACAACCGCGTTCACCGATTTCTGGCACTGAAAGATCATATAATCGTAAACCGCGAAAAAGAGCGTACCGCCCACGATAATCACGGGAATGATATATTCGTTGATCCAGTCGACCGCGACGTTCATTTCAAACACGAACCGCCAGCAAAGGTACATGGCGGCGTCAAACCAGACCGCCTTTACGATAAAACAGACGATCTTGTTCCAGCCGTACCTCGACTGAAGATAATTGACGAGAGGATGCAGCCCGAAAAAAACAAAAAACGGAAGAAGCCGCCAGGCAAAGGCGAACCCGCAGAAAATACACGCAAGCAGTCCCGACGCAATGTAGGCGAGGACATCCCCCAAGATAAACCCCTTGGACAAGGGGAGCATGAGAGCAAAACAGCCTATGATATAGGCTGTTGCGAGCAAAAGAGGATTCAGAGAGCCGAGAGAAAGAAAAATGGTTGCAACGGCACAGGAAATTGCGGAAAGCGCGATTTCAAACGCCTTGGAAGGTTTCTTCTCCATTTACCTGCATCCGCAACAGAGATTGAACAGGCAGTTCACGCACAGATAGGTATAGCAGCAATTCGCGCAGGTCGCGCACCAGTTTCCGCCCATCTGCTCGGAATCGGAACCGACGTTTGGATTGGTGTTGGGCGCGCCGCCCGTCTGCTGCTCGTAATTGACGCGCGCGTTCAGCTTTTTATAGGCGTCCTGATACTTGGAGTTGACGGGATCCATCTGCATCGCGATCTCGAGCTGTTTTTTGCTCTCGTTCATCCAGTTTTTCTTGTAAAAGATGACCGACTGGAGATAGTGCCATTCCGCATTTCTCTCGTTGAACGCGTCCAGCTTGGACTGTGCGGCGGCGATATCCCCTTTGCGGATGAGATCTGCGACTTCCTCGAATGCCGTGGCGCCGCTCGTGTTCTGCTTTTTTTCTTTCCGCTCCGATTTGATCTCGTTATAAGCAGCTTCCAGCCTGTCGAGCATTCTTGCAGCGTTGTTCCCGACTTCGCCCGATTCCCAGCGTTCTTCGTTGTACTTCGCCTTCAAAGCGGCATAGCTCGCCTCGATTTCCTCGTCCGTCGCGTCTTCACCGACTTGTAAAATCTGATAGTTCTCTTTGCTCATAAACGGTTCCTTATTTGATTTTTTTCTCGATTTTTCTGCATTTTTCACAGCGCATCACGCGGGCTGTCTCCGCGGGAATCCCCCGCAGGATGATGTTGTCCGTGAGATCGCGGTTGAAGCTGAACTCCGTCCCGGAAAGGCTTTCTCTCATTGCATAAAAGGTCGTACGGAAGAGAAAGGAAAGATCTTCCCCGTGTTCCGCGATCAGGCTCTTTTTGTCCGCGCTGCCGTATGACAGCACAAAAGGATTATACGAACCTTTCTTTTTATCCTTATCGTAATCGTCCAGCGCGTCGATGAGATAAATCCACTTCCCGAGCGCATAGAACAGTTCCGCGGTCGCTTCGCTCTTTTTCTCTTTGAGGAAATAATCGGACAGCTCGCGCATCATGTTCGCCGTCGCGTCCGCAGCGATATCGGGAGACGGCGTTTTTTCCTTCTCCCGCGCTGCCTGCGCGCGCATGTTTCCGTCCACGATCCGCACGAGTTCGGGATAGCGCTTTTCCGCCCTTTTGAATCCGCGGCGGAACCAAAGTCTCTTTCCCCTGCCGCGATTTTCATCCTCGATGTCGTCGGTGAGTTTATAATAGATGAGAACGGTGTTGAGCGCGCCCAGCTCCTCCGTGAGTTCGTCCACCGCCGCAATCGGCTGACGGACGATCATATGCTCGAAACAGTGCTGCTTTTCCACGCGGATATCCTTCCCGCACATATTATGCAGCAGGGCGGATAAAAACGCCATGTCGTAGGAAAGCCCCATGCGCGCCGCCTGTCCGCAGGATGCGCCGATCCCCTTGCATAAACCGCAGTACATCGCCTTATACAGCATGAAGTCCTTGATATAGAGATTGGGCATATCGTAACGGACATAGCCGAACATGGATTATTCTCCCTGATAAAAACCGATTTTTCTGTAAACTTTGGAAAGCGTCTTCCTCGCCGTCTTGTACGCGCGATCCGCGCCCTCTTTGAGCACCTGATTGAGATATGCCTTGTCTGCGAGCAGGCGTTTTTGTTCCGCCTGAACGGGCGCGAGCACGTCCGCGACCGTCTCTCCCACAGCGAGCTTGAAATCGCCGTATCCCTTGCCCTCGAACTGTTTTTCCGCCTCGGCGACGGTGCAGCCCGCAAACGCGGAATATATGTTGAGAAGATTGGTCACGCCCGGCTTGTCCTCGGATGCAACGATGCGGTTGTCGCTGTCCGTGACCGCGCGGCGGAATTTGCGGATGACGGTATCCTTGTCGTCCGAAAGATAGACGGATGCGTTGGGATTCTCGTCCGATTTGCTCATCTTCTTGGTCGGTTCCTGCAAAGACCCGATCTTCGCACCCTCTTTGAGCGTGTATGCCTCGGGAAGGCGGAACGTCTCTCCGAAACGGTTGTTGAAACGCGCCGCAATGTCGCGCGCGATCTCTAAGTGCTGGCGCTGATCGACGCCCACGGGCACGATATCCGTCTGATAAAGCAGGATATCCGCCGCCATCAGTACGGGATAGTCCATGAGCCCCATATTGATATTCTCGGCGTGTTTCGCACTTTTATCCTTGAACTGCGTCATGCGTTCCATTTCGCCGACGTAAGTCATGGTATTGAGCACCCAGGTCAGTTCCGCGTGCTGCGGAACCTGCGACTGCACATACAGCGTGCAATGTTCGGGACTCACTCCGCAGGCAATATACAGCGCGAGCAGTTCCACCGTCCTGCGGCGCAATTCCGCGGGATCCTGGCGGACGGTAATCGCGTGCATGTTTGCGATCGCATAATAACATTCATATTCGCTTTGCAGCTTCACCCAGTTGCGGATGGCTCCCGTATAGTTTCCGATGGTGAGATTCCCGCTCGGCTGTACTGCCGAATACAATACTTTCTTTTCCATAATTTTCACGCTTGAATCAAATTTTAGTTATTATACCATATTATTTCGCAAATTGCAATGCGTAGAAACAAACAAACGGCGTTATTCACTCAGATATAAAGCAAATTTCACGCCGATTGCACAATTGCACCCGCAAAAAAGAAAAACAGGGATTGCCCCTGTTTTTATTGCGGATATGCCTCGATTCAGCCGACGAATTTGAGGACCTCGTCGAACAGCTTGTCCGGCGTGGACGTCTGCTTGAAGCGGATGGGCTTGTAACGGAGCGCTTTCAGGCTCTCGGGCACCTTCATTGCGGTAAGCAGGTTGATGCGCTTGATCCCCTTGAAGCTGTCCTTGACGTCGTTGCCCGTCAGAGCATACAGAACGTCCTGCGGGAATTTATACGGACTTGCCGTGGAGACGACCACCATGGGAACTTCTTCCTTGTCATGGTTGTCTTCGCGGTATTTTTCATACTGCTGCGCGACGTGCATCGCCACGCCCGTATGCGTGTCCATGGGATAGCCGTACTCGGTGAAAAATTCGTACATGCAGTCCACCGTCTCGTCCTCGCTCGTGCATCCCGCGAAGAAATTTTCGCGGATGAGCGCCGCTTCCTTGTCGCTGACGCGGTATTTGCCCGTCTTCGCGAGCTCTTCCATCCGCTGCGCCGTGAGTTCGGCGTTTCTGCCCGAAATCTCGAAAATGAGGCGTTCGAGGTTGGAGGAAATGAGGATATCCATCGACGGCGACATCGTCTTGTAGAAGGGACGCTTCACGTCGTAAACGCCGCTCGTTATGAAGTCGGTGAGAATATTGTTTTTATTGGACGCACAGACGAGCATCCCGACGGGAAGCCCCATCTGCTTTGCATAATAGGCGGCGAGAATGTTGCCGAAATTGCCCGTGGGGACGGTGAAATTCACCTTGTCCCCCATCGCGATCTGCTCGGAAGAGACGAGATCGAGATAGGCGGAGAAATAATAGGCGATCTGCGGCGCGAGTCTGCCGAAATTGATGGAATTTGCAGAGGAAAGAAGGACGTTGCGCTCTTTCAGCTTTGCCTTGTACTCTTCCGAACGGAAAATGCGCTTGACCGCGCTCTGGCAATCGTCGAAATTGCCCTTGACCGCGATGACGTTGACGTTATCCCCTTCCTGCGTGCACATCTGCAGTTTCTGCATTTTGGAAACGCCGTCGTCGGGATAGAAGACCATGATGCGGATCCCCTTCGCGTCTTTGAAGCCCTCGAGCGCGGCTTTGCCCGTGTCGCCGCTGGTCGCGACGAGGATGAGGATGTCCTCTTTGATACCGCACAGATCGCACCCCTTTCTGAGCAGATACGGGAGCACGGTGAGCGCCATATCCTTGAACGCGCAAGTGGGCCCGTGGAACAGCTCGAGCATATACATGCCGTTTTCCACCTTGACGAGCGGAGCGGGATCCCCGCCCTCGAACTGCCCGTACGCCTTTTTCAGCGCAGCCAGGAGTTCGTCTTTGTCGTACTCGTCCAGATATTTATGAAGAACGAATGCCGCGCGTTCGGGATAATCCATGGCGAGCATCGCTTCCAGCTCTTCGCGCGAGACGGCGGGGAAGCGCTCGGGAACGAACAGACCGCCGTCCGCCGCGATCCCCTGTACGATCGCCTGCGCGCCCGTCACCCGTTCTTTTCCTCTTGTGCTTACGAAATACATTATGTTACTCCTTGTTGAAACAATCCAACTCCCGGGCGCCGCCCGAGAGTTGACTGAAACCGCTTCTGATTGGATTGTCTGCCTTAAAGATACTTCTTGATGAAATCGGGAAGATCTTCCTGCGCGCAACTGCAGGTGATGTACATTTTCAGGCTGCGCATTTCGGAAACCTTATCCAGCATATAGAAGAATGCGGACATGTCCTTGAGCTCTTTGCCGGCGATCCGCGCCGCGCCGTCCACAAAAATATATTCATTGTCATAGTTGCCGGCGATCGCGCCCTTGATGAATCCGCACAGCGCGTCTTCGCCCGCGATCGCATAATCGGAAACGTCGATGAAGCGCACGTCGCGTTTCAAATCGTACATATATCTCTTCGTATCGGTAATAAAAATCAGGTGCCCTTTCGCGTCCGCGACCGCAGCGTTTGCCGCGTCGATGATTCTCTTTGTCTTTCCGCTACCCTTCGGCCCACAGATGATTTTGATCATATTGTATGGTTCCTCCTTGCACGCCTTGCGGCGAATCTGTTTATTGATACTATTCTACCAAGTTTTTATGCACAATTCAAGACCTTTTGCAAAAAAAGATAAAAAATTTATTGCAAACTGCGCATAAATGCATCGATTCTGTCAAGTCCTTCCAGCATATCGCTCATGGAAAGCGAATAGGAAATGCGCACGCACTCGTCGTCGCCGAAGGAAATGCCGGGCACGACCGCCACTTTTGCCGCGTCAAGCAGGGTATCCGCAAACGATACCGACCCGTTGATGACCGTATTTCCGAATCTCTTGCCGTATGCCGAATCGACGATGAGCATCGCATAGAACGCGCCGTCGGGAACCACGCAGGACACCCCTTCCATCGTCGCGATACGCTTGAGCATCGCCTCCCTGCGCTTTGCAAAGATGGCGACCATCTCTTCGACAGACGCCTCGGGCGAGTTCAGCGCCTTGATCGTCGCATACTGCGCGATTGAGTTCGCGTTGGACGTCGCGTGGCTCTGGAAGGAATCGATCGCTTTCGCCACGTCCTTGGGCGCCGCGAGATAGCCGATACGCCAGCCCGTCATCGCATACGTCTTGGAAACGCCGTTGACGGTGATCGTGAGGTCCTTCATCTTATCCGAACTTGCCGCAAAAGAGAAGGGCTTGACGTTGCCGTAGACGAGTTTTTCATAGATCTCGTCGGACAGCACGAAGATCTCCGCCTCCTCGCACACCTTTGCGAGCGCGCGGACCTCCGCCTCCGAATACACCGCGCCCGTGGGATTGGACGGGGAGTTGAAGATGAGCATTTTGGTCTTGGGCGTGATCGCGGCTTTCAGCTGTTCGGGCGTGATCTTGAATCCCGATTCGCGCGTCGTGCGGACGAAAACGGGCACGCCGCCGCACAACTTGACCACTTCGGGATAGGTCAGCCAATAAGGCGAAGGGATGATGACCTCGTCCCCCTCCTCGATCAGCGCATAGCAGGCATTGAAGATGGAGTGCTTTGCGCCGTTGGAGACGATGATTTGGGAGGAATCGTATTCCAGATTGTTGTCCCGTTTGAACTTTTCGCAGATGGCGCGGCGCAGTTCGAGCAGTCCCGACGAGGGCGTATATTTGGTATATCCCTTTTCGAGCGCCGCTTCCGCCGCTTCCACGATGTGTATGGGCGTGTTAAAATCGGGTTCGCCGACGCCGAAGGAAATGACGTCCTCGCCCGCCGCCTTCATCGCTTTCGCTTTCGCGCTGATCGCGAGCGTCAGCGACGGGGAAATGGTGCGGATACGACTTGCAAGTCTTTCTTTCATGTTTTGCCTCCTGTATGCCAAAAATTTAAAATCGGTTTATTCGCTCTCGTCCTCCGCCCCCGCAAGCTGCGCTTCGCGGTCGGCAAGGGCAAGCGCTTCCACCATCTCGTCGATTTCCCCCATCATAAACGAATCGATCGAATACAGGCTCAGTCCGATCCTGTGGTCCGTCACGCGGCTTTGAGGAAAATTGTAGGTGCGGATGCGCTCGCTCCGGTCGCCCGTTCCGACCAGGCTCTTTCTGCTGCGCGCTTCCGCGTTCGCCGCCATGCCGTTATAATAATCGTACAGGCGCGCGCGCAGGACGCGGAACGCCTTTTCTTTGTTTTTCAGCTGGGAACGCTCGTCCTGACAGGTCACCACGATCCCCGTCGGGAAATGGGTGATGCGGATCGCCGTTTCCGTCTTGTTGACCTTCTGACCGCCCGCGCCCGAGGAGCGGAACAGATCGACGCGGATATCCTTTTCGTTGATCTCCACTTCCACTTCTTCCGCTTCGGGAAGCACCGCGACGGTGACCGTCGAGGTATGCACCCTGCCCTGCGATTCCGTCTCGGGAACGCGCTGAACGCGGTGCACGCCGCTTTCGTATTTGAGCAGGCGGTATGCGTCTTTCCCCGTCACGTTGACGATGACTTCCTTCATGCCGCCCAGTTCCGTCTCGTTCATATCCACGACGTCCCACTTTAAGCGGTGACGCTCGCAGTATGCCATGTACATGCGGTAGAGCTCATAGGCGAACAGCGCCGCCTCTTCCCCTCCCGCGCCGCCGCGGATCTCCAGCGTACAGCCGCGGCTGTCGTTTTTATCCTTGGGCAGAAGCAGGATCTTCAATTCCTCTTTGAGCTTTTCCAGCTTTTCCCTGCAGGCGTATCCCTCGTCGAGAAGCATCTGCTTCATCTCGCCCGATTCGCCTTCCGACTCCGCAAACGCGGCGTCCGCCTCCTTTTGTACGCGCAGGTATTCGCGGTACTTTTCCGCCGTCTCTTCCAGTTCCGCGCGCTCTTTGGAAAGCGCCGTCCACTTTTCCATGTCCGACATCGTCTCCTGCGAGGAAAGCTGCTCGGAAAGCGCGTCGTAACGCGCCAGCATCGCGTCGAGTTTCGAGAACATACCGCTCCTTACAGCACGATCTTGACGATCCGTTCTTTGCCGTCAAGATCTTTCACGACCATAGCATAGTCGCATTTGCTGAAGATTTTCAGAATTTCCTGCGCCTGATTCTCGCCGCATTCGAGGATGAGCATTCCCCCGCGAACGAGATAGCGGGGCAGTTTTTCCGCAATGCGCCGATAAAAATCCAGCCCGTCCGCGCCGCCGTCGAGCGCGAGTCTCGGCTCGTGATCGCGCACTTCGCGCTGCAGCCCTTCGATCTCCCCGCTCGGCACATACGGCGGATTTGCCGTGATGAGGTTGAATCTGCCGCGGATTCCGTCAAAGAGATCTGCCTTCACAAAGTTGACGGACGCCTTATTGATGCGCGCATTCTCCCTCGCGACGTCCAATGCGTCCTCGGAGATATCCGCCGCCGTGACCGTGATATTTTTGTCTTTTGCCGCCTCGCAGGCGATTGCGATCGCGATCGCGCCGCTTCCCGTGCACAGATCGAGCACCTTGTCGCCGTCCTCCACCGTGCGCACCGCCTGTTCGACGAGCACTTCCGTTTCGGGACGGGGGATGAGCACCCGTTCGTCCACTTTGATCGTATAGCCGTAAAAATCCGTGTTGCCGATAATATACCACAGCGGTCTGCCCGTAAGGCGCTCTTCATAGATATCGAGCACTTTGCGGCACTCCGTCTGCGTGACGACGCGTTCTTCGGAAAGCTGGCTTCTCGGCACGTTGAGCGTAAGGCTTAAAATCCATTCGGCGTCCGATTCGTCGATTCCCTTTTCCGCAAACTGCTTTTTCATGAGCGCGGAGAGTTTGGAGAGTTTGGTCTCCGTCGCAAACAGCTTTTCGGGAGAATCGGGATCGGCGTCCATGTCGAGCACCTTTTCAAACGCGGCGATCGCGCATTCGATCATCTTCTCGTCCGGCTCGCGCGTCGTGAGCAGCTGCAGGGCAAGCCCGGGCGCTTTGAGCGGGAATACGAGTGGCGACTGCGTCTTGGCAAGCAGTTTGAGTATCTCGTAAGAAATCCCCGCCACGACGGGCAGAAGGATGAGTTTTAGCAGAAATTTGAGAATGAAATTGAGCGCGGCATACGGCGTGAAGATGATGTCCGCCACCAGAAAGTTGGCGAGCGCAAACACGATAATGGAGATGACCATGACCAAAAAAAGGAAGGTCGTCCCGCAGCGATCGTGCACGCGCGTGCATTTTTTCACGTTTTCCACCGTAAGGGGCATGCCGTATTCGTAACAGGAAATCGTCTTGTGTTCCGCGCCGTGATAGCTGTACGTCCTGCGGATGCTCTTGGAAAGGAGCGTCAGAAGGATATAGCCGATAAAGATCACGAGACGGAACCCGCCCTCGATGAGATTATACCAGATTCCGTTCGCGGGAATCGCATGCGGCGCGGCGCGGGAGATGAGTTCGGTCAGGTACTGCGGCAGGAACATAAACAGCACGATCGCGATGACGACGCCGATCACCGTGGAAATGACGGTGAGCAGAGAATTGACGCTCATCTTCCACTTTTCCGCCATCCATTTGTCGAATTTGGAGGGATTCTGCGTTTCCCCCATCGCGACTTCCGAACTGCGGAGAAGCGTCTTCATGCCGACTACCAGGGAAACGACGAAGTTGATGACGCCGCGGACAAACGGAACGCGCGTCCATTTACTGCGCTTTTCGGGCGGAGTGATACGGACGGCCTCCATCTGAATGGCGCCGCTTTCGTCGCGAACGGCAGTCGCCATGCCGCGCTTTCCGCGCATCATGACGCCCTCGATCACCGCCTGTCCGCCGATATAGGTACAGTGTTTTTTCTTCTTCATACTTCCTTCCCGTTTTCAGTCCGCGCGGGCGCGCCCGCGCGCAATAACAAAAAAGCCCCAGTGGACTGAGGCTGATGCTTTGTTAAATTCCGTATCTTTTCTTGAATTTATCGACGCGTCCGCCGGTATCCACCAGCTTCTGTCTTCCGGTGAAGAAAGGATGGCACTTGCTGCAGATGTCCACCTTCATCACTTCGACGTCCTTGGTCGTGCCCGTCTTGAACGTCTCGCCGCACGCGCAGACGACGGTCACTTCATGGTACTTCGGATGAATGTCAGCCTTCATTATTTACTCACCTCGCTGTTATTATCTTTATTTACAATGCTTTCCCATTATATCCGTTTTTTTTTCGTTCGTCAACTGTTTTTGAAAGAGAATCGAAAAAACTTATCCCCCGAAAAAAGTTTTTCCCCGCTCTGTTGCGCATGCCTGCGGCAAAATACGGGAGAATTGCTTGCAAAATACGCCCGCTTGCTGTATAATATAATTCAAGAACGCAAACATTGATTCACAAGGAGCGATTTTTCATGAACGTGTGGAAGCTGGTATCCGCCAACCGTCTCGTCCGGGAAGAAGAAGAGATTCCCGAACCCAAAGAAGGCGAGCTGAAAGTACGCGTGACGAAAGTCCTCGTCAACGGCGTGGACGCCTCGATCTACAACGGAGACCTCAAAGTTACCTATCCCATCGTCCCCGGGCGCTTTGCGGTGGGCGTGATCGCAGGGGAAAACGGGCCGATCGGTTTCGAACACGGCACCCGCGTCTTTCTGCACACCTTCCGCCCCGCTCCCGATACGGGCACGGCGAAAAAGGACTTTACGGAAGAAGATTATGAGATCGCGGGTCAGACGGCAAACGGGTACCTGCGCGACTTCGTCTGCCTGCCCGAAGAGGAGATTTCCGCCATTCCCGATTCCGTCGGCGACGACGCGGCGCTTCTCATCGAACTCGTCGCGCTCGCGAAAGCCACGCTCGACGCGCTGGATATCCGCAAGGGTCAGCACGTTGCCGTCATCGGCGGGGATATGCTCGGCATCATCCTCTGCCAGCTCCTGATGTATCAGCAGGCGTCCCCCATCCTCATCGACAATCATACCAACCGCCTCGAATTTGCCAGACAGTGCGGTATATATTACACCCTTTTTGCAGACGATAATCTCGTGGAGAACGTCGCGCAGCTCACGGGAGGGCGGTTCGCGGAAGGCGCGATCTACGTCACCTCCTCGGGCACGCAGGACAAATCTCTCCCCTTCAAGGTCTGCGCGCCGCACACCGCTGTGGCTTATTCGGGATTCCACGGCAAAGATCTGACCGTCAATCTCGACCTCGCGCTCAAAAAACAGATCACGATCTACGGCATGACGAACGGCGCCGATTATATTCCCGCCGCGATTAACCTGCTTGCCAATAAGGCAATCGATCTTTCCCTCTTCGAACGCCGCGCGTTCAAGGCAGACGCCTGCGATGCGGCATTTGCCGATATGGGAAACAATCTCGCCGACCGCGACATCCGCGTTCTCAACATCGCAGAGCTCGTATAAGCGGGCGGCCGCCGACAGGAGGCTATGCGAAAACTACGATTATTTTTCTTCGGAAGGCTGTTTTGGTATGCGGCTGTGCTCATCGGCTTTGCCGCGCTCGCCGTATGCCTTCCGATTTTTCTGCCCGCGGCGCTTCCCGCGCTGGCGGTATTCAGCTGGGCGGCCGCGCTTGCCGCCGCCTTCATCCTCTTCGCTTTTCCCGCCGCGCCCGAATACCGCACGGCGTGGCTTGTCCTCATCCTTGCCCTGCCCCTTTTGGGTGCGATCGCGTACATGGTATGGGGCAACTATAAATTTGCCGCGCGCATACGGAAAAAACATCTTTTCCCTTCCGAAACGCGGACATGGCAGGGCGACGGATATGCCGACCGCACGATGCGCGAATGCGCGTCGCTCGCGCGGGAGGTTTCCGCCCCCGTACATGCTCTTACCGCGGATTATTATCCCGACGGAGAATGGCTTTCCCCTTTGCTTGCGGACATGGCGGCGGCAAAGCGGTTCCTCTGGCTGGAATTTTATATCGCCGCGCAGGGAGAGTTTCTCGATTCGGTGCTTTCCGTTCTGAAAGAGCGCACCGCGGCGGGGGTCGACGTGCGTTTTTTATACGACGATTTCGGGTGCGCGTCCGCGCTGCCCCGCGATTTTGCCGAACGGCTCGGCTCATGCGGGATCCGTGCCTGCGCGTTCAACCCGATGCACGCCTTCCGCTTTTCCGCGCTCAACAGCCGCGACCACAGAAAACTTGCCGTCATCGACGGGGAATGCGCCTATACGGGCGGATTCAACCTCGCCGACGAATATATCGGGCGCAAAATCCGATTCGGGCATTGGAAAGACGCGGCGGTACGCGTCACGGGCGCGCCTGCGGCGCAGTTCGCGCGCATGTTCGCGCGGCAATGGGCGTATCGGCATCCGAATGATTTCGCCGCAGACGAAGCGGCGATCCCCGATTCCGCAAAGGGTGAAATTCCCTGCCTCGCGTTCTGCGACGATCCCTTTCTGCCCGAACGGAGCGTCGGCGCAGGAATCTATTCCTCGCTCTTCGCAACGGCGTATGAGCGGATTTATCTGTTTACGCCCTATCTCATGCCCGACGCGCGCCTTTCCTCGGCGTTAAAGACGGCAGCAAAAGCGGGAAAGGACGTGCGCGTGTTGATTCCGCACATTCCCGATAAGCGCGCGGCGTTCGTCCTTACCCGTTTCTTCGCGCGGGAACTGGAAAAAAACGGGATTGCGGTGCGAGAATATTATCCGGGCTTTCTGCACGCCAAAACATGCGTCTGCGACGGAAAATACGCCGCGGTCGGTTCCTATAATCTGGATTTCAGGAGCCTTTATCTTCAATACGAATGCGGCGTTCTGGTCGATGACAAAGCGTTCGCCGCCGCTTTGGAACGCGATTTTCTCTCCGCGTGGGAACTCGGAGTCCCCGTCGGGAAAAATACGAAAACGGAAGCCGCACTCTGCGCGCTCCTCCGCCCCTTCGTTCCGCTGTTCTGAACGAAAAAAGCCAAAGACAAACGGGGAGTCTGTATCACATATGATCAAATTTATTGCATCCGACCTGGACGGGACGCTTCTCGACGACGAGAAACGGCTTCCGAGGGAAATCTTCGGGCTAATCAACGCGCTTTATGAGCGCGGCGTGCTGTTCGCGCCCGCCAGCGGCAGACAATACGCCAATCTGAGGACGTTGTTCGCCCCCGTAGCGGATAAGGTCCTCTTCATCTGCGAAAACGGCGCGCTCGTGCGCTATCGGGAAGAAAAACTCTATTGCAACCCCATCGACGATCTGCTTCTTCCGGATGCGCTGGACGAGATCCGCGCCCTTCCGCACCTTTACCCCATGCTGTGCGGCACCGAATTTGCCTACATCGAAAACAGCGAGATGCCTTTTTTTCAATATGCGATGCTCTCCTATACCAACTGCCGCAAGGTGGAAAACCTCAACGACGTCATAGGCAAAGAAGCGATCTGCAAGATCGCGGTCTACGACGAAGTGGCGGCAGCGGAAAACTGCATCAAAGTGCTCCCCGCGCGGCTTCCGCGCCTGAGGACGATCATTTCAGGTTACGACTGGTGTGACGTCTCCGCAACGACCGCCAACAAAGGCGAAGCGCTGCGCTTCATCCGAAAGGAGTTTTCCTTCCGCAAGGAGGAATGCGTCGCCTTCGGCGATCACATGAACGATTATGAAATGCTCATGGAGAGCGGTTATTCGTTCGTCCCCGAAAACGCATACCCGCCCCTGAAAAAACTGATTCGCCACACCGTTCCTTCCAATCGGGAAGGCGGCGTGATCAAAGCCCTGAAAAAAATCATACAATCCATCGACAGAGGTGAAACTTATGAAACTGCTGATTGCATCTGATATCCACGGCTCGGCATATTATTGCCGCCTGCTCCTTCAACGCTTTGAAGAAGAAAAAGCGGAAAGACTGCTTCTTTTGGGCGATCTTTTATACCACGGAGCGCGCAATCCCCTTCCCAGGGAATATGACACGCTCGCCGTCGCGGCGATGCTGAACGGTATAAAAGACCGTATCGCCTGCGTGCGCGGCAACTGCGACAGCGAAGTAGATCAGATGGTGCTCGAATTCCCCATCGGCGCGGAATACTGCATTTTCCCCGTCGGCAAGCGCACCGCATTTTTAACCCACGGACACAAAACGCCCGCCTGCCTCAAAAAAGGCGATATCCTCTTCAACGGGCATTTCCACGTGCCCGCTCTGGAAGAGCGCGAAAACTGCACCTATGTCAACTGCGGATCCGTCTCGATCCCCAAAGAAAATTCCCCGCATTCCTGCCTTGTCCTCGAAGATAACAATCTCATCTGGAAAGACGTCGAAACGGGGCATCCGTTCCGCACGGAAACGCTGTAAGGCGCACTTTTGCAGACGGCGCAAGATTTGCGCAGACGCCGCCGTCTTTCCTCCGCTTTTACGCCCATACATACGCGCACGGGAAATTTTTCCTTGCCTATTGACAAATCGGCCCGCGCGGCGTATAATAAGAACAGATCAATGATAAGGAGATCAATAAAAAATGGCTGGTAAAAGAGATTATTTCGGCATGGGGTATCTGATCAGCGTCATCCTCGCGATCATTCCCATCACGTCCTGGATCCTGGGCTTTATGACCCGTTTCCTGGAAGGTAAGATCATTGCAGGCATCGTCCGCGTCTTCTTCGGGTTCAACATTATCTGGATCTGCGACATCATCTCCATGATCCTGAGAAAGAAGATCATTCGCCTGATCCCCATTTAACAAATGCAAAAAAAAGCCGTCCGCTTACAAAAGCGGACGGCTTTTCCGTTATATCGGTTATATCGATTGCGTTATGATTATTTTTCTCCCCTTTCGTCTCCGAGGCACGCCGCCTTGGAAAAGCGGCAGCCGCAGTAATTCTGACGGTACAGGTCGTATTCCTTGGACAGGGATACCGACTGCATATATCCGTTTTGCTTCTTGAAATCGGAAGGCAGATACTTCACGCCGTATTGCTCCTGCAATTCAAACCCGATCTCATTGATCCATTCCGCATT
>CASGEQ010000019.1 GCA_949300535.1 uncultured Bacillota bacterium
GTTGTGCCATGCCATCAAGTTTGTCCGATGAATTCAAATCACACGGCGCTGAATTATGTGTATCCTTTTTTTCTGTGCTGAAATTTTAATATGGCGTGCTTGATTCTTATCGATTTCCGTTCAGGCTCAGATAGATCATGAGCACGGCGATATCGGCAGGATTGACGCCCGAAATGCGTTCCGCCTGTCCCAAATTGAGCGGGCGCACGCGGTTGAGTTTTTCGCGCGCTTCCAGCCGCAGTCCTTCGATCTTTTCGTAATCGATGTCGGCGGGCAGCTCGCGGCTCTCCATCTTTTTCGCCTTTTCGATCTGCTCTGCGTTGCGTTTGAGATATCCCGCATAGACGATCTCCGTTTCCGCGCTGTCGGCGACGTCGCGGGGAAGGTCGGAGAGAACGCCGAACCGCTCCCGAAGTACGGAAAGGGGAATGCCGCGACGGATGAGATCGGCATACGTCACGCCGCCCGAAAGGGGCGGGTAGCCGTACTCCTGCACGAGCGCGTTTGCCTGTTTCTGATCGGCGCGGCGGTCGAGTTCGCGGAGCGAGCACTCGCGCTGCTCCTTTCGTTCGAGAAAGCGCGCATAACGCTTTTCTGTCACCAGCCCGCAATCGTACCCGATCTGCGTCAGGCGCACGTCCGCGTTATCCTGACGAAGGGAAATGCGGAATTCTGCGCGGGAAGTCATCATGCGGTAGGGCTCGTCCGTGCCTTTGGTAACGAGATCGTCGATAAGCACGCCGATGTACGCCTGGTCGCGCCGAAGCACGAGGGGCGGCATTCCGCGCAGTTTCAAAGAGGCGTTCAGCCCCGCCATGAGCCCCTGCGCGGCGGCTTCTTCATAGCCGCTCGTGCCGTTGATCTGCCCCGCCGTGTAGATACCCTGAATTTTTTTGAATTCGAGGGTGGGAAGAACGTCCAAAGTGTCGATGCAGTCGTATTCGATCGCATAGGCATAGCGGATGATCTCACAATTCTCCAACCCTTCGACGGTGCGGTACATCTCTTTCTGGATATCGTGGGGGAGCGAAGTGGAAAGTCCTTGCACATACACTTCGGAAGTGTCTTTGCCTTCGGGTTCGAGGAAGATCTGATGCCGCTCCTTGTCGCGGAAACGGACGACCTTGGTTTCGATCGAGGGGCAGTATCTTGGACCCGTCGAGGAGATCGTGCCGTTATAGAGGGGGGCGCGGTCAAGATTGTTCAGGATGATCTCATGCGTTTTTGCGTTGGTGTAGGTGAGATAACAGGGCGTCTGATCTTGGGGCACGCCGTCCGACATGAAGGAGAAAGGGTAGATGTCGGGATCGCCTTCCTGAATTTGCAGACGGGATACGTCTACCGTTCTGCCGTCCAAGCGCGCGGGGGTACCCGTCTTGAAGCGGCGGACGGTGTAGCCGAGCCGCATGAGACAGTCCGTTAAAAGGGTGGCGGGCGCAAAACCGTTGGGACCGCTGTCCTTGATCACTTCGCCCGTGATCGTCTGCGAATTGAGATATACCCCCGTCGCGATGACGACCGCACGGCAAGCGAACACGCCGCCGTAGGAAGTGACGACGCCCGTGCATTTTTCTCCGTCCGTTAAGATCTCGGCGGCTTCGCCCTGTATGATACGCAAATTTTCCGTGCCTTCCAGCACCTGTTTCATGCGGACATGGTATGCGTTTTTATCCGATTGAGAGCGGAGCGACTGCACCGCCGCGCCCTTGCCGACGTTGAGCATGCGGATCTGCAGCGCGGTCGCGTCCGCGTTGAGTCCCATCTCGCCGCCCAGCGCGTCGATCTCACGCACGAGGTGCCCCTTTGCCGTCCCGCCGACGGAGGGATTACAGGGCATGAAAGCAATGGAATCGAGGTTGAGGGTAAGCATCACCGTCTTTAATCCCGTCCGCGCGAGGGCGAGAGCGGCTTCACAGCCCGCGTGTCCCGCGCCGATGACGACGGCGTCGTATTGTCCTTCCGAGAATTGAGTCATAATCGTCCTTTTCGCGAAAAAACCCCGCATCGGGGGTTCTTCGCTCGTAATATGGTTGCCTTGAAGCTCACTGCTTCAAAACGATGCTTTTGATGTCGTTCACGTCTTTTGCCACGCGATCGTTGACGCGCATAAGCTCGGCGATCTTGTCGCGGGAATAGATGATGGTCGTGTGGTCTCTTCCGCCCATTTCCTTGCCGATCGTGACGAGAGGCATGGAGAGCATCTCGCACATGAGATAGGTGCAGACCTGTCTCGCGCGGACGAGTTCCTGCCGCTTGTTCTTGCCGATCAGATCTTCTTTTGTGACCGAATAATAGGAACAGGTGCTGCGGATGATCGCCTCGGGCGTTACCGTTTCCTGTTCGCCCGTATTGATGGATTCCTGCAGCGCCATCGCGGCAAGGCTGACGGTGATCGGCTCTTCGTGCAGTTTACTCGCAAAGATGACCGTGTTCAGCCTTCCTTCGAGGGTACGCACGTTGTTGTCTGAATCCTTGACGAGGAACGCGAGCACATCGTCGGGCACGACGTATATTTTATCGAGCGCTTTGCGCTTTAAGATGGCGATCTTGGTCTCGGGGTCGGGCGGCTGGATATCCGCGATGAGTCCGCCTTCGAAACGGGTGCGGAGCCGCTCTTCCAGCGTGGAAAGTTCCTTTGCGGGGCAGTCGGAGGAAATGACGATCTGTTTATGCTGGGAGGAAAGCTCGTTGAACGTGTGGAAAAAGGCTTCCTGAACGCCGTATTTTCCCGCCCAGAACTGGATATCGTCGATGAGGAGCACGTCTACGTTGCGATAGCGGTTGCGGAACCGCGCCTCGTTGTCGCGCGCGCTGCTCTTTTTCGAGTACATGCTGTCCACATATTCGTTGAGGAATTTTTCGCTCGTCGTATAGAGCACCTTCATCGTCGGGCGGCGCGAAAGAATTTCGTTTGCGATCGCCTGCATGAGGTGGGTCTTGCCGAGCCCCGTTCCGCCGTAGATGTAGAGGGGATTGAAATTCTCCCCGGGCGCTTCCGCGACCGACTTTGCCGCCGCATACACGAACTTGTTGGAGGAACCGACGACAAAGGAATCGAACGTATATCGCTTGTCGAGAACTACGGGGTCCGCTTCCTCGAGCGCGTCCGCTTCTTCGCGCAGGGTATATTCCTCGCTTCCCTCGACGACGATGACGAAATCGTTGAGCCCGACTTCGGAGGATACGATCGCCTCGCGCAGTTTGTCGGCGTGTGATTTGTAGATCTGTTTTGCCGCAAGCTCGGTATTCGCCTGCAGGACGATCTTCTTATTGACGACGTCCACGGGGACGAGCGACTTTATAAACGTCTCGAAAGCGATGGGCTTGATGAGCTGTTCCGCGCGGTCGCGGATCTTGTCCCATAAAAATTCAAACTGTGCTTTTTCCGCCATTTTTCCCTCTTAAATGCTTTTGTTTTTTCGCGTTTTTTGGTATAATACAGTTTGATTATAGTACAAAATCGCCGAAAAAGAAAGTGTTTTTGCGGAACTTTGCGGAAATGGTCATAAAAAAATTAACGCTGCACAATTTCAGAAATTACGAGGACGAGACCTTTTGTTTTCAGAACGGATTGAACGTCCTGTTCGGGCGCAACGCGCAGGGGAAAACCAACTGCGCGGAGGCGGTCTTTTATCTTTGTACGGGCTCGTCCCTTCGCATCCGTCACGACCGTCAGCTCATCCGCCACGGACAGGAATGCGCGCTCATCCGCGCGGAAGCGGAAGGGCGTTACGGCAGCGTTTCGCTGGAAGCGGAGATCTACGACAACCGCCGCGAACTGCGCGTCAACGGCAGCAAGATCCGCCGCAGCGTCGACCTTTTAGGCAACATGTACAGCGTATTTTTCTCGCCCGGAGAGCTGCGCCTCATTCAGGACGGACCCGACGAGCGCAGGAGATTCCTCAATCTCTCCATTTCCCAGACGTCCCGTCCGTACTGCACCGCGCTCCTCCGCTATAACAAGATCCTCGATCAGCGCAACAATCTTCTCAAAAACCGCGATGCTTCTCTCATTTTGGAAACGCTTCCCGTCTGGGACGAACAGCTCGTCCGCTATGCCGCCGCGATCGTGCGGCAAAGACGGGAATTCGTCGCGCTCCTGTCGCCGCTTGCAAAGGACGCGCATTCCTATCTCACCGACGGCGCGGAAACGCTGGAAATCGGCATGGAAGGGGATTACGGCGCGGACGAGGAGAGCATTGCAAAGGGACTTCTGCGCGCGCTGGAAGGAGCTTATGAGCGGGATATCCGCCTCGGCTATACCTCGGTAGGACCGCACCGCGACGACGTGAAAATTTCCATCGACGGCAAGGACGCAAAGGGATTCGCCTCGCAGGGACAGACGCGCACCGCCGCGCTTTCCATGAAGCTCGCGGAAGTGGAGATCTTCAGACAGCTGACGGGCGAAGCGCCCGTCCTCATTCTGGACGACGTGATGAGCGAACTCGATCTGCCGCGCCGAAAAAAACTGGTAGGGCGGATCGGGGGATTGCAGACCATTCTCACCTGCACGCACGCCGAGCGCGTGCTCTACGGGAAAGAGACGAATAAGCTACGCATTCAGGGAGGGAAAATCATAAAGTGAAAGCCGACCTTCATCTGCATTCCGTCTATTCGGACGGGAAATATACGCCGCAGGAACTCGCCCTCCGCGCAAAGGCGGCGGGGCTGGATCTGTATTCGGTGACCGACCACGACAGCATGGAGGGCGCGGAGGAAAAGGCGGCCGCCGCCCGCGAAGTTGGGCTTTGCTATGTGCAGGGCTGGGAAGTTTCGTCGTATGAGGACTGCAAGGTGCACGTGCTCGGTTATGCCTGCGAGCGCGGGGAAGCGTATTTCCGATTTCTCGAGGAGCGCATCCGCGGCGCACAGCTCCGCGCGGCGGATATGCTTGAAAAAGCCAACCGCTATTTCGGATTTGCCGTGACCATGTCCGAGGCGGAAAAGGAACATTTCAAAAAAGACGCGCCCATCCATACCATGCACGTGGTGAGGGTATTTGCGCGCAAGCTGGGCATGGGTGTAGGCGAGACCTATCTTGCCTTTTTCGATAAGGGCAAGCCCGCGTATTCCGACCTCTGCCGCCCGACGGCGACGGACGCGGTCAACGTCATCCATGCCTGCGGCGGGATCGCCGTGCTCGCGCATCCGGGGCGCATCGCGAAGCCGTTCGGCGAGCGCGAAAAGTTGATGGAACGCCTCGTTTCGGAAGGCCTGGACGGGATAGAATGCGTGTATACGACGCATACTGCTCAGGAGACGGAATACTTCACGCGGTTCGCGCGGGCGCATTCCCTGCTCGTGACGGGCGGTTCGGATATGCACGCCGAGAACGGGAAACGCACGATGGGCAAGCCGGATTTTTATCCGGACGAAGCCCTGCTCGCCGCGCTGAAGGTCCCGTCGCGCGGGGGCGTGGTGAATGAATAAAACGGCGAAATGCTTTTGTACGCTCCTCTTATCGGGGAGCCTTTTTTTATTGTGCGGGTGCGCGCGCACGGTTGCGGAAGGGGTGAGCGTGAACGGCGTGGAAGTGGGCGGCATGAGCTTTGCCGCCGCCGAAGCCGCGGTGCGCAGAAAAATCGGGGAAACCCTTCCGCCGCTCATCGTGCATTCGCCCGCAGGGGATTTTATCGCGGAATATCCCGAACTTTCCTTTACGGACGACGTGCCGTCGCTTTTGCGGCGGGCGAAAAAAGGACAATCGCTGACGGCGCAGGCTGAGCGGACGTTTGCGGATGCGGAGGAGTTTGCGGGGCGCGTATGCAGCGCGAATGCAAAAGAGGGAACGGATGCGCAGATGCACTTTTCTGCAGACGGCTTTGAATATATTCCCGAAACGGACGGGATATCCTGCGACTATCATAAACTGCTGCGGGATATTACCTCGGCGCTCGGGAACGGGGAAACGGAGATCGAACTTTCCTGCACCCCACGCCCGCCTGCGGTCACCGAACAGACGCTTCGGGCGCAGACGGAAAAGATCGCGCGCTTTTCCACCCGCTTTGACGAGTCCAACGCGCCGAGAACGCACAATATCTGCCTTGCGGTGACCCGCATTTCGGGGACGGTTCTGCATCCCGGGGAAAGCTTCTCTTTTAATGAGACCGTGGGCAAGCGCACGGAAATGAACGGCTTTTTGGAGGCAGTCGTCATTCAGGACGGGCAGTTCGTGGAAGGGGTCGGAGGCGGCGTGTGTCAGGTGAGCACTACGCTCTTCAACGCCGCGCTCCTGTCGGGAATGAAGATCAGGGAAAGCCGCGCGCATTCCCTGCGGATATCCTATGTCGCGCCGTCTCTCGACGCCATGGTATCCGAGGAGAGCGATTTAAAGTTCGTCAATCCGTATCCCTTTCCCGTGTATCTGCTCGGGGAAGCGGAAGGGGGAGAGGTGCGGTTTGAAATTTTCGGCACGGACAGCGGAACGAGCTTTGCGACGGAGAGCAAAACGCTCCTTAAAATACCGCCCCCTCCCGTCAAGTACGTGGAAGGGACGGAAGAAAAGGTGATCCGCGCGGAGCAGGAAGGGCTCGTGAGCGAAAGCTATCTTCTCTCGTATGACAAAGAGGGGAATCTCCTATCCCGCGAGCGTATCCGCCGTGATTCATATGCCGCCATTCAGGGCATCATACAGATTTTGCCCGAATGAGCGCTGCGTTTTCGGATAAAAATCCCGAAAGGGGATAAAAATTATAAAAAAGAGGCGAAAAAAGGTTGATTTTTTTTTTCGGTATCCCTTATAATAAGCAAGTGACTTCGGGCGTTCCTCTGCCGGTTTCGGGAATGAACGTCGCGTAACAATGGAGGTAAAGTCAATGAAAGGATTGATCGAAGCGATTGAAGCGGAAGGTCTGAAAGAGAACGTTCCGCAGTTCAACGTAGGCGACACAGTTAAGGTCGGCTACCGCATCATCGAGGGCGGCAAGGAAAGAATCCAGAATTTCGAAGGCGTCGTCATCGCCAAGAAGAACGGCGGAATTCGCGAGACCTTCACCGTAAGACGTCTGTCTTTCGGCGTAGGCGTGGAGAGATGCTTCCCCCTGCATTCCCCCAAGGTAGCTTATATCCAGGTCGTCAGAGCAGGTAAAGTCAAGAGAGCGAAGCTCTATTATCTGCGCGGCCTTACGGGTAAAGCGGCGAAAATCAAAGAAGTTAAGTAATTGCGCGAGCAATGAGAAATACAGCCTGTCAAAAGTCAATGACGGGCTGTTTTCTTTTTGTTTTTTCCCGAAACCGAAAAAAATTTCAAAAATAATGCGCAAAAAATCGTTTACAATTGCTGCGTTATCGGTTAGAATAGGAAATATCATATAATAAGGAATATTCATAATGAACAGATTCGGCAAAAAATGGAAGAGTTTCTCCTTCTTCGCGCGCGCGTTCCTGATTCTCGCGCTCGTGTTTTTCGTCGTGGGCATGGGTACGCTCGGAAGCGCGCAGTCCACGGGCAGAAGCTATGAGCTGAAAAAGGGCTCGTCCGTCGTCTTCCGCCTTGAAAAGCAGGAAGGGCAGACCTCCCTGAAATATCTCTATCTGAACATCGGCACGATTTATAACGAGATCGGTTCGCAGGCTACCATCCGCGTCCGCCGCGCCTCTTCGCCTTCGACGGGGTCGTGGTATGTGTCCAATTTCGGCGAAGCGAAGCTGGATAATCTCTATTCCGATCAGGAAAAGAGCGCAAAGGGAATCTCCTTCAACTGGTTTACGCCTTACGATCTTTCAAAAGTGAATTATTCGCTTTCCACATACGCTTATTACGAGCTGACCGCAATGGATTGCAGTCTGCTCGTCAACGAGGTGGTATTCGTCGCCGACGACGGGACTCTTGTCCCTGCAAAAATCGAGCGCGGATACTCATCCGGAATCGACGCAGCGGCGGCGGCGAGCGTGCTGGACGCGCAGAAAGTGCCGTCTTTGGCGCAATCGTCCTTCTTCCGTTACGGGGAGGATGAAGCCTATTCCATGATGACGGTCGCGGAAATGCGCGCCGGCAGCGCCTATTCCGAAGGTTCGGTCTATCATATGGACCGCGTATATAATCTGTTCGGACTGGATATTCTCGCTCTGGGCACGCTCATCTTCGGCATGAGCCCGTTCGGACTTCGCTTTTTCCCGTTCCTCGCCGCGTTCGGGTGTCTGATCGTGGGGTATCTGCTCACCAAGCGCCTTTTCCGCAGCGATAAGGCGGGATTTGCCTTTGCGCTTTTGTTTGCGCTCGGCGGGTATTCCTTCTGTTTCGGACATCTGGGGACGCCGCTCTTTATCGGCGTATTCTTCCTGCTTGCGTCCGTATATGCGGCGTATTCCTTCTATGCGAACGGCATGAAAAACGCCGACTTGAAGAGCGCCCGTTCCCTCTTTGCGGCAGGGATTCTCGCGGCGGCGGTGATCTGCGTGAACACCGTGTTCGTCGTTCCCGCACTGACTACGGTCGCGCTGTTTGCCGCAGGCATGGTGCGCCAGCAGAAGGCGAAGGCGTTCTATCTTTCGAAAGCGGAGGCGGAACCCGCGTTGGGCGCGGAAGGCGCGCAGACTAAGGAAGAGACGGTTTCGGCGGTGCGTGCGGAATACCGCTATAAAAACCGCATCGCTCCCGCGGCGTTTGTCGGGATGCTGCTCGTCGGCACGTTTGCCATCCTGCTTCTGTCCGTCCTGCCCGCTTATTTCACGCTCGTAAAAGTGTTCGATAATCCGGCGGCGCCCGCGTTGTCCCTGTTTGCGTTGCTCTGGAAGGGGATCGCAGGCGGATTTACCGGCGTCAATGCCGTCGCTTCCGCACAGTCTGTATGGTCATTGACGTACACGCTCTTCCGCGGCACGGGTGATTTTTATGCCGTAACGCTCGCCACAGCGAATGTCGTCAGCATCGTGATCGCCGTATTCGGCCTGATCTTTACCTTGATCAGGACGATTCTTCTGGCGCGGTGCAAAGAAAAGTCGAGGGAAATCCGCATTGCGCTCCGCGGCGGCGCAGTTTCGCTCATCGCGTTCGCCCTTTCCTTTATCTGCGCATTTTTCTCGGCGCAGGCATTCATCGCATTCGTCGCGGCGCAGATCTTCTCGTTTATCGCCGTAAGCGGACTTCTGGCAGACCAGGGAAAATCCTACCGCTCTGTCAGGGCTCTTATCATATCGCTCATCGTCCTGCTCGCATTGTACTTTGTCGTGACCGTTCCGTTCCTCTTCTCCATTCCCTTCCCCGCGGCATGGTTTGCAGCGATGTAACGGGATAAGGGGGGAAGGGTTATGATCGCGAAAGTCATCTGTTATACGCTGAACGGCCTGGAAGGCGTGCCCGTCGAAGTGGAGACGGACGTCAACAAGGGGATGCCTGCCTACGAGATCGTGGGGCTTCCCGACGCCGCCGTCAAGGAATCCAAGGAACGGGTGCGTTCCGCGCTCAAAAACAGCGGCTTTCAGTTTCCTCTGCATAAAATTACCGTCAATCTCGCGCCCGCCGATCTGAAAAAGGAGGGCGCGGCGTTCGATCTCGCCGTCGCCGTCAGCTTATTGAAGGCGAGCGAACAGCTGATCGGTACGGAAGTGAAAGACACGGTCTTTCTCGGGGAACTGTCGCTCAACGGCGATCTGCGCCCCGTGAGCGGGCTTCTGCCTATCCTCATATCCGCGCAAAAACACGGGTTTTCCCGATTCATCGTCCCGTACGGGAACGCAAAGGAGGCGCGTTTTCTGAAAGGCGCGCATATCTTTCCCGCAAAGACGCTTACGGAAGTAGTTGGGCATCTTACAGGCGCAGCTCCGCTTGCAGAGGAGAAAAGAGCGGATTTCGCGTCATTGATCACGCACAGACAGTCGGCGGTCGATCTCTCCTTTGTCAAGGGTCAGCCGATGGCGCGCCGCGCATTGGAGATCGCCGTCTCGGGCGGGCATAACCTCCTCATGGTGGGGCCTCCCGGCACGGGCAAGACCATGCTCGCGCGGTGCATTCCCACGATCATGCCCGATCTCACGTTTGAAGAGGCGCTGGAAATCACCAAAATTCATTCGGTCGCGGGTGTGCTGAGCGAAGAGGGGATCGTCCTGGAACGCCCCTTCCGCACGCCCCATCACACGGCGACCACCGTTTCCATGTGCGGGGGCGGAAACCGTTCCGTTCATCCCGGGGAAATTTCCCTCGCGCACGGCGGGGTGCTCTTTTTGGACGAGCTTCCCGAGTATAAGCGTTCGACGCTGGAAGCGCTGCGCCAGCCGCTCGAAGACGGCGTCATCACCATTGCCCGTTCGGCGGGCGTGGTCACCTATCCCGCGCGGTTCATGCTGTGCGCGAGCATGAATCCCTGCCCGTGCGGCAATTACGGGTCCGATCATCTGACCTGCACCTGTACGCCTGCGGAGATCCGCCGCTATCGCGCAAAG
>CASGEQ010000020.1 GCA_949300535.1 uncultured Bacillota bacterium
GCAATCAAAAAACCGCCGCGGCAAAAGCCGCGGCGGAAAAAGAGGGAAATGAAAAAGCGCGGAAAATCCGCGCATTGCGTGGACAAAGCCCTTTGCGGCATTTGCCGCAAAGGGAAAAGACGTAAGCATACGGCAAAATCCGCCGTGCGCTATTTCTCCTGAGCCGAACGCGTCTTTTCGATAAACTCCGCGATGACCGCGGCGGCGGCGACGATATCCGCTTCCGAGACGGTTTCGTCGGCGTAAGCGGTGAGCGTCTGCGTGACGAACGCGCGCAGCGCGTCGCCTTCCAGACCCGTCGCACCCTCGTCGAGCGCGCGCGCCGCTTCTTCCCGTTTTTCTTCGGGGACATACCCTTCGAGCAAAGGAGAAAGCGGTTCTGAGGAGCCGCCTTGCGCTTTCGTGCGGAAAAATTGCTCGTATACGACGTAATAGAGCGTCGCTGCACAGCCGCAGGCAAAGGCGCTTTCCAATGTCTGCGGGAAATTCTCCGTCAGAAAAAGAAAATTCCGGTCGGCGATCGCGCGGTAGATACACCAGAAGACGAGACCGATCAGAAAGGGAAGAAAGAGATAGAGTTTTTTGGGAGCGTTTTTCAGGAGCGTCTTTTTGAGCAGGGCGGTAACGAGAGTTACGCCCAGCGCGAGTAACAGCACGTCCAGCCCGTACAGGCGGAACGCGTTCAGATATTGCATGATCGTCATTTTCACCTCAGCAAATTCAGATTACCCGTCGCATGACCCAATTATATCACGCGCGCGTGAGAAAAAGCGGGGTGGATGACAGAAAAAAAGCGCCGCGGAGAAATCTGCGGCGCTTTTCGGCCGTATCAGAGAATTTTGCTGTAACCGTAGGAATTGACGAGCGCGTCCACCTTGACGCCTGCGCGGCATAAGGGGCATTCCGTGGGCAGGTGAGAGGAATATCCCGGGATATCCTCCACGCCGAACAGCCGCGTGACGGGGACGTCCACGCCGTGGAACTGCGCGCCGAATACGGTTGCCGCGCCGACGGCTTCCCCGCCGTAATAGCGGATGCCTTCCACCGCCGCGGCGATCGTCATACCCGTCGTCGCCGACGCGGTCAGCAGAAGAACGTGTTTTCCGCGTACATAGGGAATAAAGTTATCGCGCAGGAGCATCTTGTTGTCGGTGATCTCGGGGGAGATGACCGCGATGTCCTGGTGCAGGTTGATGCCCGAATGGGAAAGTTCGCTCGCGAGGAATGCGCCGATCATCTTCATGCGTTCCAGGCTGATGACGGTATCCACGGGCGTGTTGCAGTAATTTTCCGCGAACAGTCGCGCGACTTTCTTCGCCATTGCCATTTCCGATTTGACGCGGGTCATATCCACGCAGAAATTGACGTGGGAATGCTTGGTGGCGAAGTGCCCGGGGATGACGGAAATTTTCACGTCTCCGCTGCGCTTTGCGCCGATTTCGTATGCTCTCTCTTCCATATATACTCCCATTGTCTCCCGTTTTTTTCCATTTTAATACAAACGGGGGGAATTGTAAATAGCATTACAAAATTTTTTTGGGAAAAAAGCAAAAAATTTGCGGGAAGCGTTTAACCTCGGCGGGAAAGTATTATATTAGTAGTAGAATGTTTTAGCACTTGAACGAAAAGAGTGCCAAAGCGCGGCAGAGGGAGCAAATGGACGGGAATATTTCCGAACGCAAAAAGAAGATTCTGCAGATCGTCGTCGACGAATACATCGAGACGGCGACGCCCGTATCTTCCAAAGCCATCACGCAGAAACACCTGACGGACGTCTCTTCGGCGACCGTGCGCAGCGAACTTGCCGCGCTCGAAGATCAGGGGTATCTCATTCAGTTTCATACGTCGGGCGGGAGGATTCCTTCTCCCAAAGCGTATAAGTTTTACATTGACGAACTCATGGAGCGCAGCGAGCTGTCGTCCGCGGACGTGGAGTATATCCGCCGCAGTTTCGAACGGCGCGCGGCTTCGGCGGAAAGCATCGTAAAGAGCGTTGCGGACGTCATATCCGAACTGACCGATTACACTTCCATCGCCCTTTCGGGTCCGGCGGAGGAGACGATCGGAAATATCGGGCTTTTCCCCTGCGGGGAGCGCCGCGCACTGCTTCTCATTGTGACCGATCTGAGGATTCTCAAAGACAGCTTCATCTCCCTTCCCGAAGGGACGGAAGAGGAGGACGTCGAGAAAATGTCCCGCACTTTGCAGAACATTTTCGTGGGGAAACGGATGGATTGCGTCCGCGAAGCGGAAGAGGAAGCGATGCAGGCTTTTGAATCCTATCGGCAGATCTGCCGCGAAGTGCTGGACGCGATGCTCGCCTATACGAGCCGCCGCGAGGTGGTTCTCTCGGGCGGGAGCAAGAGCCTCCGCCATCCCGAATACGACGACGTCGGAAAGGTGCGTACCTTCTTATCCCTTGTGGAAAGCGAGGACAAGATCGGAAAGCTCTTATCGGACGGTACGGCGGTCAAGATCGGCGTGAAGATCGGCTCGGACGGGGAAATCCCCGAAGACTGTTCCGTCGTTACGGCGAGTTATTCGGTGAACGGCAGGCAGATGGGAACGTACGGCGTGCTCGGCCCCGTGCGAATGGATTATGCGAAAGTCGTCTCCGTGCTTCAAAGCGTCGGGGACGTGCTGGAAAAGATCGTTAAAAAATAGAAACGGCGGTAAAGAGAATGAAAGACAAGAACAGACCCGCAGAAGAAACTGCGGAAACGAAGGAAAGCGAAGCGAAGGCGCCGGAGTCCGAAACGGAATGCAGGCAGCCCGAAGCGGAAAGCGAACAGCCCGCGCAGAAGGCGGCGAAGGAAGAAATTTCCGCGCCGAGCGAACTCGAGCAGGCAAAAGCGGAGGCGGAGGACTACAAGCGGAAGTGGTATTCGGTCACGGCGGAATACGACAACTACCGCAAGCGCACGCAGGCGACGCGTTCCCAAAGTTATAAGGAAGGCAGAGCCGACGTCGTGAGCAAGCTCTTCCCCGTTGCGGACAATCTCGAGCGCGCCTTTCAGAGCTGTTCGGACGAACAGACGAAGAAGGGCATCGAGATGGTGATAAAGAGTTTTCTGAAGATCCTCGAAGAGGAGAAGATCACCGCGATCGATCCCGTCGGAGAGGAATTCAGTGCGGAAAAGTGCGAAGCGATCATGGCGGTCGAGCCCCAGGAAGGCGAGGCGAGCGGGATCGTAAAGCAGGTGTATCGGAAAGGATACGAACAGGACGGCAAAGTGCTGCGGTATGCGCAGGTCGTCGTCACAAAATAAGTAAAAAATTTCAAGTGATGATAATCAAGGAGAGAAAATATTATGTCTAAGGTAATCGGTATTGATTTAGGTACGACCAACTCTTGCGTAGCGGTCATGGAAGGCGGCGAGCCCGTCGTCATCCCCAACGCGGAAGGTTCTCGCACGACCCCGTCGGTCGTCGCATTCCAGAAGGACGGTTCCCGTGTCGTCGGGCAGGTCGCAAAGCGTCAGGCTGTCGCGAACCCCGACAAGACGGTCATTTCCATCAAGCGTCACATGGGTTCGGATTATAAAGTAAAGATCGACGACAAGTCGTATTCCCCTCAGGAAATTTCCGCAATGATTCTTTCCAAGCTGAAAGCGGACGCGGAAGCATATCTGGGCACGAAGGTCACGGACGCAGTCATTACCTGCCCCGCATACTTCACGGACTCCCAGCGTCAGGCGACCAAAGACGCGGGCAAGATCGCGGGTCTCAACGTCCTGCGTATCATCAACGAGCCCACGGCGGCGGCGCTTTCCTACGGGCTTGACAAGGACAAGGAAAACAGCAAGGTCATGATCTACGACCTCGGCGGCGGCACGTTCGATGTCTCCATTCTGGAGATCTCCGACGGCGTGTTCGAAGTGCTCGCGACCAACGGCAACAATATGCTCGGCGGCGACGACTTCGATAAGCGCATCATGGACTACATGGTCGACGAGTTCAAGAAGAGCCACGGCGTGGATCTTTCCAAGGATAAGATGGCGATGCAGCGTTTGAAGGAAGCTGCGGAAAAGGCGAAGATCGAACTTTCCGGCATGAATTCGACCTCTATCTCCCTTCCGTTCATTTCCATGACGGACGCTGGTCCCGCGCACCTCGAAATGGAGATCACGAGACAGAAGTTCGACGCTCTCACCGCGGATCTGGTGGAAAAGACGGCGGAGCCCATGCGCCTTGCAATGAAGGACGCGGGACTTACCTACAACGACATCGACAAGGTCATCCTCGTCGGCGGTTCCACCCGTATCCCCGCAGTCGTCGCGAAAGTCAAACAGATCACGGGCAAAGAGCCGTTCAAGGGCATCAACCCCGATGAATGCGTCGCGATCGGCGCGGCAATTCAGGGCGGCGTTTTGACGGGCGAAGTCAAGGACGTGCTCCTTCTCGACGTCATGCCTTTGTCCCTCGGTATCGAAACGCTGGGCGGCGTGTTCACCCGTCTCATCGACAGAAACACGACCATCCCCGTCAAGAAGAGCCAGGTATTCTCCACGGCTGCGGATAACCAGACGAGCGTGGAAATCCATATCCTGCAGGGCGAGCGTGAATTTGCGCGCGACAACAAGACGATGGGCAGATTCATGCTGACGGGCATCGCTCCCGCACCCCGCGGAGTTCCTCAGATCGAAGTCACCTTCGATGTGGATGCGAACGGCATCGTGCACGTCGAGGCGAAGGATCTTGGTACGGGCAAGAGCACGGATATCACCATTACTTCTTCCACCAACCTTTCCGAAGACGAGATCAACAAGGCGGTCAAGGAAGCGGAGCAGTATGCGGAAGAAGATAAGAAGAGAAAGCAGAAGGTCGAGAACAAGAACAAGCTCGACGGGCTGATCTTCTCGGTGGAACAGACGATGAAAGAAGGCGCGGAGAAACTCTCCGACGAAGATAAAGCGACGTTGCAGTCGGCGGTCGACGAAGCGAAGAAGGAGCTTGAATCGGAAGACGACGAGCGCATCACGGCGGCTTACGAGAAGCTGACGCAGGACGTCCAGCCCGTATTTGCGAAGATGTATCAGCAGCAGGCGGGCGGTGCGAACGGCACGGACGGCGGAGCAACGGACAACGGCGATACCGAATTTCATCAGTAACGCCCTGTAAGAGCGGCAATTACCCGAACTGCGGTTTGGGTAATTGTGCGTAAAAAGGGGAACCATTATGGCAGAAAAGAAAAACTACTACGAGGTATTGGGCGTCGGGAAAAACGCGACGGAAGAGGAGATCAAGGCGGCTTATAAAAAGCTCGTCAAGCAGTATCACCCCGACCTTCACCCCGGCGACAAGCTCGCGGCGGAAAAATTCAAGGAGATCAACGAAGCGAACGAAGTGCTTTCGGATAAGCAGAAGCGCGCTGCGTACGATTACGAACAGGAGCACCCGGGCATGGGCGGCATGGGCGGATTCGGCGGCGCAGGCGCGGGCGGATTCGGCGGTTTCGGCGGATTCGGGGATATCTTTGACAGTATCTTCCAGGGGTTTGGCGGAAGCGCGTCCGTTCAGCGCGATACGACGGGCGAGGACATTCAGCGCGACATGACGCTGAGTTTCATGGATGCGGCAAAGGGCTGCACCAAGGAATTCACGTATATGCGCAACGAGCCCTGTCCTTCCTGCAACGGCACGGGCGCAAAGAACGGCACCGCGTTCAAGACTTGCGCAAAGTGCGGCGGCAAGGGTCAGGTGCGTTTCACGCAGGATACCATGTTCGGCAGAACGGTCCGCGTGGGCGTTTGTCCCGATTGCGGCGGCACGGGCAAGACGATCACGGACAAATGCCCCGACTGTAAAGGCAGGGGGTATGTCCGCAAAGAGACGCGCGTTTCCTTCAATATCCCCGCGGGCGTGGACAACAATTCGTACATCAGAAAGCGCGGATACGGACAGGCGAGTGCTTCGGGCGGAGCGCCGGGCGATCTCATCGTCGTGTTCCATATCGAGCCTCACCGCCTGTTCCAGCGCAAGAACAACGATCTTTATCTCGACCTTCCCATTCCGTTTGCGACGGCGGCGCTCGGCGGCACGGTCAAGGTGCCCGATATCGACGACGTATTCGACTATCAGATTCCCGAAGGCACGCAGTCGGGAACGACGTTCACCGTGCGCGGCAAGGGCTTGAAGACGAGAACGGGTACGGGCAACCTGTATCTGCGCGTATTCGTGGAAGTGCCTACCAAACTCACCCGTGATCAGAAAAAGCAGATCGAAGAGGCGGGCGCGGCGTGCGATCTGAAACAGTACGACAAGGCGCGCAAATTCGCCGACGGCGTGAACGCGCTGTACGGGAAAGATCCTTACAACAAATAATCCCCGTTCGGGGCAAAAGAAAGGGAGCGAAACGACGCTCCCTTATTTTTTTTGCAAAAATACTGCGTTTCAGGGCGGCAGGCGTCAAAAGGAACGCCGCAAAATTTCATAAAGGTATTGTACAGCGCTTTCCGATATGTTATAATGGCGGCGAAGGATGCGGGACGGACGAAAAAACGGATAAAAGCGCAAAAATCGGAAAATCCGGAAAGCACGCACGGCGTTTCCTTCGGCAAAATATAATGTATCGGGAGGATAACATGGAAAAGTTGAAAAACAAGTTGTTTCATCTTGCGGTCTGGGCGAGCGTATTGGTGAGCTATCTCGCGTTTGCGGTCGTCGGAGGGTTCTGCATGATCAAATCGGACAGGGAAGATCTGAAAAATACCTGCAAAAAAGCGCTCGCGATCGCGCTGATCTTCTTTGCCGTGGAACTTTTTTTGACCATTTTCAATTACATAGGCGGAATGTTCAACGGATATTACGGTTCGGGAGCATACAAGTTTTATGACATTGCGGGCAGCATCCTTGCGATCGCGAAGATCATAACCGTCGTCGTGTTTGCAATCCTCGAGGTTTTCGGCGGCGGGAAATCGGGGAAGAAGACGGAAAACAAGAAAGACGGGGACGCCGCTGCGGAAACGTCCGAAGAAAAAAACTGATTTTCTGAAAAATACAGACCGAGCGCAATCGGATTTTTGCAAAGCGCGAAATCTGATCATGCGGAAAGGAACATACTTAAAAGAGGAAGATTGACTGACGAACAGGATTCCGAGCCGCGCCCGATGCGGGCGCGGCTTTCGCTTGCTCTGCGCGGTAAGATTTTCCGTCGTCTGCCCTGCGCAGGCGGGTTTGTCGTCGTCTGCTCTGCGCGGTCGGATTTTCTGTCGCTTGCCCTGCGTTGCGGATTTTCCGTCGTCTGCTCTGCGCAGGCAAGAGGCGGTCGCTTCCCCTATCGGACAGATTGCCTCAACGCTTTCGCGGAGTGCGCCGCTTGTCGGAACGCTTTTCTCTTGCGCCCCGCGCGGTCGGCTTCGCTTGACATTCGGGGCGGGACATCGTATAATGAACGGGAAGAGGAAATGCCATGAAATTTATCGAACTGACCGTACATACCACCACCGAGGCGAGCGAGCTGGTCGCCGACGTCATGTGGAATTATACCAACTACGGCGTGACCGT
>CASGEQ010000021.1 GCA_949300535.1 uncultured Bacillota bacterium
TTTCGCTGGATAAAAAGGAGGATTAATTATGCCGGGTAAATTGGGTAGAACAACCGAACAGAGAATGGCAATTTTGAGAAATCAGGCTTCCCAGCTCCTTTGGTACGGCAAGATCGAGACGACGGCGGCTCGCGCGAAGGAGCTCAGATCTTACGTCGAGAAGCTGATCACGAAGGCGATCAAGACGTATGACGACGTCATCGAATTTGAAGTGACGGTCAAGGACAAGAAGGGCAAGGAAGTCAAGACGACCAACGTCAAAGACGGCCCAAAGAAGCTTGCGGCTCGCCGTGCGATCATGGCGAAGACGTATGATCTTCAGGAAGTCAGAGCATACAACGAGCAGAAGAGCGACTTCAAAAAGCGCGTCGTAAAAGTTCAGCATCCCTTGATGGAGAAGCTGTTCAACGAGATCGCACCCAAGTACGCTCAGCGCGCGGAAGAGCTCGGGCAGGGCGGCGGATATACGAGAATTTATCTTCTCGGCGAGCGCCGCGGCGACGCTTCCGAAAAGGCGATCATCGAATTGGTCTGATCGGGAAATATTGCAGTTGAAAGAGGAAACGCGACGCGTTTCCTTTTTTGTGCGTCAATTTTTTTTCGAATGCGTAGCCCGATCGGACAGCCCGTTTTCATATATCCGGGCTAAAAACAGGGGAACAATTCCGTTGCTGATCAAATGATGAGTCTTAAAACAAAGAAGCTCATCGATCAGAAGGATTGATAAGAGGAACGGGATTCGCCCTGCGCCCGCGCAATTTGCGCGGGCGCAGGGCTTTTATTTTTCTAAATTGCTTCATGACAATTTCATGCTAAACAATCGCAATATCGCTCATAGTATGCGCGGGAGAAATGGCCGAAAATGATTGCAGATATGATATGAAGGAGGAAACTATGAAAAAAAGATTGGCAGTACTGATTGCAGCCGTCGTCCTTTGCATGTTTGTGCTCGCCGGCTGTTCTGAAGGTATGGTTTATTCGACTATGCGCATATATGACGACCTTTCGGGAACCAAAACCGTCGTTGTCCGCGTATTCGGGGATCAGGAGCCGCTCGAAGGGCGCGATTATACGGCGGGAAACAATACGTCGTTTATGCTCTCTCAGGGGGACGATCTTGAGGATAAGCTGCAGGAATTCTGTGCGCTGGACGACGTCCGCATCAACGTCTCCATGGGAAAGACCAACAAGGATTCTACCTATATTACCATGATCTTCGATTTTGACAGCATTGAAGATTACAATGCGAAGGCAAAGATCATCGCAGGGAAGAATGCCGATCAGTGGATTGACGCGACGCTCACGCAATCGGGCGAAGAGGTCACCGTCCGCGAGGCGGCTTCCAATCTGCCGCTCCTGTATCTGGATATTTTGGAGCAGTATTTCAACGATTTCGACTGCTATCCGATCTATGAATACGGCCCCAACACGCAGAGCCAGACGATTCCCAACGGAATTCAGTTCTCGGGCGACGATCTCTATTCATTCACATGGTGGATTGTTCCGACTGCAACGAAGATCATCGTAGGCGACGCACAATCGGAAGAAGTCTATTTCAATCCCGCAGAGGATTACGAATACCGTGAAGACCTTTCGGATGATTTTACGGAAGCGACGGGTACCCCCGACGCCCGCCCCGTGATCTCTTCCATCGCAGTCAAAGACGACATAACGACCGAATATGAAACGGGAGCAAAGTTCGCGGGCGGCAAGATCGTCATTACCTATTCGGACGGCACAACGGAGGAGGCGTCCATCCGTCCCGAAATGATGAGCGGGTTCGATACCGCGACGACGGGAGAAAAGACGGTTACCGTCACTTATCAGGATTTTGAAACGTCGTTCAAAGTCAATGTGTCCGAAAAAGAGCAGCCCGCCCCGGGCGATGACGACGAGGATAAGGACGGGGAAGAGACGCCCGATACGCACGGGCTTCCCGTCTGGGCGATTCTCCTTATCGCATTCGGCGGCGTGGTCGTGGTCGGCGGGGTCACGGCGGTGATCATGTGGAGAAAGAAGAGATGAGAAAGAAATTTGCAAGCCTGATGCTTTCCGCGGCTTTGGTGCTTACCTGCGTTGCGCCGCTTGCGGCATGCGGAGAACCCAAGCCGCAGGACGTGACTTTGTCGGTAGACCGTTCGGTCACGTACGAGATGGACAAGCCCTATCAGGGCGTGTGGTATACCATGTTCATCTATTCGTTTGCCGATTCAGACGGCGACGGAATCGGGGATATACAGGGACTCATTCAGAAGCTCGACTATCTCAACGACGGAGATCCGACGACGGACGACGACCTCGGCATTACGGGGATGTGGCTTCTGCCCATCATGCCCGCCTCCACTTTCCACAAATACGACATTGAGGATTATTATTCCATCGACCCGCAATACGGTACGATGGAGGACTTCGAAGAGCTGATCGAGGAATGCGACAAGCGCGGGATTTCCGTCATCATCGACCTCGTGCTCAACTGCACGTCCAACAAGCACCCGTGGTTTCTGGACGCGCTCAATAATCCCGACAGCCCTTATCGCGAATATTACCGTTTCTACGACGATCTGGAAAACAAAGAGGATTACGACCTCGACGCGGCGGTTTTAAACTATGACAGCTGGTACCGCTACGACAAAGAGGGAAATTCCTACGACGTGTACAGCGATATTCCCGATACGCAGATCGCGGCGAGCCTGTACGGCGGATATATGCCCGATCTCAACTACGACAATCAGCCCACGCGCGACGAGGTGAAGAAGATCGCCAAATTCTGGCTGGACAAGGGGTGCGCGGGATTCCGCCTCGACTCTGTCCCGCATATCTATTCCTATGCGGAAGTTGCGACGACGGACGAAAAGAGCTTCGATGAGTACAATTATGAATTCTGGTCGGATTTTTACGACTATTGCCGTTCGATCAATCCCGACGCCTATCTGGTCGGAGAAGTGCTGACGGGCGATCCCAACTATCGCGCGGAGTATATGCGTTCCATCCGTTCCGATTTCGATTTCGGACTCATTTACGCCATCCGTGACGAACTGAAAGCACCTTCGAGCAATAACTGGCTGGGCGGAAAGCTCGCTTCCGATTATGAGAAATACCGCGCGGCGACGGGCGGCGATTACATCAACGCGCCGTTCCAGACGGACGCGGACGTCAACCGCATGGCTGGCGTGTTCGATAACGACCCGAGAAAGATCAAGCTCGCGCAGATGTTTTCTCTGACGCTGGAAGGACTTCCCTTTATGTACTACGGCGATGAGCTGGGAATGCTCGGCAACAAGAACAGCGGGGAGATCTTCAAACTCTCCTTCCCGTGGGCGGAAGGGGACCCGTTGCAGACGACCAAGCTCAATTACTGGAACATCTACGGCAAGAAGGAAGACCTGAGCGACTATACGCAGCCGTTTGACGAGCAGATGACAGACCCGAACTCTGTATTATCCGCCATCCGCACGCTCATTCATATCCGCTGCGAGAACGAGGCGCTGTTCAAGGGAAAATTCGAGGCATATACGGCGGCGGAAGATATCGTCTCCTATAAGATGATCTCCGAGCATCAGGAAGCGGTCATTCTGCACAATATGTACGACGCCGAGGTGAGCTTTGATTTCGACCTGAACGGATATACTTTGCTTTATGTGACCTATCACGACAGCCTTTCCATGGAGGAGGGTAAAATCACTCTCGATCCCTATGAAAGCGTGATATTGGTCAAAAACACATAATTCCCCCGAACGGGACCGCGAAAGCGGTCCTTTTTTTATGTTTTGCTTCACGTTCCTGTCTTGACACCTATTAAAATATTATGATATAATAATAGGAAAGCGGCATCATTGCTCATTTGCAGGCAAGGAGCTGTGTTGTTAATGACTGAATGACTGTTTAATCAAACGTCAGATTCAGGGAAATTTCTGGTAGGATAAATATAATTATTAATTATAAGGAACGAGAAATGGAAATTATCCGTGTCTTCATTACGGCACTTGCGATGATAAGCGTGTCTTTTGTCGTGAGCTGGGGTGGGGTCGCTTTAAAAATGAAAGCGACAGACCCGCTGGAAGGGAATATTCTGAAACCGCCCAAAATTATTTTTCTGATCGGATTGATAGTGATTATATTATGCTATGGGATAATAGCATATATTTATATTTTTGATTTCAACGAGGTGACCTGTGCCTGTTCGGTTATGGCTTTTTTGATGTCATTGCTTGGGGGATATCTTATCCTTTACAGGCTCAACAGGCGCATCACGATGAGGAAAAACGATTTTGTCTTTCGCAATATATTCAGAAGAGAAAAAACGTTTTTTTACGGCGAAATTACCGGATTCAGGCGCATCAAAATCGGCGGATTTCGTATTTTTATCGGAAAGAAAAGCATTGCAATCGACAGTTATATCCGCGGACAAAGCGAATTTCTGGACAAGATCAAAAATCTTCATATACCGCTCAAATGAAAGAGTATATGGAGCAATAAAATTGTAAGATGGGTAGGGGCACCAAGGGAAAAAGATTGCGGCGGAAAAATTCTTGTAAGACAACATTTTTCGAGACGTTGCATTTACGCCGCGGGCGTGGTATAATAGAATAAATTGCATCAAGGAGTATACATATGAGCGAAAAGAGCGAAGGACAAAAGAAAGAAGAGGCGCTTTCCTATCGGCGCAGAAATTATTTTGAAACGGCGAGCGCGGAAGAGCGCGAAAAGATGTTCGAATATGCGGAAGGCTATAAGGCGTTCCTCGACGCGGGCAAGACGGAGCGCGAGGCGTGCGACGCCGCCGTGAAACTTGCTGAGGCAAAGGGATTCAAACCCTATCAGATGGGCGATGCCCTCAAAAAGGGCGACAAGAGATATTTCGTCAACCGCGGAAAGAGCGTTGTCGTGTTCCGCGTGGGGACGAGAAATCTCGAAGAGGACGGAATCCGCCTGATCGCGTCCCATATCGACGCGCCGCGCGTGGATATCAAGCAGAACCCGCTGTATGAAGACGGCAATATGTGCTTTCTGAAAACGCATTATTACGGCGGTATCAAGAAGTATCAGTGGACGGCGATTCCGCTTTCCCTGCACGGCGCGGTCATGCTCGCGGACGGCAGAAAGGTGGAGATCCGCGTAGGCGACGAGCCTTCCGATCCCGTATTCTATATCAACGATCTTCTTCCGCACCTCGGCAAAGATCAGATGTCCCAGACGGGGGACAAGATCATCGAGGGCGAACAGCTCAACGTGCTTGTGGGCGGACTTCCCTATGCGGACGAAGAAGTCAAGGATAAGATCAAACTTACCGTCCTTTCCATTCTCAACGAGAAATACGGCATGACAGAAGAGGATTTCATCAGCGCGGAGCTTTCGGCGGTGCCCGCATTCCCCGCGCGCGACGTCGGGTTTGACCGCGCGCTTATCGGCGCATACGGCCATGACGACAGGGTGTGCGCATATCCCGCGCTTACCGCGGTTCTCGACAACGAGACGGAGCACACGGTGCTTGCGGCGCTCGTCGATAAAGAGGAAATCGGCAGCGAGGGCACGACGGGCATGCAGTGCAAGGTGTATGAGGACCTCATCGAAGAGATCTGTGTTGCATTCGGCGCGTCTGTCCGTAAAGTTCGCGCGGCGTCCAAGTGTCTCTCTTCGGATGTGACCGCTTGCTTCGATCCCAATTTTGCGAACGTATACGACAAGAGAAACGCGGCGATGATCTCCTGCGGTACCTGCATGAATAAATTTACGGGCGCGCGCGGAAAGAGCGGCTCAAACGACGCATCGGCGGAATTTGTCGGCGAAGTGCGCAGGATGTTCGCGCAAGAGGGCGTCATCTGGCAGACTGCGGAACTCGGCAAAGTGGACGCGGGCGGCGGCGGGACAGTCGCGATGTATATTTCCAAACTCAACATCGATACGGTCGATCTCGGCGTTCCCGTCATTTCCATGCACGCGCCTTATGAACTTGTGTCCAAAGCCGACCTTTACAGCACCTACCTCGCGTTCCGCGCATTCATGAAGTAAGATTTTAAGTCCCGGCGTTCGGCTGCCGCCGAGCGGAAGCGATATTATCATTTCGGAGGAGAAGAATGAACGTAAATTCCCGCATTGAACAGTTTCAGAATATGCCGAAGGAGAAGCTTGTGCGAGAGGCGAGAAGGCTCTTTGTCGATTATGCCCATGCGGTACACCGCGAGGCGCTCAGAAGGGGCTGGAATCAGGAGCAATACAATCATATGGTTCTTCTGCTTCCCTCGCTGATGGCCGTTGCGGACGGACATTATTACATGACGGAAAATATGTTTTGGGAAGATATCTTCAGCACCGGCGAAATGGTGAGCCTCTTAAGGTCAGAGGCAAACTACATCCTGAACGGAGACGGGGAACTCAGCCGCATCATCCATACGCAGGCTTTGCTTGATTATCTGACGTTCAGCGAAGAGGTGACCGCTTGCGAATTTTCCGTTTGCTATCTTCTGTGCTTCGGTTCGATTACGCCCAAAGCGCGCAGGCTCCTCGACGAGTTGTTCGCGAAACTGTAAACGCCGATTTGTCATGAAGGCGTTTGATCGGTGCGCCCGTCCTTTTGAGCGATATTCAGTCATTATGTAAAAAAAGCCCCGCCGTCTCGGACGGCGGGGCTTTTTGTGCTGTCAGAGGTTTTGAAGTACGCCGAGAGCGGCGATGAGCGCGATGAGGAAGACGAGAAGAAGTGCGCGCGTGCGGAAAAACGCGCGCGCACTGCGCTTGTAGGCGGGGGTGGAGAGAATGCCGAATACCGCATAGAGTACGGCAAAGACGCCGCTCCCGATGAGAAGCAAAGGGATATCTGCTGCGGCCGCGGCAATTGCGAACGCCGCCGTGACGATCAGACATCCGACGGCAAAAAAGTAGCATTTCCGCGCGCGTTTGTCGTCTTCGCGGCGTTTGTTGTTCACGTCCTCGTCCGAGATCAGCTCGTCGATGGTTACGCCGAAGCACTGCGCGAGAAGGCGCAGACTGTCGATTCCGGGATATCCTTTGTCCGTTTCCCATTTGGAGATCGCCGCACGCGTGACGAAGATCTTATCCGCAAGCTGTTCCTGTGTGAGATCATGCGCGGTGCGCAGATTTTTCAGTTTTTCGCCGAATGTCATAATACCCTCCCGTTGCATACAGAAATCCGGGATGTTTGCACACCGTCGGATTTGTATCCGTATGCGATCGCGCTTTATTGTAATATGCGCGGCCAAAATTGTCAAGATACCGTTCGTTGCGCGAAAAAAAGCGCTCCTCTCTACTTTGGGTAGAGAGGAGCGCCTGTTGACCGATTCAGCCGCGGGATCCCGCGGAAACGGCAAGTCCGCCAACGGGCGGAGACGCGCCGTTATTTTACAAGCAGGCTCTTGCCCGTCATTTCGGCGGGGATGGGAAGTCCCATCACGTCGAGAAGGGTGGGCGCGAGGTCTGCAAGTACGCCGTCATGCAGCTTGCAGTTCTTGTATTTTTCGGAAACGAGGACGACGGGGACGGGGTTGGTCGTGTGCGCCGTGAAGGGCGAACCGTCGGTATCCAGCATCTTATCCGCATTGCCGTGGTCTGCCGTCAGAAGCGCGCTGCCGCCCATGGAGAGAATCTTGTCCATGACCTTTTTCACGCATTCGTCCACGGTATGAACCGCCTTGACCGCCGCGGGAATCACGCCCGTATGCCCGACCATGTCGCAGTTCGCGAAGTTGAGGATCATCACGTCGTATTCGCCGCTGTCCAGTTCCTGGAGCACTCTGTCGGTGACCTCATAAGCGGACATCTCGGGCTTTAAGTCATACGTTGCGACTTTCGGGGAATTGATGAGCACGCGCGTTTCTCCCTCGTTGGGCACTTCTTCGCCGCCGTTGAAGAAGAAGGTGACGTGCGCGTATTTTTCCGTTTCCGCAATGCGGAGCTGCTTTTTGCCGAGGGATGCGAGATATTCGCCCAGAGTATTGTGCAGAGGCTGTTTGGGGAACGCAATGCTTACGCCCTTGAACGCCTCGTCATACACGGTGAAGCAGACGTAAACGGGATGAAGGAATCCCGTCTTGCGCTCGAATGCCGTGCCCTTGGGCACGACGAACGGGTCCTGCGTGAAGGCGCGCGTGATCTGGCGCGCTCTGTCGGGACGGAAGTTGAAGAAGATGATCGAATCGCCCTCTTCGACCAGCGCGACGGGCTTGCCGTTTTCGGTAATGTTGGTGGGCAGGACAAATTCGTCCGTCACGCCCTTTTCATACGATTCTTCCAGCGCCTTGACGGGGTCTTCCGCATGAATGCCCGTGCCGACCGTGAGCATATCGTATGCTTTTTCTTCGCGGTCCCAGTTATTGTCGCGGTCCATCGCGTAATATCTGCCGCAGAGGGAAGCGATCTTGCCGTATCCGAGCTTGTTCATCTCCTCCTGCAGTTCTTTGACGAAATGTACGCCCGAGGTGGGGGAGACGTCTCTGCCGTCCATGAAGCCGTGGACGTACGCCTGCGGCACGCCGTGTTTCTTCGCCATTTCGAGAAGGGCAAAGAGGTGGGTGATATGGCTGTGCACGCCGCCGTCCGACAGAAGCCCCCAAAGGTGCAGCTTCTTTCCGTTCTTCACGGCGTTGTCCATCGCTGCGCAGAGGGCGGGATTGGTGAAGAAGTCGCCGTCCTGAATGGATTTTGTGATCTTGGTCAGATCCTGATAGACGATTCTGCCCGCGCCGATGTTGAGGTGTCCCACTTCGGAGTTGCCCATCTGTCCGTCGGGAAGTCCGACGGAAAGTCCGCTCGCGCCGAGCTGCGCCGTAGGATAGGTCTTTTCCAGTTCGGCGACGTTTTTGCTTCCGTCGAGGAAAATCGCGTTGCCGTTATTGGCTTTGCCGAGTCCGTAACCGTCCATAATGACGATCGCATAGGGTATCTTTTTCATGACTTCACTCCTTTTGTGCGGAAATTATTTGTCGTAGTTGACGATCGCCGCGAATGCGTCCGATTTGAGGGACGCGCCGCCGATGAGTCCGCCGTCGATCTCGGGCATCGCCATGAGCTC
>CASGEQ010000022.1 GCA_949300535.1 uncultured Bacillota bacterium
CAGAAGACTTCCGCGCATTTTTTGCGGATATAGCCGATGGTCTCGTTCGCCTGATCTGCGGTCGCGGTCACGCCCGTGCCGATCGCCCAGATGGGCTCGTATGCGATGACGATGCGGGACAGATCGTCCACGCCTTTGAGGCTCTTTTCGATCTGCTCGTCGAGCACGGCTTCCGTCTTGCCCGTCTGGCGCTGTTCCAGCGTCTCGCCCAGGCAGACGATAGGGGTGATGCCCGCATTCAGAGCGGCATGCATGCGCTTGTTGACCGTTTCGTCCGTATCGTTGAAATAGGTGCGGCGTTCGCTGTGTCCGACGATGACGTATTTTACGCCGTATTCTTTAAGCATATCGGCAGAGATCTCGCCCGTGAACGCGCCGTGCGGTTCAAAGTGGACGTTCTGAGCGCCCAGCTGAATGTTCGAGCCTTTGATCGCTTCTGCCACGGCGGGGATGTCGATTGCGGGGACGCAGACGACGACGTCGCAGTTCGCGTCTTTTACGAGGGGTTTGAGCTCGTTGACGAGCTGCGCGCCTTCGGACGCGGTCTTGTTCATTTTCCAGTTGCCTGCAATGATGGGCTTTCTCATAATAATAACGACTCCTTTGATTTGAAATTTTTCGTTCACCTGTAATTATACCACAAAACGCGGGGTAAATCAACGAATATAAAAAGATCTTGCGCCGAATTTTCCTATATTTCGGGAAAGGACAGAAAAAGCGGCTGTCCCGGGACAGCCGCTTTCAGTGATTATTTCTTGTCGTTCAGGCACTCGATGCCGGGGAGCTTCTTTCCTTCGAACAGTTCGAGGGAAGCGCCGCCGCCCGTGGAGATGTGCGTGATCTTATCCGCAAAGCCGAGCGTCGTGCATGCCGCCGCGGAGTCGCCGCCGCCGACGATGGTCGTTGCGCCCTTCGCGTCTGCCATAGCCTGCGCCACCGCGATCGTGCCCGCCGCAAGGGTGGGGTTCTCGAACACGCCCATGGGGCCGTTCCAAATGACCGTCTTTGCGCTCTTGATCTTTTCCGCAAAGATCTTTCTCGTTTCCGTTCCGATGTCGAGGCCCATCATGTCTGCGGGGATCTCCATGGAAGGAACGATCTTCGTTTCGATCTTCGCGTCGATGGGGTCGGGGAATTCCTTCGCGATGACGGTATCGACGGGAAGGAGCAGTTCCTTGCCCATCGACGTCGCCTTTGCGATCATGTCCCTGCAGTAATCGAGCTTCTCGTCGTCGACGAGCGAGGTGCCGACGGAACCGCCCTGCGCTTTGAGGAAGGTATAAGCCATGCCGCCGCCGATGATGAGCGTATCGCACTTTTCAAGCAGGTTGGAGATGACGTTGAGTTTGTCCGCAACCTTTGCGCCGCCGAGAATCGCGACGAAGGGGTGAACGGGGTGCTCGAGGGAATCCGCCATGACGGACAGCTCCTTCTCGATCAGGAAGCCGCATACAGCCGTTTTGACCAGTCCGTATTCGACGATCGCCGCCGTGGAAGCGTGGGAGCGGTGCGCCGTTCCGAATGCGTCGTTCACATAGATATCGCAGTAAGAAGCGAGCTTCTTGCAGAACTCATAGTCTTTCTTTTCCTCTTCCCAGTGGAAACGCAGGTTTTCGAGAAGGACGCATTCGCCTTCCTTGCAGGCTGCGACTTTCGCCTGAGCGTCGGGTCCGATGACGTCGGTGGCGAAGGTGACTTTACCGCCGAGCAGCTCGTTGAGTCTCTTCGCGACGGGGGCAAGGGTGAGCTTTTTGGGCTCTTCTTTTTTCGCCTTGTCGATGATCGCCTGCTTTGCGGCAGCCTGCTCCTCAACGGGAAGCGCCTCGACCTTTGCCTTATCCTTTTTGTTGAGCTTCACTTCATCGGAGAAGATGGAGTGGGGCTTGCCCATATGCGAGCAGAGGATAACTTTTGCGCCGTGCTCCATCAGGTATTTGATGGTGGGAAGCGCGCCGATGATACGGTTTTCATCGGTGATCACGCCGTCTTTCATGGGCACATTGAAGTCGCAGCGCACGAGAACGCGCTTGCCTTTCCAATCTTTGACGTCTTTCACGGACATTTTGTTCATAAGAATGATCTCCTTCTTAATTTTTATCCTTATATATTCTAATGTTTTTTCCTGAATTTGTCAATACTTTAAAACGGAAATTCTTTTTTACGGCGGCGGAAAAACGCGGCGGCGGTATCCGCGGCGGAGAAAAAGATAAGGAGCTGGCGTGGGGCAGATTGCGCGTATTTCCCCGCGCGGCGGCAGGATAAGCGCAACCGCAAAGCGGAAGCGGGAGGGGAACGGGCGGAAATGTCGTTATTTGTGCCAAAAGGGGCGGAAATGCGAAAAAAATAAGAAAAAATCCCTTCAAACGGTTGACAATCTGCTTGCGGATTTGTTAGAATAATCGTTGCCGAGAAAACGGCATTCTTTTTTTGCGCGCAAAAAAGCGCAAAAGGGAAGGAAAATCGCTTCTTTAAATTGCTTTCGGGCAGTTTTGAGAATACATTCCGAAATAAGAAAAGGAGGTAAAGAGATGCCCACAATCAATCAGTTGATCAAGCACGGCAGAGAGAAGCTGACGTACAAGTCCAAGTGCCCTATTCTGGACAATTGCCCTCAGAAGCGCGGCGTGTGCCTTTCGGTGACCACGACGTCCCCCAAGAAGCCTAACTCGGCTTTGAGAAAGATCGCAAGAGTACGTCTGACCAACAAGCAGGAAGGTACCGTGTACATTCCCGGCGAAGGTCACAATCTGCAGGAGCACAGCTCCGTTCTGATCCGAGGCGGAAGAGTCAAGGACCTTCCCGGTGTCCGTTATCACATCATCCGCGGCGCGCTGGATACGGCAGGCGTTGCAAAGCGCAAGCAGGCGCGCTCCAAGTACGGCGCAAAACGTCCCAAATAATCGGACAAGCACACATTGATTCACCCTACTTATTTCGGAAAGTAACAGCCCGATAAAGTAGGCAGTATGCGGAGGGGAACCGAAGCAGAAGGTTCGCTACCGTTATCGGCAAGCGATAGCTGTACTGAAGGGAGGCTTAAAACGCCCTCGCGGTCCGCACGCGGACCGTACCAAAAATATTTAAAGGAGGATAACAACATGCCCAGAAGAGGTAAAGTTCCGAAGAGGGACGTATTGCCCGATCCCATGTACGGCAGCAAGGTTGTGACCAAGCTCATCAACCAGATCATGCTGGACGGGGAAAAGGGTACGGCTCAGAAGATCGTGTACGACGCGTTCGCGATCATGGGAGCAAAATTGAACATGGATCCGATGGAGATCTTCAAGCAGGCGATGGACAACGTCATGCCTGTCGTGGAGGTCAAGGCACGCCGCGTCGGCGGTGCAAACTATCAGGTCCCCATCGAAATCAGACCTGAAAGACGTCAGACGCTTGCAATCCGCTGGATCGTCATCAACACGAGAAAGAGAAGCGAGCGCGAGATGAGCAAGAAACTTGCAGCAGAGCTCATGGACGCATATAACAATGCGGGCGGATCCGTCAAGAAGAAAGAAGATACGCACAGAATGGCGGAAGCGAACAAGGCATTCGCGCACTTCAGATTCTAAGGATACGAGGAGCACGTTATGGCAAGAGAATTCGATTTGAATCATACAAGAAATATCGGTATCATGGCGCACATCGACGCGGGCAAGACGACCACGTCCGAGCGTATCCTGTTCTATACCGGTGTTACGCATAAGCTGGGCGAAGTGCATGAAGGCGCGGCTACCATGGACTGGATGGTCCAGGAGCAGGAGCGCGGCATCACGATCACTTCGGCGGCTACCACCTGCCACTGGAAGGGCTACCGCATCAACCTGATCGATACCCCGGGTCACGTCGACTTCACGGTCGAAGTCGAGCGTTCCCTGCGCGTTCTGGACGGCGCGGTCGCTACTTTCTGCGCGAAGGGCGGCGTCGAACCCCAGTCGGAAACCGTATGGCGTCAGGCGGACAAATATAAAGTTCCGCGTATCGCATACGTCAACAAGATGGATATCAACGGCGCGAACTTCCCCAACGCCGTCAAGATGATGAAGGAGCGTCTGGGCGCAAACCCCGTTCCCATTCAGATGCCCATCGGCAAGGAAGATACCTTCCGCGGGATCATCGACCTCATCGAGATGAATGCGGAAGTTTATTACGACGATCTCGGCAAGGTCTATAAGAAGGAAGAAATTCCTGCGGACATGCTGGAAGCGGCAAAAGAAGGACATAACGCAGTCGTGGAAGCGGCGGCGGAAGCGGACGACGAGCTGATGGAGAAATTCTTCGAGGACGGAGATCTGTCCCCCGATGACATCAGAAAGGGTCTGCGCAAGGCGACCATTGCGATGACCTGCACGCCTGTCCTTTGCGGTTCTTCTTACAGAAACAAGGGCGTTCAGTTCCTGCTCGATGCGATCGTCGCATATCTTCCCAGCCCTCTCGACGTCGACCACGTCAAGGGTATCAACCCTGTCACGGGTCAGGAAGAAGAGAGAAAGACGTCGGATGACGAACCCTTCGCAGGTCTTGCGTTCAAGATCGCGGCGGACCCGTTCATCGGATCCCTCGCATACTTCCGCGCATATTCCGGCGTTCTGGAAGCAGGTTCCTACGTTTACAACTCCACCAAGGGAAAAAAGGAGAGAGTCGGACGTCTCGTCCAGATGCACTCCAACGAAAGAAAGGACATCCCCATGATCTATTCGGGCGATATCTGCGCGATCGTCGGACTCAAAAATACGACGACGGGCGATACGCTCTGCGATGAAAAGCACCCGATCGTGCTTGAAAACATGGAATTCCCCGATCCCGTCATTCAGCTTTCGCTGGAACCCAAGACGAAGGCAGGACAGGAGAAGATGACGCTCGCGCTCATCAAGCTCGCGGAAGAGGATCCCACGTTCAAGACTTACACCGATCAGGAAACGGGTCAGACGATCATCGCCGGCATGGGCGAGCTTCACCTCGAAATCATCGTCGACAGACTTCTGCGTGAGTTCCACGTCGAAGCGAACGTCGGCGCGCCGCAGGTTGCATACCGCGAGACCTTCCGCAACGAAGTGGAAGCTGAGGGTATGTACAAGCGTCAGTCGGGCGGTAAAGGACAGTACGGTCATTGTAAGATCCGCCTCATTCCGCTCGAACCGGGCAAGGGATACGAATTCGAAGACGTCACCGTCGGCGGTTCCATTCCCAAGGAATATATTCCCGCGATCGACAAAGGTATTCAGGAAGCGGCAAAGAACGGCTATCTTGCAGGCTATGAGATGGTGGACTTCAAAGCTCAGGTCTATGACGGAAGCTATCACGAAGTCGACTCGTCCGAAATGGCGTTCAAGATCGCAGGTTCCATGGCGTTCAAGAACGGCATGGAAAAGGCGAAACCCGTCCTTTTGGAGCCGATCATGAAGGTGGAGATCGTAACGCCCGAAGATTACTTCGGCGATCTGATGGGCAACGTTTCCTCCCGCCGCGGCACGATCACGAGCACGGACGACCGCAACGGCGTCAAGGTGATCGACGCGGAGATTCCGCTTTCCGAGATGTTCGGTTATGCGACCGACCTTCGTTCGAGAACGCAGGGCAGAGGACAGTTCACCATGCAGTTCGATCATTATGCGGAAGTTCCCAAGAGCGTCAGCGAGAAGATCATCTCTTCCCGCGCGAAGAAAAACTGATAGCGACCGCGCCGCCCGTCGGGCGTGACGCAGCGTGAAAATTTGAATTTTTCGCAAAAAAATATCGTAAAGTATTTGCAAAAAAAGAGAATATCAGTTATAATGATGAAGTGATAAGCGATCAGCTTAATATCAGGAAATGATAGATAGCTGCACTTCCGACGATTAGTCGGGAAAAGTTATCAAAATTATAAAATAATCGGAGGATTTTCAAAATGGCTAAAGCTAAATTCGACAGAAGTAAGCCCCACATCAACGTTGGTACCATTG
>CASGEQ010000023.1 GCA_949300535.1 uncultured Bacillota bacterium
CGTTGCGCGTTTCGCGGCGCAAAAGCCTTACTCCCGCTTCCCGTTCGAGTTCCGCAATGCGGTTGGTCACGGTGGATTGCGCGACAAACAGCTGTTCCGCCGCGCGCGTGAAATTTTTCAGTTTGACAAGCAGGAGAAACGTGCGTAAATTTTCCGTATCCATGATTTGTTTTTTCGATTGCCTCTATGCAATAATTCATTTTATAAATAATTGACGGCAGTATAACATATATGGTATACTCTTGTCAAACGAAAATCCCGAAGGAGAATCATCGGATATGGGAATGACCATGACGCAAAAAATTCTCGCCGCGCACGCAGGGCTTGAAAGCGTGAAGGCGGGACAACTGATCATGGCGGATCTGGACATGGTGCTTGCAAACGACATCACCGCCCCCGTCGCGATCAAGGAATTTGAAAAGGCGGGCGCGGCGTGCGTGCGCTGTAAAGACAAGATCAGCCTCGTGATGGACCACTTCACGCCGAATAAGGACATCAAGGCGGCGTGCCAGGTGAAACTCACGCGCGAATTTGCCGAGAAGCAGGGCATCGAACACTTCTTCGACGTGGGACAGATGGGTATCGAACACGCGCTTCTGCCCGAACAGGGGCTTGTCGGCGCGGGCGACTGCGTGATCGGCGCGGACAGCCATACCTGCACCTACGGTGCGCTCGGCGCGTTCTCGACGGGCGTCGGCTCGACGGATATGGCGGCGGGCATGATCCAACAGAAATGCTGGTTCAAAGTGCCTGCGGCGATCAGATTCGTCCTGCACGGCAAACTCCCCCGCTTCGTGACGGGCAAAGACCTCATCCTGCACATCATCGGCATGATCGGCGTGGACGGCGCGCTCTACCGCTCGATGGAATTTACGGGCGAAGGCGTGAAATCGCTTTCCATGGACGATCGGTTCACCGTGTGCAACATGGCGATCGAAGCGGGCGCGAAAAACGGCATTTTCCCCGTCGACGAACTTACGCTTGACTACCTCAAAGGCAGATTCAAGCGCGAGATCCGCATCTTTAAAGCGGACGAGGATGCGGAATACGAGCGCACGATCGAGATCGATCTTTCTTCGCTTCGCCCTACCGTCGCCTTCCCCCACCTGCCCGAAAACACGCGCACCGAATGGGAAGAGATCCCCGTTCAGCAGGCGGTCATCGGTTCCTGCACCAACGGGCGCATTTCCGACCTGCGCCAGGCGGCGGAGATCCTCAAAGGCAAAAAAGTACATAAAAACGTGCGCTGTATCGTCATCCCCGCAACACAGGAAGTATATTTGCAGGCGATGAAGGAAGGACTTTTGGAGATATTCATCAAAGCTGGCGCGATCGTATCCACCCCCACCTGCGGCCCCTGCCTGGGCGGGCACATGGGCATTCTCGCGGACAACGAGCGGTGCGTATCCACCACCAACCGCAATTTCGTGGGCAGAATGGGACATATCACGAGCGAGATCTATCTCGCTTCCCCTTACGTCGCGGCGGCAAGCGCGGTGACGGGCAGACTTTCCCTTCCCGAGGAGGTACTTTAAATGAACGTCAAAGGAACGGTGCATAAATACGGCAACGACGTCGATACCGACGTCATCATCCCCGCCCGCTATCTCAACACCTCGTCCGAGGAAGAGCTGGCGGCGCACTGCATGGAGGACATCGACAAGGACTTCGTGCGTACCGTGAAAAAGGGCGATATCATCGTCGCGCAGGATAACTTCGGCTGCGGCTCGTCGCGCGAGCACGCGCCCATCGCCATCAAGGCGAGCGGCGTTTCCCTCGTCATCGCGAACACGTTCGCGCGTATCTTCTACCGCAATGCGATCAATATCGGCCTGCCCATCCTCGAATGCCCCGAAGCGGTCGCGAACATCTCGGACGGCGATATCGTCTCCTGCGATCTTTCCGCGGGCGTGATCGTCAACGAGACGACGGGCAAGAGCTTCCGCGCGGAACCCTTCCCCGCTTTCATTCAGAATATCATCGACGCGGGCGGACTCATGAAATCGCTCGCCAAAAAATAAGTCCCGCCCTCGCGGAATATCAGGAGAATATCATGAAAAAACACATCGCAGTGCTTGCCGGGGACGGGATCGGCCCCGAGATCACGGACGGCGCAGTCGCCGTTCTCAAAAAAGTCGCCGAAAAATTCGGCCATGAATTTACCTTCGAGCCGCTGCTTATGGGCGGCTGCGCGATCGACGCCTGCGGAGACCCCCTCCCCGCAAAGACGGTGGAACGCTGTCTTGCCTCCGATTCCGTGCTGTTGGGCGCGGTGGGCGGTCCCAAGTGGGATTCCCTGCCCGGGGACAAACGCCCCGAAAAGGGTCTGCTCGGCATCCGCAAGGCGCTCGGGCTGTATTCCAATATCCGCCCCGCAAAGCTGTGGAAGGCGCTCGCAGACGCTTCCCCGCTCAAAAAACACCTCGTGGAAAACGGCGTGGAGATCATCGTCGTGCGCGAACTGACGGGCGGCATTTACTTCGGCGAACGCGGGAGGTATGAGGACGAGAAGATGGGCGAGACCGCATGGGATACCGAAAAATATTCGGTGACGGAAATCCGCCGCATTACAAAGATCGCCTGCGAACTCGCGCGCAAGCGCTCGGGGAAGGTCATCTCCGTGGATAAGGCGAACGTGCTGGAAAGCTCGCGCTTATGGCGCAAGACGGTGCACGAATACGCGGAAGAGAACTATCCCGACGTGACCGTGACCGACATGCTCGTAGACAACACCGCAATGCAGATCGTCAAAAACCCCGCGCAGTTTGACGTTATGCTCACTTCCAATATGTTCGGCGATATCCTCTCGGACGAGGCGGCGCAGGTGACGGGCTCTATCGGAATGCTTGCCTCCTCTTCCCTCGGCGACGGAACGCGCGGACTGTACGAACCCATTCACGGCTCCGCGCCCGATATCGCGGGACAGGACGTGGCGAACCCCATCGCGACCATTCTCTCGGCGGCGATGATGCTGCGCGATTCCTTCTCGTTAACCGACGAATACGCGGCAATCGAGAGCGCGATCGCCAAAGTGCTTGACGAGGGATACCGCACGGCGGATATCATGTCGGAGGGCATGACGAAAGTCGGCTGCAAAGAGATGACCCGACTCATTGCGGAAAGAATATAACATTTGAATTTTTTAAAGAAAGCCCGCGCACTGTGCGCGGGCTTTCTTTGTTATTTGTTTGACTTTTGTTCTTCCCGAATATGATTCTGCTTTTCCCATTTTGACCGAACGATATTGCCGATAATCTCGCACGCAAGCCATAGTGCAAACCCGATCCCCGCGACGATAAGAGCGGGAACGGCTGGCTGAACTATTTATTGAACATTATTTCGGACATTCCGTTACCGCCATTTTTCCTTCTCCCGTAAAATTGAATACTTCCTGTTTTCTTGTCGCAATCTGAATATACCATTTTGGTAGTTTAGCCCAATTGTACTACTGTTTTGGTAATATGTCAAGAAAAAAGGACGTTATATGGAAATATTTCTCGGTCAAAGATTAAAGGAATTACGCGATGAGCGAAAACTGACGCAAAAACAGGTGGCGCAGGCCCTGAAGCTGAACAGCGTTACCTATTTGCACTACGAAAAATCGCAACGGGAACCTCCTCTTAGTCTGCTTGCCGATATGGCGGCTTTTTACGGCGTGACGGTGGACTATCTGCTCGGATTGACAGATTTTTAACAAAAGAACTGTTGCAACGGCTTTTTCTGTCTTAGATCACGACAC
>CASGEQ010000024.1 GCA_949300535.1 uncultured Bacillota bacterium
GCCCGTTCGGCGGGCGTGGTCACCTATCCCGCGCGGTTCATGCTGTGCGCGAGCATGAATCCCTGCCCGTGCGGCAATTACGGGTCCGATCATCTGACCTGCACCTGTACGCCTGCGGAGATCCGCCGCTATCGCGCAAAGGTGTCGGGACCGCTTCTCGACCGCATCGATCTGCAGGTGGAAGTGGATTCGATCGGGTACGACGAACTCACGAGCGAAGAGGCGCAGGAGGATTCGCGCACGGTAAAAGAGCGGGTGGATACGGCGCGCCGCATTCAGCGCAACCGTTTCGAAGGGAAAAAGATATCCGTCAATGCGGAAATGGGCGAACGCGAACTGCGCGAATTCTGTCCGCTTTCCCGCGAGTGCGACGATATCTTGCGCGCGTCGTTCGAGAGAATGAAACTTTCGGCGCGGGCGCGCTCGCGCATCATCAAAGTGGCACGCACCATTGCAGATCTCGACGCGAGCGAGGAGATACAGCCCCGCCACGTCTTTGAGGCGGTATCCTATCGCACTTACGATAAAATGGAGTGATTATGGAATATACGGCGGAAGAGAGGGCAATGATATGGCTGAATTCGCTGTCGCAGATCGAGTACCGCGGCAAGATCGCACTGCTCCGCGCGGCAAAGGATCCCGCAAAACTGCTGACCGACTGGGAGAAAATTTTCCCTGCCGTGATAAAAGACGGGAAAGGGCGTGTATATAATATTGACCGTGCTTCCCGCGAAAAACAGGCGGACGGCATTCTGCGTTCGCTGGAAGAAAAGGGATATTTCGCGCTGACGCTGGTCAGCGGGGACTATCCCGAAAACCTCAAAGTCATTTCCGACCCGCCGCTCGTTTTATACGGCGCGGGGAGAAGAGAATTGCTCAAACGGCGAAGATTCTGCATCGTCGGTTCGCGTATGACGCCGCCTTGGGCGGAAAAGCAGGCGCGGACGTTTTCGGAAAAGCTCTCATCTCGCTTCGTCATCGTGACGGGACTCGCGGAAGGCGGGGACCGCGCGGCGATCGACGGCGCGCTGGACAGCGGGAATCTCATCAGCGTCCTTCCCTGCGGGCTGGATCACTGCTATCCGCAGGCGCACATTTCGCTGAAAGAAAAGATACGTTCCCGCGGACTGCTTTTAAGCGAATATCCGCCCGAAACGCCGTCGAAGAAGTTTTACTTTCCCGCGCGTAATCGCATTCTTGCGGGGCTTTCGGAAGGCGTTCTCGTCGTTTCCGCCCGCGAAAACCGAAGCGGTGCGCTCATCACTGCGGGACACGCCGCAGAATACGGGCGAGACGTGTTCGCGTTTCCCTATAACATCGGATTCACACAGGGTTCGGGTTGCAACGAACTCATCAAAAAGGGCGCATATCTCGTAACGGGCGCGGAGGATATCCTCTCCGTATACGGCATGGAAGCGCCTGCGCAGCAGCGCGCAGCCCTCACGGACGGGGAACGCCGTATTTTGCAGATACTGCGCGCGAACGGCGAACTGCACGCGGCGAAAGCCGCGCAGCTGTGCGGAATGTCCATTCCCGAAGCGGCGGCGACGCTCGCTTCTCTGGAAATGAAAAATCTTGTCGTCAAAGCGGGCGGAAACAGATATTCCGCCCTGTAAATAAAAGGAGTCTTATGGATCTGATCATCGTCGAATCGCCTTCCAAGGCGAAAACCATCTCCAAATATCTCAAGGGCAAATACCGCGTGGACGCGTCTGGCGGGCATATCCGCGATTTGCCGCAGAAAATGCTCGGCGTTTCCGTCAAGAATAATTTCGAGCCGAAATACGTCACGTCGCCGGGGAAAGAGGATACCATCCGCCGCCTGAAAGAAGAGGCGGAAAAGGCCGGCAGAGTATATCTCGCAACCGACCCGGACCGCGAAGG
>CASGEQ010000025.1 GCA_949300535.1 uncultured Bacillota bacterium
TATAACGAGGGGTATAAACATCCGCAATTACGCTATGATAGTCAAGGTGCAAATATAAGCATCCCAGTATTTTTTGTATTTAGACTTAATAGCCTTTTGTCTGACAACAAAACAGCTTTTTCATGTAAGTCAAAAGCCGGACATAATGATGAGGTGTTGGCTGGAGTAGAGGAATTTGCTGGGCTTAATTTTGAGCAAATATATGCGAGTAGTTATATGATGAATTCAGATGAAGAGAAAAAATACAGGCAGGCGGAAATTCTCTATCCCGATGCATATAAAATAGATAATTCATTAGAAGTTATTTTGTGCCGAAGCGAGGTGGAGAGAAATACCTTATTGAAGAAACTAAAAGAGGCGGATTCGAAGACTTACGAAAAATATAAGCCACTAATTAAAATCGGAAAAATGAACGTTTTTGAAAACAACGGCTTTTTTGTAAAATCTATAAGCTATTGTGATGGCCGTTTATCTATTTATTTCAATGATTCAAATAACAAGGTAAAATATGATAGGAATCAAAAAAGGAAAAATGGAGTGACGGAACTTTTGCCATTACAGGCAGAATACATTTTTGAATGGAAAGACAGTCGCGGCAAACAAATTACTAGAAAACAAATTAGTCAACAATTATCATATTCAATGAAGGGTGTGGCTGCAAAACCAATGATTGTTTCTTCGGCAAAAGTTATGTCTGTTGAAATGTATATAGATGGAGAGTTGCTATTTTCTAATGACTTTGATTTGTCGGAAAGCATTATCTTCTAAATAATTTGGTCTTACAATTGTAACATAAGATGCCAATATAAGGTTTATGTTGTTGGGGACATTTTGGAACAATCAAGATAGACCGCTATATATAGTGGTCTATCTTCATGTATCACGCCATATATTGTGCTTTAGAGGTGCTACATCTGCCTTAAAATCCCTCGGTAGCGATACCGTACCGGTTCGATCCCGGTCAGCGGCACCAAAGAGCCTGAACCGAATTTTCGGTTCAGGCTCTTTTTTGTTTCGGAGAGCGGCTTTGAAAGAGGGTTTCATTAAAGCGGCGGCGGCGAGGCGGACCGAAGATTGGACCGCGGGGCGCGGCGGGTATCGGGCGACTGAGGACGCGGAAACAGGCGCCGTGCGTTCAAATACGGATGTTTAGATCATGGCGGGAACATCCGATCGACAGCCTGGAAACAGTGCCGCCCTTCTCTGCCAAAGCAGAGAAGGGCGGGTGGTTTACAAATATCGTATTTATAAAACTATATTTATATATTTTGCGTTTACGGGTATTGAGCCTGCCGTTGTTACACGGGAATCACAGCCCGAGCAGAGCGGCGAGGTTGAACTGATTGAATACGACCACGCACACGAGGGATACGGTGCTCATGATCTTGATGAGAATATCGAGGGAAGGGCCGACGGTATCTTTGAGCGGATCGCCGACGGTGTCGCCCACGACGGCGGCGTCATGCGCGGGAGAGCCTTTGCCGCAGCCTTCCACGCCGCCCGACTCGATGAACTTTTTCGCGTTATCCCACGCGCCGCCCGCATTGCCCGTATACAGGGCGAGCATGATCGCGGAGACGGTCGCCCCGAACAGCACGCCGCCCACGAAATACGCCCCGAACAAAAATCCGCATACGACGGGGAAGGCGATGGATATGACGGCGGGCAGGATCATCTCTTTGAGCGCGCCCTGCGACGAAATGGTGATGCACGTCTTGTAATCGGGTTTGGCTTCGCCCGTTAAAATACCCGGGATCTCGGTAAACTGCCTGCGCACTTCCTTGACCATGTTGCGCGCCGCTTTGGCGACGGCGTTGATGAGCATTCCGCTGAACAGGAAGGGGAGCGCCGCTCCCACGATCGCGCCGACGAGCACGTCGCGCGAGAAGAGGTTCAAAAGCAGTTCGTTCATGAAGGTATACAGATAGCTGCTCATCATGGACACGGTGGCGAGCGCGGCGGAGCCGATCGCGAATCCCTTGCCGATCGCCGCGGTGGTGTTGCCCACGCTGTCCAGCTTGTCGGTGATACGCCGCACGTCTTCGTCCAGGCCGCTCATCTCGGCGATGCCGCCCGCGTTGTCGCTGATGGGGCCGTAGGTATCCACGGACACGGTCGCCGCGACGAAGGAGAGCATGCCCATCGCGCCGCAGCCGACGCCGTACATGCCGCCCACGGCGAAGCAGAGGTAGATCGCGACGCCGAGCACCACGACGGGGAGCATGCACGAGATCATACCCGTAGCCATGCCCTGCGTGACGGTCAGCGCGCTGCCTTCCTTGCTCGCCTGCGCGATCGCGCGGGTGGGCTTATGGTCGTAACTCGTATAGTATTCGGAAATCGCGCCGATGACGATGCCGGCGACGATTCCGATCGCGGCGGCGACCCAAGGCGAGATACGCCCGATCGCGAATCCCGCGAGGGAGAGTTGATCTTCCGCTTCGCCCGAAAAGAGGAACCAGCAGAGGACGAATCCGAAAATGAGAGTCACGCCCGCGGAAATCCACGTCGCGAGGTTGAGTTCGAGGTGCGGATTGTCCGAGAGCTTGCGCTTGACAAGGGGGAAGGTGATTCCGAGGATACAGCCGAACAGTCCGATCGCCGCAAACAGAATGGGGAATGCCACCATTTTCGCATAGAGCGTGGTGGAAGCAAAGGCGCTGTGCGAGAAGATTTCGATCGCAAGGATGGCGCAGGAGAGGATCGCCCCCACATAGCTTTCGAGGAGGTCGGAGCCGAGCCCCGCGACGTCTCCCACGTTATCGCCCACGTTGTCCGCGATGGTCGCGGGGTTGCGCGGGTCGTCCTCGGGGATGTGCGCTTCCGTCTTTCCGACGAGGTCGGCGCCCATGTCCGCCGCTTTCGTGTAGATACCCCCGCCCACGCGGTTGAACATTGCGATGACGCTGCATCCGAGCGCATAGCCCGAGAGGATGAGCGAAAGGGTATAGGTCTGCCCCGTGATGGGGTTGAGGTTTGCGGGGAGTTTTCCGCTTGCGTCGAGGATGATCATGCCTTCCCACAGTCCGAAGACGAGGTAGACGATGAGCACGCCCAAAAGGGCGAATCCCGCCACGCAGAGCCCCATGACGCTGCCGCCGCGGAAGGCGACTTTGAGCGTTTTGCCCGTATTGCGCGTCTCGTTTGCGGCGTTCGCGACGCGGACGTTGGCATACGTCGCGATCTTCATGCCGACCAGTCCCGCGAGCGAGCTCATCAGCGCGCCGATGAGAAAGGCGATCATCGTTTCCCAGGAAATGACGACGCCGAGCACGGCTGCGATACATACGCCGATAATGGCGACGATTTTGTACTCGTACTTAATGAAGGCGTTCGCACCCTCGCGGATCGCCGCGGCGATCTCCTGCATCCGTTCATTGCCCTCTTTGAGCTTGCGGACGAGGATGAAGTTGAGTGCGGCGTATGCGAGCGCGAACAGCGCGGCAAACAGTACGAGGAGCAACAAAAGATTATCCATAGTCTGTTCTCCTTATCATATGCAGGACGGCTCGAAGCGTTGCCCCGGCCGCCCGTCGCCTGCATTATAACACCGACTTTCCCGATTGTCCATAGGCTTTCAAAAATAATCGGCTTAAAATCCGCAAAAAACGCACCCGCGGGCAAAAACGGGTGCGGGGACGGACGGAAAGAGAAACGAACGGGAACGCAACCGCCGCGCCCGCAGACGGCGCGGCGGCGGGAAGGTAAAAAAAGAAAAACAAAAGCCCGCCGCAGAATTTCCGCGGCGGGTATAGAAAGATCGGGATTACATGACGACGATGTCTTTCTGCGTGAACTTCTCTTTGAGTTCCGCGGGGAAGGTATCGTCCGTGATGAGGACGTCGATGTCCTCGATATGCGCAAAGGTATACGGCATGATCTTGCCGATTTTGGAGCTGTCCAGCATCATGTAGAGGGACTTTGCCTTCTGACGGACGAGCTTCAAAAGGTCCGCCTCCACCTGCGAGCCGCAGGAGAATCCGTTCTCGGGCGTGAACGCCGAGGCGGAAATGACGGCGAGTTCGAAGTTGGTGTCCGAAAAATACATTTTCGCGACGGGGGAAGCGGTGGAGAGGTTGTCCTTCATCACCTGCCCGCCCAAAACGGTGACGTTGAGGTTCTTTTTCTGCGCGAGCTCGATCGCGACGGCGAGCCCGTTGGTAAAGACGTTGATGGGAATGTCGGGGATTTCCTTGGCGAGATACATCGCCGTCGTTCCCCCGTCCACGAAGAGGGAGCATCCCTCGTCGATGAGCCCCGCCGCTTTCTGGGCGATCTCGATCTTTTCGTCCGTATGGATCGCCGATTTTTTCGCGTACGGTTCTCCCGAAACTTTCTGCACTTCCTTGACCGACATTGCGCCGCCGCGCACGCGGATGATTCTGCCGAGCTGTTCGAGCTGCAAAAGATCGCGGCGCAGCGTCATCTGGGACACGTTCGGAAAAAACGATTCCAGCTGTTCCAGCGTGAGTTTGCCGCGTTTGTCCAAAAGCTCTGCGATTTCTTCAATTCTATCCCGTTTCATTTGTCCGCTCCTTTCTTTTCTGTGTAAAATTCTAACATATTTTGTCTGAAAATGCAAGTAAATTCACATAATATTTTTCAAATTCCGAAAAAAAAGCACAAAACCGCCCGAATGCAGGAATTTTGCGCCGGAGGCGCGGAACGCTTGCGTTTTTCTGCGGAGAATGGTACAATGATCGCATGACGGAAGAATACATCAGATCACTGGATGAATATTTTTGCGCGCGTTATTCAGACTATGTTCGGCTGAGCGCGCTGGACGGGTACAAGATGCCCACGATGCTTACGGTCGGGTCGGACGGCAACGTCGTCCGCCGCGATTCCTCGCAGATGCGCCTTTGCTATCAGGCAAATGCGGAAGCGCTCCTTGCGCAGCTGAAAAGCGGACTTGCCGATACGACGTTCACCTTTTCCTATTCCTATATTCCGTTCGGCGAGCGGGTGCGCGATCTCTTTCGCAAGGCGACGTTCGCGAAGGTCCTGCCCGCCGTGCTTGCGCGCTGCGGGGAGACGACGGAGAGCGCGGGGGAAAAGCTGACCGTCATGCCCGAGGTGTGGAAGGGTATCGTGAAAGGGAGTCTGTATCCCGAAAAGAACACGGTGCTCGCGCTCGCGCTCGCTTGCCGCATGACGGTGACGGACGCGAACAACCTGCTCGCGGTGTGCGGATTTACGCTCTCCGAGGATAACGTCCGCGACGTGGTGGTGGGATATCTTTTGGAACGGCAGATCTTCAATCCCGTCATGCGCGATAAGTGTCTTTCCGAGTATGCGATCACCAATCTCCCCATTGCGGAGGAGAAAATCGCTTGACTTGCCGCGCGTGCGCGTGTTACAATAGGATAAACAATAAGCGCCGAGAGGGGAAAAGAGTACCCCCGTACCGCAGCGAAAGAGAGGGAAACCGCAGGCTGAAAGTTTCCCGCAGGCGGCAGGGGGGAAGGTGCGTTTCTCTCGCTATGAGGCCGGAGCAATGTCCGCGGGATCCGCCCGTTACAGGGGAGAAGAGGGGCTTTCGGGCCCGAAGTAAAGTGGAACCGCGTCAAAGATGCCTTTATATAATGATAAGGGCGTCTTTTTTATTTTCGGCGCCCGACGGGGAGGAGAGTATGTTTTTTTCGAGATTGCGCAAAGATATTGCCGCGGCGAAGCGGAACGACCCCGCCGCGCGGAATAAATTCGAGATATGGCTGACCTATTCGGGCGTGCACGCGCTGTCGTGGCACCGTTTCGCGAACAGGCTTTATAAAATGCACTTAAAACTTCTTGCGCGCATGGCGTCTCAGTTCGCCAAATTCCTGACAGGCATCGAGATCCATCCCGCGGCGAAGATCGCGGCGGGGGTGTTCATCGATCACGGCGCGGGCGTGGTGATCGGGGAGACCGCGGAAGTCGCCGAAGGGGTGGTCATCTATCAGGGCGTGACCCTGGGCGGCACGGGCAAGGAGAGCGGAAAGCGGCACCCGACCATCGAAAGAAACGTGACCATTTCCTCGGGCGCGAAGGTGCTCGGCGGGTTCACGGTGGGCGAAGGCGCGCGCATCGGCGCGGGCGCGGTGGTGCTCAAAGCGGTCCCGCCGTTTGCGACCGTCGTGGGCGTTCCCGGCAGGGTGGTGCGCGTCAACGGCGAACGCCCCGTCCCCGACCTCATCCCCGAAAAGGACGACCCGATCGTCAAAGAGCTTTGCGCCCTGCGCGAGCGCATTTACGAGCTGGAAGAAAGACTGGAAAAGATCGCCGCGCGCGGGAGCGCGCAAATACAGAAAAGCGAGGAGAAAAAGGATGAAAATTTATAATTCTCTGACGAGAAGAAAGGAAGAATTCGTTCCCCTGGAAGCGGGGAAGGTAAAGATGTACGCCTGCGGGATCACGGTATCGGGAGAAGCGCATATCGGACACGGATTCCAGGCGCTCATTTACGATATTTTCCGCAAATTCCTGGAAAAACAGGGTTACGAGGTGACGTATGCCCGCAACTATACGGACGTGGACGACAAGATCATCGCGCGTTCGCACGAGACGGGCATTCCCGCCGACAAGTACGCGGCGATGATGATCGAAAAGATCGACGCCGTGATGAAGGAGATGGACATCGGCGAGCCCACGCTGTGGCTGAAAGCGACGGAGAACATCGGGAACATCATCGATTTCGTGCAGAAACTCATCGAAAAGGGGCACGCCTATGCGACGCCCGCGGGCGACGTGTATTTCGACGTGGCGACCTTCCCCGCCTACGGGAAACTTTCCAACCGCACGCTCGAAGACGCGCTCGACGGCGTGCGCGTGGAGAACGACGAGAATAAGAAGAACGCCTACGATTTCGCCCTCTGGAAGAGCGCGAAGGAAGGGGAGATCAGCTGGGATTCGCCCTGGGGCAAGGGCAGACCGGGCTGGCACATCGAATGCTCGGCGATGAACCGCGCCGCGTTCGGCGATCAGATCGACATTCACGGCGGCGGCAG
>CASGEQ010000026.1 GCA_949300535.1 uncultured Bacillota bacterium
GTACCTGGACGGGGAAGAATACCGCGTGCTCTCCGTGCGCGTGGGCGACGGGGCGGTGTATCTGGGCTTGCGCGGCGTGCCCGACCGCAACGCGGCGGAACTTCTGCGCGGCAAAAAGATCGTCGTGCGGCGCGAGGATGCGCCCGAACCCGAAGAGGGGACGTACTACATCGTCGATCTTTTGGGGAGCGAGATCGTCACGGAGACGGGGGAAAAGCTGGGCGAGCTCGCCGACATCCGTCAGGCGGCGACGGACATCTACACCCTGATCGCGGGCGGGAAGGAGATCCTCTTCCCCGCGGCGAAGGGCGTCGTGTTGGCGGTGGACGTCGAAAACAAGCGCGTCACGGTGGATAAAAAGCGGTTCGGAGAAGTCGCGGTATTCCCCGACTGAGCGGAGGGGCTTATGAAGATCACGATTTTGACGCTGTTTCCCGAGATGTTTTCCGCATTGCAGGCGAGCATCCTCGGCAGGGCGCAGAAAGAAGGCAAATTGCAGATCGACGTGGTGAACATCCGCGATTATACCGAGGATAAGCACCTCAAATGCGACGACTATCCGTTCGGCGGCGGCGCGGGCATGGTCATGATGGCGCAACCCGTCGGCAGCGCGATCGAGGCGGCGGATCCCGAGCATAAGGCGCGTAGGATCTATCTTTCACCCAAGGGCGAGGTGTTCCGTCAGCAGAAGGTGTACGAATTGTTGGAATACGAGCATCTCGTGCTGTTGTGCGGGCATTACGAAGGCGTGGATCAGCGGGCGATCGATCTGTTCATCGACGAGGAGCTCTCCATCGGGGACTATGTCCTGACGGGCGGGGAACTGCCCGCAATGGTCGTCGCCGACTGCGTTTCCCGCTATGTGGACGGGGTGCTTTCCCCCGAATCGCTGGTGCAGGAGAGCTTTTCGGAGAATCTGCTCGAATATCCTCAATATACGAGGCCCGTGGAATATCGCGGGCTCCGCGTTCCCGACGTCCTGCGCAGCGGAAATCACGCGGAGATCGACAAATGGCGCAGGGAGCAGGCGGAACTTACCACAAAAAAGATGAGGCCTGACCTGCTTTCCTGATCGCGCCGCGATTTTTCGCGGCGTTTTTCCTAAAAAAGGGGGGTGAGTCGTTGAAGACGATACAATGGTTCCCGGGGCATATGGCGAAAGCGATGCGCATGATGGAAGAAAATCTTTCCCTGGTCGACGCGGTGGCGTTCGTCCTCGACGCGCGCGCGCCCGCGGCGACGTATAACCGCCGTCTGCGCGATATGGCGGGAAGCAAGCCCCTTTTATGGATCCTTAACAAATCCGATCTGTCCGACGCGGGCGCGGAACGCATCCGCGCGGCGATCGCGGCTTCGGGCGGCAGGGCGGTGTGCGTATCCGCGACGTCGGGCGGTTCTTCCCGCGCACTCGTTGCCGCCATGCAGGCGACCGTGGCGCAAAAAGCGGAGCGGGAAGCGGAAAAAGGCAACCGCAGGGCGATGCGTTTTCTCGTCGCGGGCGTCCCCAATACAGGCAAAAGCACGGTCATCAACCTTTTGAGCGGCTCGAAGAGAGCCGTCACGGGGGATAAGGCAGGCGTCACGCGCGGTAAGCAGTGGGTGCATTGCGGGGCGTTCGATCTCATGGATACTCCCGGCACCATGCCTCCGTCCTTCGACGATCAGCGTCTCGCGCGGCGGCTCGCGTTCATCGGGAGCGTGAACGACGACATTCTCGAAAAAGACGAGGTGGCGCTCGAACTGCTCGGGGAGCTGGGCGAAAAATATCCCGAACTGTTGCGGGAACGCTACGGGCTGACGCAGTTTGACGATAAAGTCGCCATGCTGGAAGGGGTGTGCCGCAGGCGCGGGATGATCGTGCGGGGCGGAGAGGCTGATTACGATCGGGGCGCGCTCGCGCTCATCGAAGATTTCAGAAAGGGACGGCTCGGGCGCGTGTGCCTGGATACCGTCGCAGACGCGAAGGAGGCGGGACTCGCATGAAATATTTTGTCGACGAAAACTTTTCCACGCAATTAAAGACGGCGTTTTCCAACATGATCGAAGTAAAAGGCGTGGGCGGCAGCCGCCTGTATGTGCTGAAAAATCATTCCACGCTCTTTAAGTTCCGTTACGGGCTTTACCGCGCGGGCGAAAAAACGGAAACGGTCTCCATCCGCGTGAAGAAATTTTCCCTTGCGCGGAAAATCACGCTGACGACGGAGGACGGCGCGGTGTGCCGTATTTCCGGAAAGCGCGGCAAGCAGGAATATGCCTTTTCCAACGGCTGGAAAGCGGTCGGAAGAGTGGCGGGGGCGACGAGCTTCCGAATTTATGAGGGCAAGCAGGTGCTTGCCGCCGTGTTCCGCAAAAAGAATATCCTCGTCATCGACGCGGAGGACGATCGGGAAGACGTGCTCGCGGCGGCGCTTGCGCTGTCGGCGGCGGAGCGCTGGGAGTGATATGGACGGACTCGATTACGAAAGACAACTTCTCGCCGCGGGATATGCCGCCGTGGCGGGAGTGGACGAAGTGGGCAGAGGACCTCTGGCGGGGCCCGTCGTGTGCGCGGCGGTCATCCTTTCGGCAAGGGAAGAAGACCGCATTTTCGGCATCAACGACAGCAAGAAACTGTCGGCAAAGAAGCGGGAAACGCTCGCGCAGATCATTCGCGAAAAGGCGCGGGCATGGTCGATCGCGGAAGTGGACGCGGGTACCATAGACGAGATCAACATTCTGCAGGCGACGCGGCTGTGCATGAAGCGCGCGGTAGAGGGCTTGTCCGTAATCCCGGACATGGTGCTCACCGACGGGAATATGACGCTGGATATCGCATATCCCCAGCGCAGCATCGTCAAAGGGGACGCGCTCGTGTGTTCCATCGGCGCGGCGAGCATTCTCGCCAAGGTGTACAGGGACGAGCTGATGCGCCGCTATGCGGAGCAGTTTCCGCAGTACGGATTTGAACGCAATGCGGGATACGGTACGGCGGAACACATCCGCGCCATCGGGGAGTATGGATTATGCAGCATTCATCGAAGGACTTTCGCGCTAAAATTCTCGGCAGAAGGGGCGAAGACGCCGTCTGCCGCTATCTGAAAAAGAACGGCTACCGCATTCTGGAGCGCAACTATAAAACGCCGTTCGGGGAAGCGGATATCATTGCGGAACGGGATGGCGTGTATGCGTTCGTGGAGGTCAAGACGCGTTCGACGGACGAATTCGGCGCGCCGTCCGAGGCGGTAAACGGCGCGAAACGCAAACGCTATCGCTCGATCGCGCAGTATTATTGCCTGTCCGCGGGCGAAGAGCTCGCCGTCCGTTTCGACGTGGCGGCGCTGACGGAACAGAGGCTGGATTACATCGAAAACGCCTTTTGAGGGTGCATATCTGAGCCGCGGGAATCCCGCGGATTTTTTTTATTCCGAAGGGGAATAATCGCATTAAAACGCCTTTCTGTTCCGTCGGGAGGGGGATAAGAAATACGAAAAGTCAAGCATTTTTATAGAATTTTTTTCAAATTTCAAAAAAATTTTTTGACTTGTGCTATAATCGGTATGGGATAAGTCTTTCGGGAAAGACTTATCCACACAAAAGCAGGCATGGAGCTGTTCCATGCCCGTTTTCATTGCACGACAAAAAGCCGCTTTCAGCGGCTATCAACATTTTTGAAAGTACACTTTCAAAAATACAAAACTATTAAAGAGAATTTACCGCGCTTGCAAAGGCTTCCGCCGACGTGCCGAAACCGAACAACTCGCGGGGATAGGCGTTTACCCACGCCGCCACTTCCTGCACGCGCTTATCGGTGACTTTGGAAAAGTCCGTGCCTTTCGGGAATTGCCGCCGTATA
>CASGEQ010000027.1 GCA_949300535.1 uncultured Bacillota bacterium
TTTTTAGATGAATGCGGTACTTTCATTATTGTTCGTACACGATCACCCGCAAACGCAGCTCGTCGGTCGCACCGCCGCAGGGTGCGGAGCACGCTCCTTACCCCCTGCGGCGGTTGCTTCCCCTTCCGCTCTGCGTTTGCAGATCATCCATTAAAAGAATGTCGCCGCCCCTGCCGCGCCGTTTTCAGCCGTCTCTGCGGCTTCCTCTGCTTCTTCCGTTCCGTCATTCGCTTCGGCGCCTTCCGCCTGTTCTGCGGACATTTCCGCCGCTTCCGCCGCGCCGTTTTCAGCCGTCTCTGCGGCTTCCTCTGCCACTTCCGTTCCGTCGTTCGCTTCGGCGCCCTGCGCCTGTTCTACGGGCGTTTCTGCTTGCGTTTTGCGCATTTCCGCGATCTCTGCTTCCTTTGCCGCGAAATACGCTTCGATTGCCGCGCGGACTTCGTCCTCGATCAACTGCGCCGCACGGTTCTTCTTCCGGAACAACCACCAACGCTTCGGCACTAACGCTTTCCTGCGCAATTTCACGCTGAAATTTTCGCTCAACCGCTCGATCTCGTTCTCCGAACTGATCCGCGCATATTCCGCTTTATACTCTGCCAAAAGCACTTGATTGATGTAATCAATCTGTTTTTGCGGCAAAAACAGCTTATTTTCGTGCAATCTCCCGTACAGCTCATAGAACGTCTCATTCAGCTCCCGAATATCATCAAGCACTTTCCTTTTTCTCCTTCTTTCCCGTCTTGGCAACGCGATAGCCTTCCGGCTCGCTGAATTTGTAGAACTTCCCATCCTCTTCGCAGATCTGATCGTTCACCCCGGCAAACGGAAGATAACGGAAATCCGCGCCCTCTTTGGGGACAAACTCGTCAAAATAGGCAAAGCTGTTGAAGCAGTCAAAGATATTGCCTTCGTTGACGAATACTTCTTCTTGATAGGTCTTTGCGCCCGTGTTCAGATACTGGTCCACCGCGATCCAATCGCCGAACGTCCTGCAATGGAATACCGTTTTCAGGATCCACCCGTTTTCATCCGTCTTGTGATCCATGCGCAAAACTTCGATGAACCTTCGGCAGATCTGACGGATATTCAGATCGATCAGACTTACGCGCTGCACGTCCATCCAAATGTCGATCCCGTAATGTCGGTGCATTTCATACGCGCGGGAGACATGATCGGGGAACGTCTGACTCTTCCTGCTGTCGTAATAGCGCTGCGCTTCCGACAAAAAGATTTTGCTTCCCGGCGGAACGGGCAGCGTCGGCATCCGATCGTTGGCAAGTCCGAGATAATACCCGTTGATGAAATACGGCTCCGCCCACTTTTCATAGCCGATCTTGAATTTCACGGCATAATCCGCATAAATAGGCGGCTTGTCCGGGTAGGATAACGCAATTGCCCGATCCTGATTAAGCCTATCGATCTGATCGCACGCCGCTTCCAAAAGCTGTTTCCCCTGCGCACGGTACAATTCTTTCAAAAAATATGTGTTCAGCGAGGATTTACCGCTCCCTGGGGCGCCGAAAATGATCGTGATCACAACTGTATTCCTCCTAAAAATCCAAGAATGTAAATAATGATAGCACAGACGATCAGAAGCGAATCTGCCGATCCTTCAGATCGCGACCAATACTCGCGGATATCGGGTATTTCAGTGCGATAATTTACGCGACGATCGTTCTTTCTCAGATATTCGGCTCGAAAACCGTACTTTCTTCCCTCTTCCGTCACATATGAATATGAAATGTTTTCTTTACATCTTTTTGCGGTTGCGTAGAAAATTCTGCACATTCTTCCACAGATCTCTGTATCGCGATGATAAAACGCCACTTTCCGAAAGCCTATTCTCATACTGCCCTCATAGGTCAATCCGCTTATATTTTTATATCGGCACCCACCCACAAGCTCTTCGCCCGTAGAGCAGTCCAGCGTCCAATGTAATACATAGACGCGCTCGCTTTTCTTCTTCATTTCTCTCTCCTTTTTTATAAAAAAGTGTTGACTTTTTTACAATTTATGCTTATAATAATGTTGAACCCGAAAGGGTGACCCGCTCTGCGGGATCGGTGAGTACGGATCGTTTGATCCGTACGTTTTTTTATTTTTTCGGAGGTCTGCCTTTCATTACGCGGACCTTATTTCGATTAATTTTTGCCCGAGTACCGTCGCCAGAGAAACAATCTATTGCGATTTTAATAGTATCGCGCTTACTGAAAGACTTCTTTCGATTATTTGGGATGAATTTTATCCCAAATCTGATAGGTCTTCCTTCATTGTCCCTTGTCTCAACATATGGTTTGTACTTTGATACTTTCTCATCTTCCAAAGGAATCCCCTTGGGACTTCCTTTGGTCGCTTTCACAAGAGCAAGGTCTTTCCCATGCTGAGCGACTACAACCGCTTTACGATAATTTCCGCTCGCTTCATAGCCAGGCTTTCTGTATTCAGCTTGCCCTTCAAAATACTCATCTCGCGTCTGAACGGTACGACCAATTTGTGTTTTGCTTTTTTTCCCCATAGCTCGCCTCAACGCTTAAACTCGATGCGAACCTTCTTTACTTTACCTTTGCGCTGCGCTTCATTCAGCGCCTGATTTACTGCCGCGACCGTCTGCGGAGTCTGCGGAACGTAACGGCGGCGCTCTGCGCTTTCAAATACGCCCTGACGCGAACGGCTTGCCGCATGAGTTACGGAAATACTATTCTCCGTCAGCTCGATCGCTTTTGCGCCCTGGAAGAGCTTCCCCGATACAGTCACTCTCGTGCCCTTTTCTGCGGATACTTTCGTCACCTGCTTTGCAGGGACTTTGCGAACCGTTCCCGACGTTCTTCCCGCCGCGCTGGTCGTGCGGCTCTGCTTCTTCGGCGCGCTCTTTTTTACGAGCGCTTTCGTTTTATTCGCCGTTTTTGTCGTTCTCTTCGTTGTTTTCTTCATCTTTTACCTCTTATTTTTTGATTGATTTGATAATTTTGATCACGGCAAAGATCGCTGTAATGACCGCGAACGCGATCAGGATCCAATCGCAGGGCGCGATCCAGGAGGAAAGGAAGTCATACGTTTCAGACAGCTTCCCGACCGAT
>CASGEQ010000028.1 GCA_949300535.1 uncultured Bacillota bacterium
GATGATTTTGAATTAAAAAAACTTGCTTAAAGATTCAAAAATTTTGCAATTAAAAAACATCCGCCGGCTTTTGCCGGCGGATGTTTTTGGCATCAACATTCTTGCGATTATCGCAGAGATCGGTGAAGGGTATCATTTAGGATTATGACAAAGTCTGATTGAGTAAGATAGGTTTGACAATGAGTTCGGGATAGCACCGGGCTCATTTCTTTTTGTTTGGGAGAACCTCTCATTGTTCCGTTCATGAATATATTCTTTCAGGCGACGGATGAATTCGTCCGTCGCCTGAAATTTTTCCCTGCTATATTTTTTGGGACATAAATTTAAAAAGTTGTGAGAATTTACTCATAAGGGGAGCAACTTGCTGTTTGCACTCCGTTTATACTGTTGCACGGCAGTTTCGACCATATAACCACACGAGCAGGCAGAAAAATGAAAAAGAGGGCTTATATTTCGGAAGCCCCGCAAGCGGGGTTCCCTCGGCAAAGCGTCGCGGCGCGAACCTGCTTCGCGTGCAGGCTTCCGTGGACGGAGAAGAGCGTACATTGACTATAATCCCGTTCTATCTGCGTGCCAATCGTTCGCATCGCAGGATGGACGTATGGTTCTGGGAAAGCACTTCTGTCCGCGGCGGAAAGGATGTCTATACGTTTGACGGCAATTTGGACTCTGATTTTACGGTGTTCGGGGAGGAAGCGTTCACTCTCACGAACGGAGCGCTCAAATCCGATCCGCGCGTAGAGGGTAAGGCTCTTCTGAACGGATACGACGCTTTGCGCGATTTCCGCGTGGAAGTGGATATTACGCCCAATTCTACCTATCTCAATAACGGGATCTATCTGTTCGCGTCCGACGCGTCCGAAGAACAGGATAAGATCAATGCGCTGAATGTGCAGTTGGAAAGGTCTTCTAATTCGGAAACGTTTACCGTTTCTCTGTTTGAGTTTTCATCCTCGGGCGGGTATCTCGGGGTACTGTCGCAGAAAACGGGAATCGAATGGCCGAAAGACGAAACGCTTCATTTGCGCGTCGTGGTATACGAAGGTTCGATCGCGGTCTCCGTGAACGGAAAAGAGCACTTGCGCTATGCGGTCGACGAAGCGGATGCGATCGGTGCCGTGGGGCTGCGTTCCATGCTTTGTTCGGCGAACTATGACAATTTTGCACTGACTTGCGAGGAGATCGGATTGCATTTGTCGTTGCTTTCCGAGCCGATCGAAGTGGCGGAATCGCTCGATCCCAATGCGTACAAGACAGCGAGCAGACAGCTTTTATCCGAAGCGCTTACGAAAGCGCGCAATGTGCTGGAAAATGCCGTCTGTGATGACGAACTGGAAACGGCTGCGGCGCAGCTTGCGCAAACTCTCGCCGAGCTGGAAGAAAAATCCGATCTTTCAGCGCTTGCAGAGGAGATCGCGAAGGCGGAATCGGTGGATCTCGATGCTTATACGCAGGAAAGCGGAGCTGCGTTCACGCAGGCGCTGGAACGCGCACGGGGTATGACTTCTGATGACGATCAGACGGCGATCGACGAGGCGCTGGCGGCATTGCGGCAGGCGAGGGAAGATCTTGTTCCCGTGGAGAAACAGCCGCCTCAAAACCCCGATGACCCGAAGGTCGTTTGGCCGTGGCTCGTGTTCAGCGCAGTAATTGCTGTTATCGCGGTGGGCGGAATTGTCGCGGCGGTAGCGGTCGGCAAGAAAAAACGCTGATCGGATTAAAAACAGTTATATTTTGGATAAAAGATTTCCGATACAAAAAAAGACGGGCTTGCCCGTCTTTTTTTGCATTGTAAACTCTGTAAGAAAAAGAAAAAATTATTATTGATTTATCACGCGAGTAAGGAGAAGGAGGAAAAGAGATACTCTGAAATTTCTGAAAGAGAAAGATCTTTCTCCAAAATCGAAGTGTTAAATAAGTACTTTTATCTGAATGAAGAGCAGCTATTAGATAAACTAATGTTGTACCATTTACATGATCAGTTACCAAAAAGAATCGTTTATAAGTATTTCCAAACTTTTCTTTCTGAAAAATTACCTAAAATTAAAAAGATCAAGAGTTTGGAAAAATCCGAGGATGAGGGCGGCAGAATAAGCATCGAGCAGATCGATCTGATGTCAGGCACTGAATTTGAAGCGTTTATTTCGGGACTTTTTACGAAAATGGGATATGAAACCCGACTGACAAAAACGACGGGCGATCAAGGCATAGATATAGTTGCAAGTAAAAACGGATATGTTTTGGGCATTCAGGCAAAGCGTTATAAAAGTGCGGTGGGAAACTTCGCAATTCAGGAGGCAGTCGCGGGTAAAAAATATTATCAATGCAATGACGTCATGGTGATCTCCTCGGGATATTTTACCAAAGAGGCAAAAGAGCTGGCGCAAGTGAACGGCGTTCGGTTGTGGGGGAGAGAAGAACTGATCGAAAAAATAGAGGAGTTGTTTGGATAATCTGCCAATAACCCCAAGGCGGGGAAGTTCGATTTAATATTGTTGCGCTAAACGATATAAGTATAATTCACCTCGTCAACAAAAAACAGCAAAGGGCAAAAACCCTTTGCTGTTTTTTGGCGCAGAAGGCGGGATTTGAACCCGCGCTACCGTTATCCAGTACTACTCCCTTAGCAGGGGAGCCCCTTGAGCCACTTGGGTACTTCTGCATTCCGCCGCGTTTCGGCTCACGATAAACGCCTTATAACTATAACATAATTTGTAACGATTGTCAAAGTATATTTTCGCGAATTTATAAAAAATTTACGAAAAATTTATTTCCATACCTTGCCCTCATGCGCAAAGTATGATAAAATAGACGCAGTTAACAGTAAGGGGGAATGTTATGAATATCTGGCACGACATCGACGCGAGCAGAATCACGCCCGAGTCTTTTGAGGCGCTCATCGAAATTCCGAAAGGGTGCAAGGCAAAGTACGAACTGGATAAGGAAACGGGGCTTCTGAAATTGGATCGGCTGCTCTATACGTCCACCGTCTATCCTTCCAATTACGGATTTATTCCGCACACGCTCGCCGACGACGGCGACCCGCTGGACGTATTGGTCCTGTGCAACGAGGTCATTTATCCCATGACGCTTTTGCATTGCTATCCGATCGGGGTGATCAAGATGATTGACAGCGGAGATCTGGACGAAAAGATCATCGCGATTCCGCTCAAAGATCCCACGTATAACGGATATCAGGATATCCGCGAACTGCCGCAGCATATCTTTGAAGAAATGATGCATTTCTTTGAAGTATACAAGACGCTCGAGCATAAAAAGACGACAGTCAAAGAGATCGCACACCGTGACGAGGCGGTCTCCATCGTCGAGAAATGTCTCAAAGCGTATGACGAAAAATTCGGGGTGCGCAAATGAAGATTGTATTTTTCGGCGATTCTATCACTCATTCGGGCAGAAATGTACTCGATCCTGCCGATCTCGGAACGGGCTATGTCCGTATCGCGGCGGGGAAACTGCGCCTGCTTTATCCCGATAAGGGCCTTGAATTTGTCAACCGCGGCATAGGCGGGGACCGCACGGCGGAGCTTTTGGCGCGCGTGCAGCAGGACGTCGTGGCGGAACAGCCCGATATCGTCGTGCTTTTGGTCGGGATCAACGACGTGTGGTGCCGTTTTTCGCTCGGGCAGGAGGTTACGCCCGAGGAATTCCGCGCTAATTACGAAAAAATCGTCGCGGCGATCAAATCGACGGGCGCGAAACTCTTCATTATCGAGCCGTTCGTGCTCAAAATGGGGGATAAACAGCGTTTCCGTCCTTTTTTGGATGCGTTCAACGAGATCGTCCGCGATATCGCCGCGCGCGAAGCGGAGGCTTTCGTCCCCATGGACGAGATCTTCAACGGGCTGACGCAGGATATCGATCCGTCGCAGTTTACGACGGACGGCGTCCATCCCACGCACAGGGGCTGCCGCTATATTGCCGACTGCCTGATCAAAGTATTGAAGAAGTACGTCGCATGAAAAGGTTACTCGTTGTCGTCGATATGCAGAACGATTTTATCACGGGTGCGATCGGTACGAGCGAGGCGCAGGAAATCCTGCCCGCCGTCGCCCAACTCATCGAAGAGGCGCGCCGCCGCGGAGATACGGTCGTATTTACCCGCGATACGCACGGGGAGGATTATCTGTCCACGCAGGAAGGGAAAAAACTGCCCGTCGTCCATTGCGTGAAAGGCACCAAAGGCTGGGAAATCGCGGACGGACTGCAAAAGGAGGGGGACATTGTCCTGGATAAACCCTCGTTCGGGAGCCCCGAGCTTGCGCGGTATGTAAAGGAAAACGGCTTTTCCCGCATTCTTTTCTGCGGCGTATGCACGGATATCTGCGTCGTGAGCAACGCGCTTTTGGTCAAGGCGTTCTGCCCCGAAGCCGAGCTCGCCGTCGCGGCGCGGGCTTGCGCGGGAACGTCGCCCGCCAATCATGACGCGGCGATCGCGACCATGCGCTGCTGTCAGATCGAAGTGGTATAAAGAGGAAAAACGCGCCGTCTGCAAAGGCGGGAAAATAAAAAAAAGCGCGCGGACCGCGCTTTTTTTACGGAGAAAACGATGGAAAAGACAAACGCAATGCGCATTTTAGACAGAGCGAAGGCGGCGTATACCGTCCACTCTTACGAAGGCACGGGCGCGCTTTCGGGAAAGGAAGTCGCCGCGGCGCTGGGACAGGACCCCGCCCGCACGTTCAAAACGCTGGTAACGGTGGGAGCGCCGCGCAAATATTATGTATTCGTCATTCCGGTTGCGGCGGAACTCGATCTCAAAAAGTGCGCCGCCGCCGCGGGGGAAAAATCGGTGGAGCTGATCCCGCAGAAGGAACTTTTCCCGCTTACGGGCTACGTGCACGGCGGCTGTTCGCCGCTCGGCATGAAAAAACAATTTCCGACGTTCTTTCACGAGAGCGTCCGCGGACTGGATACGGTCATGTTCAGCGCAGGCAAGATCGGATTGCAGATCGAAATGAAGTTTTCCGATCTGGAAAAGGTCATTCCCGTCAAAACCGCATATTTAATCCGCGAAGAATGACAGAAACAACGCCGCGCCGTCGCTTGATTGCGACGGCGCGGCGTTGTTTTGTTGCTAAAAGCCCGTTATCAGCCGTCAGGCGGCTTTCAGAAGGCGGACGGCGAGTACGGTCATGTCATCCTGCGCCTTGCCGCCGTAACGCTTTAAGGCGGCGGTGAGGATCTCTTCCGCGAGCGATTGCGGGTTAAGCGGTTTCAGCTCGCTGAGATAGGAATACAGATCGGCGGAAGAACCGAACGCAGTCGTCACGCCGTCGCTCATGAAGAGAAGAAAATCATCCTCCTTCATGGGCACGCGCATGGTCGCGGGATGCACGGCTTCCAGCGCGCCCATGGGCAGGGATTCGCCTTCCAGAACACGCAGTTCTTCGCCCGAAAGGACGAACCCGACAGGGGAGCCGATCTTGACGACGTCAGCAACTCCCGTATCCAGATTGACCGCGGCGAGATCGAGACAGGAAAACATCTCGTCGGAAGAGAACGCGATCAGGCGGTTGACGGTGGACAGAACGGTATCCGAGGGCATTTTCGCCTTGTAAAAGCTTTCGATGAGCGTAAGCGTGCTGTCCGATACGGTACGCGCGTCCGAGCCGCTGCCCATGCCGTCGGACAGGGCGACGAGGAATCTGCGCTCGTCGATTTTCAGGATGGAGTGCGTATCTCCGCTCGCCGATTCGCCCTCTTTGGTGCAGGCGGCGATGCCGAACGCGGCGTCGAAGTTGGCGCGGCGGCGGAGCACGAAACAGGCGCGGTCGGAAGTCAAGGGGATTTTTTCGGAAACGGAAAGGGGAATACCGAGCGCGGCGCTCGCGACGTCGCTGAGTTTTTTCCCCCCGATGTTTTCCGCAACGGTAAGGCTCACGGTAAAGCTGTCGCCTTCGCCGTAGAGAAAGATCTCCGTGCTTAAAATGCCAGCCGCGGACAATGCGCGCGAAAGGCGCGCTTCTTCCTGCGAAAAGGAGTATTCTTCGCTCTGTTCGAGGGCGAGATCGCGCAGAATTTCACTGATGCCGTGCGCCTGTTCGGCGAGCAGTTTGCGGCCCGCTTTCGCCGTTTCCAGCTCCGTGCTGTAACGGCGGTAATCGTCCAGCTCTTTGTTGAGCACGAACAGGAGTCCCGCGCAGTTTCCGCACATGGAAGTGAGGTCGGCGGGAAGATCGATGAGATTCACCTTTCCCTTGGCGCGCCCTACGGCGATGAGTTTGTCCATCGCGTCCGATGCGCCGCCTTTTGCGCAGCGGGTTTTGTCGGGACATTTCGCGCACAGCTTATTGATCAGAGATTCGCGCAGCTGTACGGCGGAATGATCTTCGCCTTCGGAAACGGAAAACGCGCTTTCGATCTCGCGGAAGAGCGCGGAGACTTCATACAGCTGCTCCCCGACGGCGCGGCGGTTGCGGTTGATGGCAATGCGCGGCAGGGTGCGTTCACGGTAAAAAAGCAGCGTTTTTCTCGCCTTTGCGTACAGCGATTCGGGCAGAAGCGCGGCGCAAAGCGCGGGAATCGCGCAGGCGAGCAAGGTAAGGACGATCGTCACCGCGTCCGCGGTATAAAGCGATTCGAAGTATTGCGCAGCGAGATAGCACAAAAAGAGCGCGAATGCGGGCGCGCCCTTGCCGTAGGGGGTAAAGAGAAGCGGAAAGCAGGCATAAGCCGCAAATACGGCGCACGGCACGGCGCTTTTTTCCACGACGGCAAGCGGCAGGGAGAGCGCGAGGGCGAAGGGGATGGAGGCGGAATTTTTGAGGAGCAGGACGGAGAACAGCAGAAGAAAGAGCGCGAGGGCGAGATAGACGAGCGGGCCGAGCGCCGCGCAAAGCCCGATCCCCGTCAGCGTTCCCATCAGACAGATCTCCGCGAGCGCGTGCGCGGAAAGACGGCAGCGGAAGGCGCGGAACAAAAGGGCGCGGAGACCGTCGTCGAAAAAGAGGGTCAGAAGGAAAATTCCGCCCGCGAGGACGGCTTTTTGCAGAAGGGGCGAGAGCGTGAAAAAGGAATATCCCGCATGCGGAAACAAAAAGACGAACGGAAGCTGCGCAAAGGCGGCATATACGGCGCGTTCCGCGCCGATTCTGCGTTTTTTCAGCGCGTAGACGGCATAAAGAAAGGTGCAGAACGCCGCTTGTACGGCGGCGGTCAGACTTGCGGCGGCGGAAAAGGAAACGAGGGAGGATAAAAGATAGAATACCGCGCAGGCATACAGATTCAGCCCGCTCGAGATCGCGGCAAAATACAGGGCGAAGGCGAGCGGTTCGGATTGCGGCATGGTAAAATTGAGAAAGCACATAGCGGCGGCAAGCGCGAAATATTTTACCGCCGTTTTCGGCGAAAGTCGGATTTTACGGAGACGTTTCATGGGGTTACCTCACGTTTTTTCCTTATTATAAGGCAAACGCGGAGGCAGGCAGTCGAAGAATGGGTCGGCTTTTGTCAAATATTCGCTTTTTTTCTCTTTCGCAAAGAAAAAATCCGTCCGCTTCCGACGGATGAAAATGCGGGCGGAGGAAAGGGAAAAGCGCAAAAGTTAAGCCCCCTGCGTTGGCCTGCGCAGAGGGCGTTATTTTCGTGATTCAGTTGTCGTCGGGCAGCTTTTGCCTGTTTCGCCTGCCTCTTTCATCGTCGGTTCGGGAGAAGATTCCTTAGCGTCCTTTCCGTCGTTCCTTTCGGGTTCCGTCGCACTTTCGGGCGGGGATCCGTATGAATGGGGGAGGGTAGTTTCTTCACTCGGAGCGATCTTCGCCTCCGCGTCTTTGTTTCGGCGTTCGCTTGCGATTGTGCTTCCCACGGTTCAACGTACTCGCGCTTGTTCCGATTCGTCCGTAACCGGTATTCGGATTTCCTCTTTCCTCGCTCTTATACGCGTGCGCCGAAGTGGCATTCCTCGTTTACTTGCGTCAATTCAAATCGGCTTCGGGTCCGACTTCTCTTGCGTTCCGATTCTTCCTTCCTGCCATCCGTTCCGAATTCCGCATCCCGTTTGCGTTCGGGAGGGGACCGTTCGGTCGGACAGAAGAGATTCGGGTCGGGAAATTCCTTTCGTTACCGAAGGATTCTGAAGAGGGGCAGTCGTTTTGTCGGCTGTGTCCAACTATCTTATGTGAGAGTGTGTCTCCACGCGGATCTGCAAATCATCCGCGAAAATGATCGAGTTGAAGCTATTCAGCCGCCCCTTTGATGGCTTGGTACATTGGACTATCCTCCTTTTAATTGAGCTTGTGGCTCCGGAAAGAAATGATTTTCAACATATCGTCGTACCTCCTCGATATGAGATTTTTCGGGTGCGTACCGTCGACCGATACTTCCCCTTGCAAAAAGGTTCGCGAACTTTCCCGTTCGTTTTTCAGTTGGCGCCTGCAATCACTTGTGCATCGGAGTCTCCTGCCTTTTGTGCGCTAATAACATTTCATGAAAGTTATTTTCTTTTTGTACTCTCAGTATAGCATATAATTTTCAATTGTCAAGACCTTTTTCAAAAAAAATCAAAATTTTTTTCAGCGGATGCCGGAAACGCTTACCTTTACGGAAGGGGCAAGGTCGCTTAATGCGAGTCCGCCCTTTTCCTTATAAAGAGGAAGATCGCGCCGATACAGCTGCCGCGCGAGGGAAAAAAGATCGCAGTCCGCCTGAGTACATTTGTCCCAGAGGGAGAGGATCATCTCTTCCACGCGCCGTTCCGCGTTCTCTGCAACGGCGGAGGGGAGAATTTCCGATTGCGTGATCTCGCCGACGTCCGACGGGGCGGATTTATCGTATACGCGCGCCCGGATATCTACGGAGAGCTGCGCGCGCGTCGCCGTCTTGTCGAGTTCTGCGCTTCCGTCGTTTTTGAAGACGTTGAGCGATACCGTCCCTCCGTCCGTCTCCACGGTGAAATTGCCCGCGAAGACGGAGCCGCAGAGCAGTTTATAGGCGAATGTTTCGTCGCGGTTCAAAAGGGCGACGAACGCGCCTTCGGAAAACACGGCGGTCTCTTCGGCGGTATAGACGAGTTTCTGCTCTTTCGTTTGTCCGCCGCCCGCGCTTTCTTCTCCGCTTCCGCTCTGCGCGCCGCCGTCGCTCTGTTTCAGAGCGCGGATAAAGGGCATGAATCCGCTTCCGGAAACTCCGTAATATCCTATGGCGAAGTCCTTGAGCGTGGTATTGGCGACGTAGCCCGATTTTTCCGCCGCGTCCGAAAACAGTTTTTCCATTGCGAACGAAGAAGTCTGATCGATCGCGCTGGGAGAAGAGAGCATATCGCCCGCTTTTCCCTCGCAGAGCGCAAGAAGGCAGTTATCCGACATATACTCGTTCCGCAGGAAGAATCCGAGGAAGGAAAACACGTCCGTTTTCGCCGTTTCTTCCCCGATTAAGATAAGATCGCAGAAGATGAGTTTGGGCACCCAGCCCGTTTCGGAATAGATCTGCGCGATCGCTTCCGCGACCGTTTCGCCCTCGCCGCGGATATTCACGCCCGAAGTTGAGCCGCCCGAACCGCCCTGGGCGGGGGCGGGGACGGCGATCTGCGCGGTCACTTCGTATCCCGTTTCCGTTCGGTCGATTCCCGCCGCGAGGATGATCGCGGTTTTCTGAATATCCACAAGCCCGAAGTCGTTGGACAGGAAAGAAAAGAGCAGAAAGGCGGCAAGCAGTAGAAAGAGCCTTGTAGGAAGTTTTTTAAGCGGTCTTTTCACGGGGACTCCTCCTTAAAAGCAGGGCGAGCGCGGGCAGGATACAGGAGAACGCGGGGAAGATCCAGAACAGGGTTCTCGTGATCGTATCCTGCACCGAGGCGAAATAATCGTTCAAAAACACGGTGAGGGCAAAGAAGACGGCGTTCACCGCGACCGAATAGAGCGCGGGACTGCCCTTATTCCCGAACGCGGTGCGCAGCGCCTGCGTTCCCGCCTGAAGGGGCAGAACGGTATAGAATGCCATCACGAGCGCGAACAGACAGATAAAGACGTAATCGATGCGCCCGAGCACGGTGAGCGCGGAAAAATATTTCGCGATCTTGGCGAAGGCAAACGTCTGTCGGAGGGCGATGTCCGAAAAGATGCCGTAAAACACGGCGAGAAAGAGGAGAACGGCGGCTCCGCCCGCGAGATAGCAAAGGGGCGCTTTCCACACCATGCCCTTGCGGTATTCGAACTTTCCCACAAAGGAAAGGACGATCGCGGCGTCGAAAAACCAGCTCATCGCGGACACGGTCCCCCCGAAAAAGCCCTTTGCGCCCGCCGCGCCCGCGGGGAGCAGGGCGGAAAAATCCGCGCTCGGCACGGACATGGCGAGGATTCCGGCAAATGCAATGACGGAGATCGGACCCAGCATGTCCGAGATACGCCCCATGCCCGAGGCAGGCTTGGCACACAGATACGCGCTCAGCACGAAATAGGGCGCAAAGACGAGGAGAGAGGGGAGCGTGTCGTAAAATACGCTCTGTACGAACAGTTTCTGCTCGATGATCGGAAACAGCGCGGCATAGAAAAAGAAAAGGGATAAAAGCACCATGACCGCGTTTCCCGCAATTTTCCCGAAGGTATTGCAAAGCAGTTCGGGGAGCGTTTTTCCCGCGCGGGCGACGAGCATGACGAGCGCGATCGCGCCCGCCTGCAATAAAAAATTGGCGACTGCGGGGAAAAGCAGGTCGTTTCCCGAAGCATATACGAGCTGTGCGGGCAAAAGCACGATCTTCCCCACGGGCGCGACGCACGCGAGAAAGAAAAAGAGTTGCCGCTGAGAGATCTTATCCATGTTTCATTCTCCGTTTGTTGAGACTTTTGAACGCCGCAGGGCGGCGGGCAAGGGAAGAGAGGTTATACTTGACGAGCGAATCGCGCAGGTCATGCCTGATCATGGGCGCGAAAGGCGCGAAGACGGGCACGCCGTAATTTTCCGTGGAAGCGAGATACCAGAGCACGAATGCGGTGAGCAGGATGATGCCGTAGGGGCCTACGCTTCCCGCGACGAGCAGCATGACAAGGCGCAGGACGGACGTGGTCTCGATGAGATTGGGGACGGCGTACAGTCCGATCCCGCTGAATGCGATGATGATGATCGCGGGCGTGGAGACAAATCCCGCGCGCGCGGCGGTCTCGCCGAGTACGAGCGCGCCGACGACGGAGAGCGCCATGCCGACATATTTGGGCATTCGGATGCTCGCCTCGTTGAGCACTTCCAGCACGAGCAGGACGAGCAGCATTTCCAGCGACGGGGAAAGGGGGATATTCTGAATGCTCCCCGCGATGGTCAGGAGCAGGCGGATGGGGATGAGTTGCAGTTTGAATAGCTGCGCGGCAATGTAGAAAGAGGGCAGATAGATTGCGACGATGAGCGCGAACAGCCTCAAAATGCGCGTGAAGGTGGCGCGGAAGGGGGAAACGAAATAGTCTTCGCTCGACTGAAAATCTTCGACGACGAGATAGGGCAGGGTAAGCGCGACGGGGGAGCCGTCCGCAAGAATCCCGACCCGCCCCTCAGCGATCTTCGCACAGAAGATATCCGGCTTTTCCGTCGTGCCCGCCTGTTTGAGCAGAGAGCGCGGGCGGGATACGAGAAAGTGGGTGAGATAGGAGGAGTCGGGCAGGATATCGATGTCGATCGCGGCGAGCCGTTTGCGCACTTCGGAAACGACGCTTTCGGGCGAAATGCCTTCGAGAAAACACAGCGTGACGACGGTATCCGACTGCCGCCCGATCGTGAACGTCTCAAAGCGCAGGGCGGGCGTTTTCAGGCGCCTGCGCACGAGCGTCATGTTGGTTTTGAGGTCCTCGATAAACCCTTCCCTCGGACCCTTGACGGCGACGTCCGTCGGCGGTTCCGCGACCGCGCGCGTAAAGACCTTTTTGACGCCCGTGACGATCGCTTCGTCCATGCCTTCCCAAAGCAGGACGGGATTGCCCGCGAGCACCTCTTCCGCGAGCCTGTTCAGATCTTTTTGCAGGCGCAGTTCGGGCGAAGTGAGGTGCCGTTTCACTTCTTCCGCCGCCGCAGAACCGCGGTAGGCGAGCAGGGGACGCGCGACCTGTTCTCCCAGAAGTTCCTTGTCGGTGATCCCGTCGGCATAGACGACGGTAAAATGCATTCCGCCTTGCGAATCGAAGGGGAAAAGGAAAATGTCCTGCGCGGGGAGCAGCTTTTTGAGCGCTTCCGTATCCGATTGTAAGTTTCCCGTAACGGTATTCATACCGAAAGTATGAGAAAAGGACGGAAAAATATACCGTTTCGCCCTGCCGCCGCGAGGCAGCGGAAAAGTTTTATAAGGGAGTCCTTTGAAAATAAAATGATTGCGCGTTTTGCAATCCGCATTCGGCGAGAGAGGAACG
>CASGEQ010000029.1 GCA_949300535.1 uncultured Bacillota bacterium
TGACATACTCGGGAAGCGCAACGCTTACGGTTGCGCGTAAGGCGCCCGCAGCAGACGAGGTGGAGTCCTTTGACGATCTCTCTTCTCTGCAGAACGTGCGGCTGGAAAGCGGACAGCCCGATTACCAAAAGACCTATCTTCGGGAAGAGGGCGATCTTCCCGAAGGCGCGGCAGGCGGCGTTTCGTTTACGGTAACGAATGGGGGTGAGAGTGGAAACTGGCCTAATCTTTACTTCAATGCGGTAAGCATGACCCCGGAAACGCTCAGAACTTATGGCTCTGTCGTCATCCCGATGTATATCGGCGTCGAGGCAGACAGCAGAATTTCAGAAATTCAGATTGAAGTAAACGGAGTGCGCGTGTTCGTTCCGGTCAACACCTGGTATGACGTAGTCATCGACGCGGCTTATTTTGCGGATAATCTCTCCGCGCGCATTCTCTGGATTCAGAACGGCGGAGACGGCGTGGTCAACGCGGTCAACGAAGTTCGCATCGCGAGCGTTTACGCGAAGGCCTCGGAAGGAACTCCCGCGCTGTTGGATATGAACGAGTTTGCCGCATTCAGCGGCAGCAACGTATGGGCTGACAGAGGAATGAGCAATGCGACCAAATATCAGCGTTCGCTTGCGCACGAAGGAGTGCCCGACGGTTATGAGATTGCGGTCAGACTGAATGCAGACACGGCGGACGGCGACCAATAGGCGAACGTTTATGCGCGTACCTTAACCAAGACGGACGTGCAGTCGTATATGGAGCAGGGTTATGTTTCGATGTCTTTCTGGCTCTATGTCGAGAAGGCGGATACTTCTTCCCGTCAGGAGCTGCAGATCAAACTTTTGCACAAAGAAAATGCTGACGATATATATTCCGAGAGCAATATCGCCGTCGGACAATGGGTGAAATGTGAAATTGCGCTCGGCGCTCTGGCGGAGCGGATGGACGACTCAACGGGACAGGTCAAATTGTTCTGGGCGACCGTTCCCGCAAGCGGCAATCAGCCCATCGAGGCGCTTTGGATGACAGGCTTTACCTTTGAAAATCCGGGGCGGATCGATATCGTCGATTTCAGCTCGGACGCTACGGCGAAATTTGATACGGCAACATCGGGAGATAAGCCTAATGTGACGGCTTCCTGGGTCGAGCAGAGCGCTTTGCCCGAAGGAGGAGAAAAGCCTGAAAACGGCGCGGTGAAACTGACGACGCAGGATGGATTGACTGCAAACATTCGCGTACTCTCGCAGATCGACAAGCAGCTCTATCGGAGCGGATATAAGGCGAAGATACTCGTCTATTTCGCTTCCGAGAGCAGTACGGAGATCGCCTATTCGATGATACATTGGGGGGCTGTCGCTGCCGATCAGAAGATCAGCGCCAATACCTGGGTGGAGATCGAAGTGCCTGCATATCAGGACGGCGAGCAAAACGATCTGTATGATGTGGATGCATGGTTTGCAGGCGGCTTTACGGGCTGGCTTGCGGTGGCATTCGATCAGAACGTGAGCGACATTTATGTGGCTGGCGTGTGGCTGGAAAGCCCCGCAATCTGATAAACAACCGGGCGGAGGGTCGGCGTTGCCGACCCTCCGTAATCGGTAATGACAATATGAAGGAGTTAAAACAATGACGAATAGAATTTTACCCGCATACCCTTTATGGGTGATCGACCCGCTTTTTTCCGTTTGGGCGAATACGGACGCGCTCAACGGCGGGAATACCGTTTTCTGGACGGGGCTTAACACCGTGCCTGCGGATTCGTACGGTTCGAAGGTAAAACTTATTGCTTCATGGGCAGACGAGACGGCGCGGAATATATGGAACAGACAGATGTCCGCGTAAGCGCGTTTACGACCGATTATACCTACCGCGCAGATAAATTCACGCTGAAGATCCGCTTTGTTTCGCCGCTTTTCCCGGACGATCTGGACGTAATGTCCTGCCCCGTATGCTATACCGAATACGAAGTCATTCCCGACAAAAATTTTCCGGAAGATTTTTCCGTTTCCATTGCAATGGATGAAGATTTTTGCTATAATGAGGAGCGTGCGTGGGTGGTCGGCGGCGTAATCCCGATGAAAGGATATGAAGCGGCGTATTTCACGCGCGGGCGCAACATGGTCTGTTCGGATACGAGCGACTGCGTCGCGCCTGACTGGGGCGACGTCTATCTCGCCGCGCAGGAATGCTGGCTCATAAGCGATTCGGGCATCAATCTCTATCTTTCGGAAGGTAAGCGGGAATATCTGCGCAAGGATTACGAGCGGCTGTATCTTCTCGGAGTGAACACCTCTGCAAAGGGGTACTTCATGACCGCCTTTGACGACAAGGTGTCCGTGTTCTATTTCGGCGAATGGCTGAAAGGGTATTTCTTCTGTAACGGAAAGACGATCCTCGACGCGCTGGATTTCTCTGTCCTCAGACACGACGAGATCCTCGCCCACTGCGATGCGTTCGATCGGAAACTGAAAGAGGACTGCGAGGCGGTGGGCAAAGATTATTACGATCTTGCCTGTGCGTCCGTCAGACAGTGCGTAGGCGCGCACAAGCTCGTGCAGAACGCCGCGGGAGAACTGCTGTTTCTCTCCAAGGAAAACAATTCGAACGGCTGTATCGGCACGGTAGACGTGAGCTATCCGTCCATGCCGTTCTTTCTTTTGTATAATCCCGAGCTGGTCAACGCGATGATGTGCGGGATCTATGCGTTTGCGCATATGGCGGTTTGGAAGTACGATTTCGCACCGCATGATCTCGGAACATATCCCTGGTGTGCGGGGCAGGTATATGGTACCGCATACAGAGAGGATAAGTATTGCTGCGGCATGTTCTCCACGGGCGTATCGCCCCGTACCAATCAGATGCTCTACATCCGTCCCGCCGAGAGCGACGTATATGACAAGAACTGTCAGATGCCCGTCGAGGAATGCGGTAACATGCTCATCATGACGGCGGCGGTGATTCAGGCGGGGGCAGACAAGACGCTCGCAAAGCGGAATTTCCCGCTCATGAAAAAATGGGTCAAATATCTCATCAAATACGGTCCGAAGCCTGAAAATCAGCTTTGCACCGACGATTTTGCGGGACATCTTGCCAATAACGTCAATCTTTCCATCAAGGCGCTTGTCGGGATCGAGAGCTTTTCGCTCATCTGCCGCGCGCTCGGGAAACAGGCCCTTGCCGATGAATACGAGGGGAAAGCGCGCGCATTTGCCGAGCAGTTCAAAAAATCGGCGGGCGACGGCATCATGCCGCTCGCATACGGTCAGACGGATACTTTTTCCGTCAAATACAATATCCTTTTCGACAAACTGTTCGGATTCGATTTGATCGGTCAGGACGTCTGCGAGCGCGAAACGGCGTATTACATTCAGAAGAGCAATCGTTACGGCGTTCCGCTGGATACCCGTGAGAGCTATACCAAAGCGGACTGGATTGTCTGGGCGGCGGCGCTCACCGACGATAAGGAAAAGGCGGAAGCGCTGTATCTGCCCGTCGTGCGGTATCTTCGGGAATCTCCTTCCCGTTTCCCGTTCGGCGACTGGTATTATACGGGGCGCGGCGATATCGTACATTTCATCAATCGTTCCGTGGTAGGAGGAATTTTCGCACCGCTTCTCAAAGCAAGCGGAATCATGCGTGTAAAATAACGGAGGTAACTTATGAAAAAACTGACGACGGCCGATCTGACGGCGGAAGAAAAACTGCGTCTTATTTGCAGCGACGGATTCTGGCACACGCCCGATCTCGGCGGAAAACTGCCCCGGGTGTCCGTTTCCGACGGCCCGACGGGATTGCGGAAAGAAAACCGCAAGGACAACGGAGAGGTGGAAACCGTCCGTGCCGTTGCGTATCCCGCGATTCAGAGTCTTGCCAATACCTGGAGCCGCGACTGCGCGCGTTCGATGGGCGAGGCGCTTGCGGGCGACTGCATCGAAAACGACGTGGATATTTTGCTCGCGCCCGGCGTGAATATCAAGCGCAATGTGCTCAACGGCCGCAATTTCGAGTATTTTTCGGAAGATCCGTACCTTGCGGGCACGCTCGCACGCGAATACATCGAGGGATTGCAGTCCTGCGGGATCGGCGCGTGCCTGAAACATTATTACGCGAACAATCTCGAATATAACCGTCTCGAACAATCCAGCGAAGTAGACGAAAGGACGCTCCGCGAGATCTATCTCAAACCCTTCCAGATCGCCTGCGAAGCGAAGCCCGTCTCCGCAATGTGCGCGTATAACCGTATCAACGGCGTTTATGCCTCCGAAAACAAGAAAGGATTCCGCATTTTGCGCGAGGAGTTCGGCTTTGACGGCGCAATTTATTCCGACTGGGAAGCGGTCCGCGACAGGACGGCTGCCGCAAAGGCGGGATTGGATATCGAGTTCCCGTTCAATCAGAAAAATTATGAAAAACTGGTTGCCGATTATCATGCGGGGCTTATCTCGGATGAGGAACTTGACGCCTGCGCAGGGCGCGTGCTCGATCTCGTTTATCGCTGCGAGGAGATGGGAAAGCAGAGAAAGAAGGCAGTTTCCCGCGAAAAACGTCACGAAGTTGCGCAGCGCATCGCGGAAGAGAGCATCGTTCTGCTGAAAAACGACGGCGTTCTCCCGCTTGCAAAGGGAACGAGCGTCGCGGTCAGCGGCGAATATGCGGCGCCCGGGCGCTGCGGGCTTGTCGCGGGCGGCGGCTCGTCGATGGTGCAGTGGAGCGGCGCATTCTTCGATCTTCCCGCTCTTTTGCGCGAGCGGCTGGATTCCGAAGTGAAATATGAGCCCGCATTCTGGACAAAAGGCATTGCTTCTACCTGGCAGAAACCTCATAAGGCGTTTCTCGAGGCGGCGGAAAGCGACGTCGCCGTCGTCTGTGCGGGTACGGGTTCGGATATCGAATATGAAGGCGGAGACCGCGAGAATATGCGCCTGCCCGCTGTACAGGAAAATCTGATTCTGGAAATTGCGCACCGCAATCCCAATACGGTGGTCGTTCTGTTCGCGGGAAGCGCGCTCGACGTGAGCGCGTGGGAAGACAGCGTTGCGGCGATCGTCTGGGCAGGCTTCTGCGGCGAAGGCGGCGGCGAGGCGCTCGCGGATATCCTTACGGGCAAGGTCAATCCGAGCGGAAAACTTTCCGAGACGTTCCCCGTCTGCCTGGAAAGCACGCCTTCTTACGGCACTTTTAACGACGCATGCGTATCTCGCTATGAGGAAGGGCTTGACGTCGGTTACCGCTATTACGACACCTATCACGTCGAAGTGGCATATCCGTTCGGGCACGGGCTGAGTTATTCGGAATTTGTCTATTCTGATCTGAAACTCTTCTGCGGAGAAGGGGGCGTTACCGTCCGTTTCAACGTGGAAAATATTTCTAAGCAGGACGGCAAAGAGATCAGCCAGGTTTATATCCGTCCCATGCAGTCGTTTGTCTATCGTCCCGAAAAGGAATTGAAGGGGTATGCCAAGACGCTTGTCAGCGCAGGCGGGAGCGTTGGCGTGGAGATTGCGCTTGCGGCGGATGCGTTCGCTTATTATTCCACGGCGACGGACGGCTGGCGCACGGATGACGGTATTTACGAGATTCTTATCGGCGCTTCTTCGAGGGATATCCGACTGACGGCGAAGGTCAAAGTGGAGAACGGGAAAGCTTCGCTGCTTTCGTAAAGCGGATCCGATTTAAGGAAGAGGTGGAAAGATGAATACGGAGTTTGCATTCCCCGAAATTGCGGCAAAGTTTACGATCGACGGAGAGTTTGTCAGTTGCGAGCGGTACGGAGAGGGGCACATCATCGATACCTTTCTTCTTACCGCGCGCTGCGGCGGAAAAGACGTGCGTTATATTTTGCAGCGCATCAATCACCGCTTGTTCCGCGACGTGGAAAAACTGATGCATAACATCGAACTCGTGACGGCATTCTGCCGTGCGAGCGTGGAAAAGCGGGGCGGGGATCCCATGCGGGAATGCCTGACCATCATTCCCGCAAAGGACGGGAAAAGCTATTATACGGACGGAAAAGATTTCTTCCGTATTTATGCGTTTATTGAAGGGGCGACGACTTATCAGAGCGTGCGCGATCCGCGCGACTTTTACGAAAGCGCGGTCGCGTTCGGCAATTTCGCCAATCTTCTGGCGGGGTTTGACGCTTCTCAGCTTTATGAAGTGCTTCCCGATTTCCACAATACCAAAGTGCGGTATCAGAACTTTCTGCGCGCCGTCGAGAAGGACGTCTGCGGCAGAAAGCAGAAAGTGGAAAAAGAGATCGCATGGGTGGAATCGCACAGAGACCTTTGCGGGAAGATCGTGGACGAGATCGCGGACGGAAGCATTCCTCTCAGAGTGACGCATAACGATACCAAGCTCAATAACGTCATGATCGACGATAAAACGGGAAGAGGGATCTCCGTCATCGATCTCGACACCGTTATGCCCGGTTCGCTGTGCTATGATTTCGGCGACAGCATTCGTTTCGGCTGCAACAGCGCGGCGGAGGATGAGCCGGATCTTTCAAAGGTTCATTTCTGTTTTGATCTCTACAAGACCTATCTCAGCGGATATCTCTCCGCAGTCGGAAACTGCATCACGGATGAGGAACGCAGAAATCTGCCCATGGGCGCGGTGCTTATGACGTACGAATGCGGGATGCGTTTTTTGACCGATTATCTGGAAGGGGACGTCTATTTCCGTACTTCCCGTCCCGGGCACAATCTTGACCGCGCGCGGACTCAGTTCAGACTCGTGGATGAAATGCTGGCGTGCTACGATCGGATGCTCGCGGCGGCGGAAGAGCGTGATGAGTTATGATCGAAACGGACAAAACTTACTATCTTCATGAAAACGTGACGGGAAGGGAAGACCTCGGCTGCAGATTTCGCTGTGTGCTCGGCGAAAAAGGCGCGGAATTTTGCTTTGACGTAAAGGACGAAGATCTCATCAGCCCGTATCGGGAGGATAACGAAGATATCTGGCAGGGCGACGCGGTCGAGGTATTCTTCTCGCCCGACGGCGACACGTCGCGCTATAAAGAGCTGGAAGTGTCCCCGTTCGGCGTGCGTTTTTACGGGAATATCTTCAACGAAGACGGGAAAACGCCCGTCCTTGAAAAGCTGACGCCGCCCTTCGAAGCGTCGGCCGAGCGCACGGAAGAGGGATATCGCGTTGCGATTTTTCTTCCCTATACCGCGCTTCAAGGGTTTGACAGAGCGCGTGCGAAGATGAACGCGTTCCGTTTGGATAAAAAGACGAACGGGGAGCAGCGGCTGTACGCGCTCAATCCCACTCATTGCGACAGCTTTCACAGAAGCGAGTATCTGATCTGAATCGGACGGAGGCGGCAGGATGGAAACGGTTTTCAGGGTCGGTATCGACCTCGGCGGTACTTTTATCAAATACGGCGCCGTGAGCGCCGACGGCAGCATTTTGTTGCGCGGAAAGGTCAAAACCCCGCGCGGGTGCGGATATGAGCAAACTTTGAACGCGATAGCGGACGCAGTCCGCGAGCTTTCCCGTGCGGGGAGCGTTCAGAGCGTCGGAATCGGCGCGCCCGGCGTGATCGACGGAGAAGGCGGGATCGTCGTCGTAAGCGGGAATCTCGGTTGGGAAAACAAACCGCTCGCAGGCAATCTTTCCGCCTTGACGGGGCTTCCCGTTTCGCTTGCGAACGACGCAAACGCGGCGGCATACGGCGAATATCTCTGCGGCGCGGGGAAAAACTACCGTTCGCTCGTCATGGTCACGCTCGGCACGGGCGTAGGCAGCGGCATTGTCTTCGACGGCAAACTGTTTGAGGGAAACTGCGGCGCGGGCGCGGAGATCGGGCATACCGTCATCCGCGCGGGGGGCAGAAAATGCGCATGCGGCAGGCGCGGCTGTCTGGAAGCATACGCTTCCGCGACGGCGCTCGTCAGCCGCACGAAGAGCGCGATGGAAAAGGACAAAGACAGCCTGATGTGGAAAATCTGCGAGGCGGAAAATGCCGACGGAAAGACGGCGTTTGATGCGATGCGCGCCGGCGATCGCACCGCGAAAAGAGTCGTGAATGCTTATCTGCGCGATCTTTCGGAAGGGCTTGCCGACATTGCAAACGCATTCCGTCCCGAAGCGATTCTTCTTGGCGGCGGACTGAGTGCGGAAGGAGAATATCTTACAGCACCTTTGCAGAAACTGACCGATCGGCTGATCTTAGGCGGCGGCGCATATGCGCCCGTGAAAATCGCGGCGGCGAAGCTGGGGAACGATGCAGGGTTGATCGGCGCTGCATTGCTCGGAACGAAACGGGAGGATTGATATGAAGCTCAACGAAAAAGCGGTCATCTATGTACCCGACGGAACGCCGTCGGAAAAAGCGATCGGGAGGATAACACATCTTGCGATCTCCGCGCATCAGGACGATATCGAATTTATGGCATATGCGCCTATCTCCGAATGCTTCGGAAAGTCCGATCTGTGGTTCGGCGGGGTCGTGACGACGGACGGCGCAGGCAGTCCGAGGAACGGGCTTTATGCGGATTATACGGATGAGGATATGAAGAAAATTCGCATTACCGAGCAGAAAAAGGCGGCGTGCGTGGGAGAATACGGCGTACAGATCCTGCTCGGACATCCTTCCGCGCAGGTCAAGGATCCGAAAGATGATGAGATCGTCGGTGAATTCGTGCGCATCCTGCGCGCGGCAAAACCGAAATACGTATATACTCACAATCTCGCGGACAAACACGACACCCACGTCGCAACTGCGCTGAAAGTCATTGCGGCGCTGCGGCAGCTTTCCGCGGACGAGCGGCCCGAAAAGGTGTTCGGATGCGAGGTCTGGCGCGATCTCGACTGGGTGAACGACGACGAGAAAATATATCTGGATTGCGGGGCACACCCCAATTTTTCTCGGTGTCTGTCAGCCGTGTTTGACAGCCAGATCGTGGGCGGCAAACGCTACGATCTCGCCGCAGAGGGGCGCAGAAGCGCCAATGCGACGTTCTCTGCGAGCCATGCGTGCGATACCTATTCTGCGCTCAATTATGCAATGGACCTCACTCCCCTGATGGATAAGGATACGGATATTTCGGAGTATGTTGCGGCATTTATTCGCCGTTTCGAAGGGGACGTGCGCGATCGTATCGGAAGATTCTCGGAGAAAAAATAAGAAAAAATCGGCGGATAATCCGATATTGGGACTCTGCGGAATACCCGCGTCGTGACTCTGTGAAATACCTGTTATCGGGACTGGGACGGGGCGTTGATACGGGGTATTGATGCGAAGATGCCCGATTTTGCGTCTGAAAACATCGCGCGCCGAAAGGGAAGAACGATCGGGATTTTGACCGACGGCAGATTTAAGGAAATTATTTTTGCTTTTCGGGCGCATATTTCTCCCGACAAAGGACATACTCACCTTGTACGCATATACATAGGAGGTGAGATTATGTTGCAACGTGTGGAGATCTGCGGCGTGGACACTGCGGGACTTCCCAAACTGACGGCGAAAGAAAACGAAGAACTGATGGCGGCGCTCAAAGCGGGCGACGAAGAGGCGCGGAATAAATTTATAGTCGGAAATATGCGGCTGGTGCTTTCGCTTGTCAAGAGGTTCTGGGCGAAAAATGCAAACGCGGACGATGTCTTTCAGGCGGGCTGCGTGGGGCTGATCAAGGCGATCGACCATTTCGATACGTCTTTCCATGTCAAGTTTTCGACGTATGCCGTGCCGATGATTCTCGGTGAGATCAAGCGCTATCTTCGCGGCGGCAACAGCCTGCGCGTATCCCGCAGTATCCGCGATACCGCATACCGCATTTTGAAGGTACGGGAAAAGCTGGAAGAGCGGGATGAAGAGGCGACGATCGAACGCATTGCTCAGGAAATGCACGTTCGTGAACGGGAAGTCGTCTATGCGCTGGACGCAATTTCCGACCCCGTTTCCCTGTACGACCCCGTTTACAACAAATCGGGCGATACGTTGCAGCTTATGGATCAGATCTTTGACGAGTCTCAGAGCGATGAAATCTGGACGGAACGGGTCGCGCTTCGCGAAGCGATGGCAAAGCTGGACGAGCGCGAACGCAAAATTCTGCTCCTGAGATACTATGAAGGGAAGACGCAGACGGAAATCTCCGCCGAAGTCGGAATCTCACAGGCGCAGGTTTCCCGTCTTGAAAAAAATGCGATCGGGAGTATCCGGGCAGAAATTTCGTAAACGGGCTTTTGCATTTTGTCTTTTCATTGACACCCGACGGGGAAAATGCTATAATGACCAAAAAACCGTGAGAGGTGGAAGATGAGCGAAGATTATGAAGAGCTTGATATCCGCGATATACTCTATGATCCTGATAATACGGATCCGATTGTAATGCAGGATGAGAACGGAAAGGATATTTCGTTTGAACAGGTAGCTGTCCTTCCGATTGAAAAAACCGTTTATGTGCTTCTCAAACCGTTGGACCAAATCGAGGGGATTGCGGACGATGAAATGCTCGTCTTCCGCATTGCGGAAGAGGACGATAACGCAACGCTGGAAATCGTGACGGACCGCAAGCTTACCGATCGGGTTTATGAAGAATTTGTTAAATTGGTCGAAGAGGAAGACGTCGGCGAGTAACCGCTTCCGTCATGAAATCCGCTCCTGCGCATTTTGCAGGAGCGGATTTCATTTTGCACAAATTCCGTTCGGTCAGCCGTTTGACAAACTTTTCCGCTTTTGTTATAATGACAGATATCAGACGCGCAACAACGGATATCATTATGCATATTTGCGCGAAAGACCGAAGGAGAATCTCATGAGCCACGTCATTGTCCCGAAAGGGTACCGTTCCGCACTCGGAATGTACGATACGCAGTCTGCGATCGCCATTTTGAAGCGCACGTTCGAGGATAAACTGTGCCTTGCACTCAATTTGAAGCGCGTGTCCGCGCCGCTGTTTGTCGATCCCGATTCGGGTCTGAATGACGATCTGAACGGGGTGGAGCGTCCTGTCGCATTTGAGATCAAGGAGACGGGAAAGACGGCGGTCGTCGTCCATTCGCTCGCGAAATGGAAGCGCAAGGCGCTCAGCGATTACGGATTTTCCGAAGGCGAAGGGCTTTATACCGATATGAACGCCATCCGCCGCGACGAGGAAATGGATAACCTGCATTCCGTATACACCGATCAGTGGGACTGGGAAAAGATCATCACGAAGGAGACGCGGAACGTGACCTATCTCAAGCGCGTGGTGCGCGCGATCGTCGGCACGATCTGCGAGACGTCGGACGTTCTCAAATGCCGCTATCCGCAGCTCAATGTGCGCTTAAAAAGGGAAGTCACATTTATCACGTCGCAGGAGCTGGAAGATCTCTATCCCGACAAGACGCCAAAGGAACGGGAAAATCTCTTTCTTAAAGAACACAGGACGGCGTTTATCATGCAGATCGGCGATAAGCTCCGTTCAGGCGTACCGCACGACGGCAGAGCGCCCGACTATGACGACTGGACGCTCAACGGGGATATTTTGTTCTGGAACGACCTTCTCGGCTGCGCGTTTGAAGTATCGTCGATGGGAATCCGCGTGGACGAGGCGGCGCTCGAACGTCAGCTGAAAGAGGCTCACGCAGAAGAGAGAAAGAAGCTCCGTTTCCACGCCGACCTTCTCGCGGGGAAACTTCCGCTGACGATGGGCGGCGGGATCGGGCAGTCGCGTCTTTCCATGCTTCTGCTCGGGAAAGCGCATATCGGCGAAGTGCAGGCTTCGCTCTGGGACGACGAGACGATGCGTGTCTGCCGCGAAAACGGCATCGTTCTGCTCTGAGCCTGCATCCTGGCGAAGGGTTAAATGTAGTGCGCGCATACTTTATAGGGAACGTCTGCAACGCTTTGCTTTAAAGCAATATCCGAAAAGCAGATGTATTTTTGGGTAAAGCCGCCCGCGCCGCCATTTGGCAGCGCGGGCATTGCCTTTTCTGTCGGCAATGCGTGCAGTTCTCGCGCGCGGAAATCTTTTCATGACTGCGGCATATAATGAACTAATGGAAACGAGTTATCTGGAATTAAAACAAAAAGAAGTCGTCAACCTGTGTGACGGAAAGCGGTTGGGCAGGGTCTGCGACGTGGTTTTTACCTTTCCCGAGGGGAGAACGCTCGGAATCGTCGTTCCCGGTTCACGGGGATTCCGTTTCGGCAGGGCGGAATTGTTTATTGCGCTTAAAGATATCACCAAAATCGGCGTGGACGTTATTCTCGTCGACATTCATTCCGCACCCAAACCCGAAAAACGCCGCGGAAGGGAACTGTGTCCGCCGCGCGCGGAGCGATATTCGCCCTCGGAATCGCATGAGCGCAGGGATTACGGGGAATACGAATAAAATGAAAAATTTTGATGTTAACCGTTGACGTCATTTAAAATCCGTGTTATGATAAACGACGGAGGATAAGTCAATGAGTGAAATCGATAAAATTCTGGATCCCGACAACACCGAAACGATCGTTTTGTACGACGAAGACAATCAAAGCACGGAATTCGAGCAGATAGCGGTAATCCCTTTGGAGGAAGAAGTATACGTCATCCTTCAACCGGTCGAGGGTACGCCGGGCGTGGAAAAAGATGAGGCGTGGGCGTTCCGCATCGACGAAGTAGACGGTGAGGACGCGCTGATACTGCTGAACGACAAAGAGACGATAAACAGGGTGTTTGAAGAGTATTACAGATTGATGGAAGAGGACGGGGATACGCCGTTAAATTAAAGATACATAAAAATGTCCGCGCCTGCGTCAATTACGCAGGCGCGGATTTTGTATAACGTG